>NZ_JAVIWQ010000002.1:3018163-3319980 GCF_034313965.1 Herbaspirillum sp. RTI4
CTGAAGGTAGCTTGGTTTGACTCGTAAATGCATTGACGCCCCCTGAGCATGCCGTGTTTTTCTCTACGATGAGCAGGATTCGCCACTTGCTCGCAATTCCTGATTCGACTGAGATTTACCATGCCTCGTTCTCAGAGTTCATCCGCGCGAAAACGTCGGAACTGGAGCGAACCGTCCATGAGAAGATCGGGTGGTACTGCTCGCAAAACATGGGAACGAAATACTGCACCTCGAACGTAATTTTTCACCTGCTTCGTTCCGCAGAAAGCATGAAGTCTAAGGCTGTCGGACTTTGTTCTCAGGAATGGATCGACACTTGCGTCGAAATAGGCGTAAATCCGGATACTCCAATACTTGACCTGAAGAGCTGTCTCTCGGCAGCCATCGCCCTTTCCGACGCGTCGAACGTTTTCAGGTTGCTCCTGCTTCAGCAGCGTGTGGAATTCCGTTACAAAACGCTTTTTGCGAAGAGCGCCTTTCTCGTCGCGGAGGCGATGACCGCACTCAAAAGGCCGCTAGATGCTACTAGGCACGCGATCAGGTTCAACAGGCCAATCATATCTCTCGAAGAAAGCTCGCATCTCTCCTACCTCCTCATTGAAGGCGAGCATCAAGACGAAGTATTTGATCTGCTGGGAGCGTTGAGCTAAGCGCTGCACGAGTACCGATTCGCGAACACCGAAGGGTTCACGCTGGACGAGTTCGTTACGCAAACGCGCCTTGAGCTCTTGATGCCAATTCACGCAAACTGTAAGCATCCACCCAATACATCTTTCGTAGCGACATGAACGTGCTTATGCTGTCGGATTTTTCGGTGGATGAAGACGATGGAAGGCAAGCAAGTAGTACCAGTAACGCCGCGCACTGCGCGACGCAGTTTCACAACAGATTTCAAGCGCGAGCTCGTGCGACAAGCGATGCTGCCGGACGTCTCTCGCGCAGCGTTGGCATTGGCCAACGGCATTAACGCCCATCAATTGGCACGCTGGTGTCGCGAGCATCAACGCGCCGATCACCTTACCTTCGTACCCGTCGTCAGCGCCGTGCCCACTGCCTCAGCCTATGCTCTTGCCCAGAGCGCGCCAGTCTCGCCGACAGAGATCGAGTGGCGGCATGGCGATACCTGAATCCTCATTCGGGGTAAAGTCGATGCCGAAATCTTGCGCACGGTCCTCTCGCAAACCTTGGCATCATCACGCACGACATGATCGGCCTACCTCCCGGCATACAAGTGTGGCTCGTCGCGGGCGTGACCGACATGCGCCGTGGCTTTGATGGTTTGGCCGCCGTTGTCCAAACGAAACTTGCCCATCATCCTTACGGCGGCCAAGTGTTCGTCTTCCGCGGCCGGCGCGGCGACCGAATCAAGGTGCTCTGGTGGGATGGCCAGGGGCTGTGTTTGCTCTGCAAACGCCTTGAACACGGCTATTTCATCTGGCCCCAGGCCGATTCTGGCAGCGTGCATTTGAGCGCGGCACAGTTGTCGATGCTACTCGAAGGCATTGATTGGCGGCGTCCGCAGCGTACTGCGACACCCCGTGCGGCGTAGACACGGCAGTTGTATACCTGCGCCGAAGTGCGTAAACTGTCGCCATGGTCGAATCCCCCACCAATCCGCTTCCCACTAGCGTCGAATCACTCCAGCGTATGGTTGCGGACCTCGCTGCCCAGGTCCGCAAACTCCAGTCGAATCTGAGCGCACGCGAACTGCTCATTGAGCATTTGCAGATCCAGATTGCGGCGCTTCACCGCCAAATGTACGGTCGCAAGTCCGAGAAGCTGGCGACGCAAATCGGTCAACTCGAGCTCAAACTCGAGGAACTGCTGCTCGATCACGGTGAAGATCCACCTGCGGCCAAGCCTGCCGAGCAGGAACGTACAATCCGCACACGCAAGCCGCTGCCGACAACGCTTCCACGCGACACTGTCGCGCATTTACCGTCGGGCGAGGGTTGCCCGGACTGCGGCGGCGCGCTCAAATCAATTGGCGAGGATGTCGCCGAGCAACTTGAGTATGTGCCCCAGAGTTGGCGCGTGATTCGGCACGTACGTCCCCAATATAGTTGTGCATGCTGTCAGTTGCTCGTGCAGGCGAGGGCACCATCAAGACCGATTGCCCGAGGACTGGCTGGCCCAAGTTTGCTGGCACACGTCATGATCAGCAAGTATGCAGATCATCTGCCGCTGTATCGTCAATCACAAATCTATGCACGTGACGGTCTCGACCTGGATCGCTCGACGCTCAGCGAATGGGTGGGCGGCGTCACACGCCTGCTGCGCCCATTGGTGGAGGCGCTTCGCCGCTATGTCATGGCCGGGCCAAGCGTGCACGCTGATGACACGCCGGTGCCGATGTTGGCACCGGGCAAAGGCAAGACCGTCACCGGCCGTCTGTGGGCGTATGTCCGTGACGAACGCCCAGCGGGCTCGGTGAATGCTGCCGCGTTATGGATGGCGTTCACGTCGGATCGACGCGGCGAACATCCGCAGCAACACCTCAGCCAATTCAAGGGCATCATCCACGCCGACGGATTTGCGCGATACGATGCGTTGTATGGCGCGGTGCGGCGGCAAGCTGCCTGCTGGGCACATGCCAGACGCAAGTTCTATGAACTGACGAAATCGCATCCATCACCGGCGGCGGGCGAGGCCGTGCGTCGCATTGCGGCACTGTATGCCATTGAGGATCAAATCAGGGGCGAGCCCCCCGGATAAACGCTGGCAAGTAAGAACCGAGCACAGCAAACCACTGCTCGATAGCATGCGAGCGTGGCTCGACACACTGATCCCAGCGTTATCGAGTAAATCGGCGCTCGCCGGTGCGATCTACTATGCGCTTAATCGGTGGGACGCATTGAACACGTTCGTCCAGGATGGTCGTGCTGAGATCGATAACAATGCGGCCGAGCGCGCGTTGCGTGCCGTGGTATTGGGACGCAAAAACTTCTTATTTGCCGGTTCCGAGTCTGGCGGCGAACGCGCGGCCGCCCTGTACAGCCTGATCGGCACGGCCAAACTCAACGGCATTGAACCCGAGGCGTACCTGCGCGAAGTGCTCACGCGCATTGCGGATCACCCGGTGAATCGGATCGACGATCTGCTACCCTGGAACATCGCCTCCAGCACACGCCGCGAAGCTTAAAAAGCTTATCGAAGTGCCCATTTAATTTTAAATGGGCACTTGTGTCATGCCGCGGATCAATATCTCGCCATCGGAAATACGCCTCTCGCTAGATGCCGTCGCTCGACGCTTACGGTTCAACGGTCATGACGTGCACACGTATACGAAGGAGGTGCTGGAACGCTTACCCTCACTGTCGGCCAGTCGTATCCGTGAACTGTTGCCGCATTGCTGGGTGCCGGCAACTTAAGCCTGACTCACTCATTGCGCCAATATCTCGGCGTCAAGATGACTTGGCCGGGGGCTTACAGCCATTCCGACGCTATCGTCAAAGAACGTAACGCCGCACAGCTTTCGACACGCAGCCGCTGTCCATCTGATAGCTGCCGGCGCGGATGTCACTGTGATCCGAAGCTGGCTAGGACATGTCAGCCTCAATACCACCAATCACTACGCCCAAGCCAATCTGGACACCAAGCGAGCGGCCCTAGAGCTGCTCGATCATTCTTCAAAACAGCTAAAAAACCTCCGCGGTGGAAGCGTGACGAACGCTTGCTCGCCTGGCTCGATTCGCTCTGATCGATGCCATAAATAATGTGAAGGAGAATCGCTGCCAACGCCGGTCAGGCAAGGCCAAGATTGGGGTTCCTTCACGTTATTCGTTCCTGCTGATAACCTGCGTTATCGCCAGCTGGCGATAACGCAGGAGCGCCACCGAAGAAGGCACGATTGTGCGCTTCCAGCACCATCTCCGGCTTAGCGACGTAAGCGTCCAGCCGTCCCATGTAGAGTAAATACTTTGTTTAAGAAAAATGGGATATAGCCTACGCCAATCTTTGCTAATCCGTAATCAGTGAATTTAATAACCGGAGGCTATCCCAGCTTTGCCAGTAAACTTTCCGGTTTTAGATGCGTATATCGTTTGAGCATCTGCATACTTTTATGCCCGGTAATGCTAGCTACTTCCATAGGATGTAACCCTCGTTCGAAAAGTAGCGAAGTGGCTTCGTGGCGCAGATCGTGCCATCGTAGATTTTCAATCCCCAATTTGAGTAACATTTTTTTCCATATACAGACCACAGCATTTGATGTGGTATTTAGAATTAATCCAGTTGGTCGGTTCGCAAGATGCCCAAATTCATCTCTTGGATGAATTGACTCGAGTATGGTGATTGTTCGGCTAGACATGGGCAGTACTGCAGGAACGCCTTTGTTTTCCGGTCCTCGTGCATCCGATGGCATCCTGATCATGCGCGCAGGTAAATCAATCCATTCCCAGCGAAGTTTGAATAGTGTGCCTTGGCGCAAACTAGTTTCAATTGCGAGTCCAAAAGCAGGTAACGCAAAACAATTACTATGCGCGCTTAAACATGAATGAATCAGTTCGTACTCACCGGGCAGTAAGCGGCGATCGCGGGCTCTACTACCCCCAGGCTTGCGAATGTTGTCCAGAGGGTTAATGAGGCCCTCCATTCCCCATTCTTTACGGGCAATCTCGTAAAGGTGGCTGATGATCTGAAGTTCTAGCCGGATGGTGTTCTCTGCGCGTCCATCATTGCGCCGTTCATCGCGATAGCGGGCAAAATCCGCACCACGAAGATTGGCCAGCGTGCGATAAGCAAGATCGTTTTTCAACCAGCGATCGATGCGACGGTTTTCTTGATAGGGGTGTCGCTTCGTGGGGACTATTTCTCGTTTATACCGTTCGAGTGCTGCCGACAATAACGTACTCTCAGCTTCGGTTCTATCGACAAAGAGTCCAGAATCCATTTCGGATTCAATGAGGCGCGCCCATTTTTGCGCTTCCCCCCGCGAGTCGAACGTACGGTAAATTGGTTTGTACCCTTTGCGCCTAACTTCCGCACGCCAAAATGCGCCACGTTGATTTATATATGCCATGCCAGATTCTCCAAAAGTTGATTAAACGCTTGGTCTGGATTTTTTCATTCCGGCAGAATTCCGGCAAAGGCCAGTTTTTGAAGCTTTTCAGATATCTATAGACGAAAAAAAAGCACTACGATTTCTCGTAAGTGCTTGATTCTCTACTACATGAATTCTGGCTCCCCGACCTGGACTCGAACCAGGGACCTGCGGATTAACAGTCCGTCGCTCTACCAACTGAGCTATCAGGGAACAGGGAAAAGATTATGACCGATTTTCCACTGCTTGTCAAAAGCTTCTTGCACTTATTTGCTATGAAACTCGTGCGGTGAAGCCCTTAACAACAAGTGCGTGATATTACAGCAATTCTTAATTTATAGCACCTGAGAAATTGCATCGACCACAGCGTCGATGTTGCGCGTGTTCAGTGCCGCGACGCAAATACGTCCGGTATCGATCGCATAAATCGAAAAGTCGGTACGAAGACGATCAACTTGCGGTTTCGTCAACCCGGAATACGAAAACATCCCGCGCTGATGATTGATGAAATCGAATTCCTGACCCGGCGCCTTGGCCTTGAGCTTGGTCACCAGCAGTTCACGCATCGCACGAATCCGTACGCGCATTTCGGCGAGCTCACCTTCCCACAGCGCGCGCAACTCAGGTGATGCCAGCACTGTCGCAACCACCTGACCACCATGATTAGGCGGATTGGAGTAGTTGGTACGCACAACACGCTTGAGCTGCGACAGCACACGAGACACTTCTTCCTGACTAGCCGCAACAATGCTCAGTGCGCCGACACGCTCGCCATACAGCGAGAACGACTTGGAAAACGAATTCGATACAAACAGCGGACCGCCTGCATCGACAAAACGGCGCACAACAGCACCGTCTTCATCAATACCATCGCCGAAACCTTGATACGCCATATCCAGAAAAGGAATCAGCGCGCGCTTGGTGATGACATCAATCACCTGGGTCCACTCATCATGCGACAAATCAGCGCCGGTTGGATTGTGGCAGCAGGCATGCAACAGCACGACCGAGCCACTCGGCATCGTATTGAGCGCTTCCAGCATGCCGCTGAAATTGACGCCGCGCGTGGCAGCATCGTAATAGGGATAATTGTTAACCGTGAAACCGGCCATTTCAAACAGCGCCCGATGATTTTCCCAGCTCGGATCGCTGATCCAGATCTGGGTCGAGGACGGTGCGAAATGCTTGAGGAAATCCGCGCCCAGTTTCAACGCACCGGTGCCGCCAATGGCCTGCACAGTAATCGCGCGCTTCTCTTCCAGCACCTTGCTGCCAACGCCAAACACCAGTTCCTGCACAGTCTTGTCGTACAAAGCCAGACCATCGATAGGCAGATAAGTACGCGGCGCCAGCTTGGCAATCAGCTCAGCTTCGGCACGACGCACGCACTCCAGCAAAGGCACCTTGCCATTGTCATCGGAATAAACGCCGACGCCGAGGTTGGTTTTGGCTGGATTTTTATCCGCATTGAAGGCATCGGTAATGCCAAGAATCGGATCGCGGGGCGCCATTTCGATGGCGGAGAACAAGGAGGGGCTGATAGAGGCGGTCATCGTGATAACATAAAAAGTTGACTGCAAGCAGGCGCTAAACAGTTTACAACTGCGCAATTTTACCAAAAGTGAAAGACAATGGCTGAACTATCCCCGCTTAGCACCGCTCTGGACGAGAGCAAATTCATCAGCTTCCCTGGCTCCCCCTTCAAATTATTCCAACCTTTCCCCCCTGCCGGCGACCAACCCGCCGCGATTGAAAAGCTGGTCGAAGGGATCAACGACGGTCTTTTTTTCCAGACTCTGCTGGGCGTCACCGGCTCCGGAAAAACCTACACCATGGCCAACGTGATTGCGCGCATGGGACGTCCCGCCATCATTTTTGCCCCTAACAAAACCCTCGCCGCGCAGTTGTACAGCGAGTTCCGGGAATTTTTCCCGGAAAATGCGGTGGAGTATTTCGTCAGCTACTACGATTACTACCAGCCGGAAGCCTACGTCCCGCAGCGCGATCTGTTCATCGAAAAAGATTCCTCGATCAATGAGCATATCGAACAGATGCGTCTGTCCTGCACCAAATCGCTGATGGAACGACGCGACGTGGTGATCGTCGCCACCGTCTCGGCGATCTACGGTATCGGTAATCCCAACGAATACCACCAGATGATCCTGACGCTGCGCGCCAAGGAAAAAGTCAGCCAGCGCGACGTCATTGCCCGCCTGATTCAAATGCAATACACGCGCAACGAAATCGATTTCGGCCGCGGCACGTTCCGCGTGCGCGGCGACACCATCGACGTCTTCCCTGCCGAACACGCCGACCTGGCGCTGCGCATCGAAACCTTCGACGATCAAATCGACACGCTGCAATTATTCGACCCCCTCACCGGTCGCGTGCGGCAAAAAATTCAGCGCTTTACCGTCTATCCCGGTTCACATTACGTCACGCCGCGCGCGACGGTGCTACGCGCCATCGAAACCATCAAGGACGAATTGCGTGAACGCCTCGACTGGTTCCGCAAGGAAAACCGTCTGATCGAAGAACAGCGGCTGGAACAGCGCACCCGTTTCGATCTGGAAATGATGCAGGAAATCGGCTTCACCAAAGGCATTGAAAATTATTCGCGCCATCTGAGCGGTGCCAAAGCCGGCGATCCGCCGCCGACGCTGGTCGATTACCTGCCCAAAGATGCGCTGATGTTCATGGATGAGTCGCATGTGCTGGTAGGCCAGTTGAACGGCATGTACAACGGCGACCGCGCCCGCAAAACCAACCTGGTCGATTACGGTTTCCGGCTGCCCTCCGCGCTGGACAACCGCCCGCTGCGCTTCGACGAATTCGAAGGCAAGATGCGGCAAACCATCTTCGTTTCCGCCACCCCGGCCGACTACGAAAAAGGTCGCGCCGATCAGGTGGTGGAGCAAGTGGTGCGCCCGACCGGACTGGTCGATCCGCTCATCATCGTCCGTCCCGCCTCCACGCAAGTCGACGACCTGATGACGGAAATTCATATCCGCGTCAAAAAGAACGAGCGCGTGCTGGTCACTACGCTGACCAAGCGCATGTCCGAGCAACTGACCGAATTCCTCAGCGACAACGGCATCAAGGTGCGTTATCTGCACAGCGACATCGATACCGTCGAACGCGTCGAAATTCTGCGCGACCTGCGACTCGGCACCTTCGACGTACTGGTCGGCATCAACTTGCTGCGCGAAGGTCTCGATTTGCCGGAAGTGTCGCTGGTCGCGATTCTCGACGCCGACAAAGAAGGCTTCCTGCGTTCCGAACGCAGCCTGATTCAAACCATCGGCCGCGCCGCGCGGAATCTGAACGGCGTCGCCATCCTGTACGGCGACAAAGTCACCGACTCCATGCGCAAAGCCATCGATGAAACCGAACGACGTCGCAACAAGCAGATTGCCTTCAACACCGCCAACGGCATCACACCGAGGGGTATCAAAAAAGAAATCCGCGACCTGATCGACGGCGTCTACAGCCCGCAGGAAGCGCGCATCGAACTCAAGGCCGCGCAAGAACAGGCAGGCTATGGCGTGATGAATGAAAAACAAGCGGCCAAGGAAATGAAGCGCCTCGAAAAACTGATGCACGACTCGGCCAAGAATCTGGATTTCGAAAAAGCCGCTACCACCCGCGACCAGTTGCATGCACTCAAAGCGCAATTTTTCGGCGCACCGGGCCGGGATAATATTTGATGGGAAAGCCGATAGCGACCGGACTGCATCCGGCACTGCGCAGCCAGATCGCTCTGGCCCACCCGTCCTGGCATGAAACCCTCCTCGCCGGACTCAAAGCAGTAGAACAAGCGACACCCGGCTATCTGGACACACTGGCGCAAGACAGCTACCTGCCCACTGAAGGCCGCCTGTTCGCCGCCTTCACGCAGCCGCTGGATGAAGTCCGTTACGTATTAGTTGGCGAAGGTCCCTACCCGCGCGCGACCAGCGCCACCGGCGTCTGTTTCATGGATGGCGCGGTCGGTGTGCTGTGGTCGGAAGGCGGGCTGTCCAAGCCCGTCAATCGCGCCACCTCGCTGCGCAATTTCATGAAAATGCTGCTGGTCGCCGATGGCCAATTGGCAGTCGAACATACCAGCGGTGATGCGCTGGCACCCATCGCAGCGCAAGCGAACATGCCGGCGTCAACGATGGTGCAAACGCTGGCGGAGCTGCAGACCAATCTGATCGATGCGGGATTTTTATTGCTCAATGCCAGCCTGGTGTTCCGGGCGCATGTCGCCCCCGCCAAGGATGCCAAAGCCTGGCAAGCATTCCTGGAAACCGTACTGCAAGCACTGGCGTCCCGTGCCAGCGACTTGCAACGAACCGCACCAACACTGGTGTTATGGGGGAAAATCGCCGCACTGGTGCAAGCCCTGCCCTGCGCTGCGCACTTTCCGCAAGCCGTCGCCGAACATCCTTACAACCTGAGTTTTATTGCGCATAGCGCGATGCAAACCTTGTTCGGCCCCATGCATTTGCTGCGCAGACCGGGCGCATCGAGCGACTGAAGACTGCCGCCGCCGTCTGCCTGCTCGGTCAGTAGCGTTCTAATTCTTACGCAAACCGCTCAGCATCTGTCCGATGTTGAAACGCATCATGGCAAGGTAGCTGGGAGCGTCGCCGCCCGCAGCGGAGAGCGCGTCGGGATACAGCTTGCCGCCAACTTCGGTTCCGGCTTCACGGCTGATTTGCCGCAGCAGCCGGGGATCGCTCATGTTTTCCATGAACACTGCCTTGATTTTTTCCGCTTTCATTTGCCGGATCAACCGGGCCACGTCGCGCGCGCTGGGTTCAGCGTCGGTCGACTTGCCTTGCGGCGCGAGAAAGGCGACATGGTAATGCGCGCCAAAATAGCCAAAGGCATCGTGCGAGGTGATGATCTTGCGCTTGTCGGCAGGGATCTGCGCCAATTGCTGCTGCGCCCAACGATCCAGTTCCGCTAATTGCTGCAAATAAGCATGACCGTTGCGTTCATAGGTCGCAGCGCCAGCCGGGTCGAGCTTGCTCAGTACCGCCATGATATTGCGGGTGTACACCATCACATTCGAGGGATCTTGCCAGGCGTGCGGATCGTAATGCAGCGCGGTGCCGGCATGCGCATCGCCGTCGTCTTTACGCTCACGCGCAGCGATACCGCTCGATGCCACCAGTACCTGCCCGCGATAATGCGCAGCGTCGATCAGGCGGCTCAACCAGCCCTCAAAACCCAGCCCGTTGACCACCACCAGCTTGGCACGCGCTACCGTTTTCACATCGTCCGGCGCGGGTTGGAACACATGCGCATCCTGATCGGGTCCGACCAGCGCAGTCACATTCACACGGTCGCCACCAACCTGACGGACGATATCGCCCAGAATGCTGAAACTGGCTACCACAGCCACTTTGTCCGCCGCCTGCGACAACGTAGCCGCCAGCAGCATGACGCCGAATAAAATTGTTTTAATAGAGCGCATAGGATGCCCTTCGATAAATGAAAAAACGAGCTTTGTCAGGCGCGCAAATGCGGACGGCGCAGCAAACGCGGCAACCAGCCGCGCGGCGCAAACAACAGTGACAAGATATACAGTCCACCGGCGCAGACGATGATGGTCGGGCCGGACGGCATCGAAGCGTAATACGACAGCATCAACCCGAGGTATCCCGCCAGTGCAGCCTGAACGGCGCTGTTGACTAACTGGGCAGGCAAGGTGTCGTGCCACAAGCGCGCCGACACAGCCGGCATCATCATCAGGCCGACTGCCATCAGCGTGCCCAGCGTCTGGAACGAGGCCACCAGATTCGATACCACCAGCATCAGAAACACTTGCTGTAGCAAATCGCCGCGCATGCCGCTGGCCGCCAGAAAGGCGGGATCGAAACTTTCCAGCAGCAGGCCGCGATACATCGCCGCTAAAATCAAGACGCTGACCGTTGATACGCCAGCCACCAGCAGCAATCCCTGGGTATCCACGCCCAGCACATTGCCGAACAGAATATGCAGTAAATCGACTTGCGTGCCATTACGGGAAATCAACATCACGCCCAGCGCCAGCGCCACCAGATAGCAGGCGGCCAGACTGGCGTCCTCTTTCAGTTCGGTATGGCGGCTGATCCAGCCGGCCGCTGCCACGACCAGCACACCGGCGATAAAACCGCCAATGCTCAGTGCCGGCAGCGACAAACCAAAAAAGATGAAACCGATCGCTACGCCCGGCAAGACGGCGTGGCTCAGAGCTTCACCGAACAGGCTCATGCGGCGCAAGGTCAACAGCACGCCCAGAGGCGCACTGCTCAACGCCAGCGCCAGCACGCCCACCAGCGCGCGGCGCATGAAGGCAAATTCATGGAAAGGTGCGATGGCGAATTGGTAGACCGTGTCGATAATCGTCATAGCTGCTTAGTTATTTGCTTAGTTATTTGCTTAGTTGTCTGCTTAGTTACCTGCTTGGGTTCTTGCTGATCTGCTTCGCACAAAGGCGCATGTTCATCGGCCGCTTCGGCCATGGCCTTGGCGCGTTGCAGGTTGGCGTCGGACAAGACTTCTTCCGTCTCGCCCCAGGCGACAACATGGCGCGCCAGCAGCAGGGTTTGGGGAAATTCGCGTCGTACCTGATCGTGGTCGTGCAGCACAGCGATCACGGTGCGCCCTTCGGCATGCCAGCCATGCACCATCGCCAGCAGATCGCCAGTGGTACGGGAGTCGATGGCGCTGAACGGCTCATCGAGCAAAATCAGTTTGGCGTCTTGCAGAAGGATGCGGGCAAACAAGACGCGCTGGAATTGGCCGATCGAGAGATTGGCAATCGGCCGCTGCGCGAAACCGTCGAGGCCGACTGCGGCAATCGCGCCGTAAGCACGCTCGCGCATGGCGCTGCCGATGCTGCCGAAAATCCCTGCCCTCTGCCAGAATCCAAGCAGGACGCAATCTAACACCGAGACAGGGAAGCTGCGTTCGATATCGACTTGCTGCGGCAAATAAGCGATGTCGCGCAGACGCACAGGAACGGCAATATGGCCGCTGTTAATACTGACCTGTCCCAGAATGCTTTTGAGCAGCGTACTTTTGCCCGCGCCGTTAGGCCCGACCACCGCCGTCAGCGAGCCTTGCTCGAAAGCGCCGGAGACGTGGTGCAGTGCCGGATGACGGCGATAAGCCACAGTCAGGTTATCGAGTCGGATAGCGACACTCATGCATCCGCCCCGTACAAAGCCCACAGCACCGCCAGCCAGAGCAGCGCGCACACAGGCAGCACCAGCAATACACGACGCCACCAGGGGTAGGCAAGTATGCTGCCGTTTTCAATAGTAAAAAAACGACGGCAGCGACGCAGGGGTGAAATCATCGGCACAATCAGCGTAGGAAGATGGGGAAATGAAAAAGGCGTGACGGGACTGAAAGGGAGCGCCGAAACAAGTGACATTATAATGCAACCGAGTTGCAAAATTATGAAGGAACAATCAATTTGTAAGTTTATTTGTTGCCAGCAGATTCACAGCAGATTGCCCGATACACTAAGAAGCGGTTAATTGTTAACAAGCCCTGGCAACTTCATCAGAAGTGCATCACCAGCACATTATCAGCGCCAACCCGCTGCCATTTTTTATTTGATCCCCATGAATTTTCGCTCCTTTGCCACTACCCTGCTCTCCCTCACACTATTTAGCGCCCTGCCCGCAGCCGACGCGCACGAAGCGCATGTCCACGGCGTCGGCAAACTCGACATCGTCTTAGATGGCGAAGTGCTCTCCTTGCATCTGGATACCCCACTGGCCAACCTGCTTGGCTTTGAACATCCTCCGACCAGCGATGCCGAACGCGCCAGCGTCAAACGCGCTACCGCCCAACTGCGTGCAGCCGACCACCTGTTTCTTCCCACCGCTGCAGCACAATGCCATCTGCTCAGTGTCTCGCTGGAAGCACCGACTATCACCGCCTATCTCGGCAACGCTACCGTCACGCAGCACGCCGCCACAGCGCCGGTAAGCGAACATGCCGATCTCGAAGGCGATTTTATTTTTACCTGCGCCAAACCAGCGGCGCTGCGCACGCTGGAAGTAAAACTGTTTGAACAATTCAAGGGCTTCCAGCGGATTAACGTGCAACTGGTGACCCCCGCGCATCAGGCTGCAGCCACACTGCAGCCACAATCCTCCGTGGTGGAGTTTTAATGGCACAAGCAATGGCACAAGCTCCCCTTCAGCATAACGGTATCGATATTCCTGCGATTCAGATGCGCGACGTGCATTTCCGCTGGCCGCAACAAAGAGATTCCTCGCTGGAAATCGCCCATTTCAATCTCCCGCGAGGCGGCAGCGTCTTCATTTCAGGCCCTAGCGGCAGCGGCAAAAGCACACTACTGGCGCTGATCGGCGGCATCGTCAAGGCGCAGACCGGCGAGGTGAAGGTACTGGGCACACCTCTTTCCGACCTGTCCGCTGCGGCGCGCGACCAGTTCCGGGTCGATCACATCGGCTTCATCTTCCAGCAATTCAATCTGCTGCCGTATTTGTCGATCCTCGATAACGTCATGCTGCCCTGCCGTTTCTCGCGCTATCGCCATGAACGTGCCTGCACTGAAGGAAAGTCGCTCAAGACAGCGGCAGAAACCCTGCTGCGCGCACTCGATCTGGCGCCAGAGTTATGGAGTCAGCGCGCCTCCCGGCTGTCGATAGGCCAGCAGCAACGTGTCGCTGCCGCACGCGCACTGATTGGCAGTCCTGAAATCCTGATCGCCGACGAACCGACTTCCGCGCTCGACGCCGAGCGCCAACAAGGCTTTCTCGATCTGGTTCAGCGCGAAGCGCGGCAATCGGGCGCCAGCCTGATTTTCGTCAGCCACGATCAGAGGCTGGCACAGCACTTCGATAGCCGCGTCGAACTGGAACGCCTCAATCACGCTGCCCATGGCATGGTGGCCGCATGATACTGCTGCGATTAGCCATACAAAGCGCCTGGAACCGCCGCACTACGCTCTTGCTGATGCTGCTGGCAATTGCGCTGTCGACCACCTTGCTGCTGGGAATAGAGCGGGTAAGACATGAAGTGCGAACCGGATTTGCAGAATCGGTCTCCGCCACCGATCTGGTGGTCGGTGCGCGCACCAGTCCTATCCAGCTGATGCTGTATGCCATCTTCCACCTCGGCGGCGCGACCAATAATATCGACTGGAGCAGCGTCACCAAGCTGGCGCAAAATCCAGCCGTGGCGTGGGTCATCCCGCTATCGCTGGGCGATTCGCACCGCGGTTATCCGGTGCTGGCGACCGATGGCGACTATTTCACGCATTTTCAGTATGGCCCACGGCAAGCCTTGCGATTCGCCACGGGTCGTCCTTTCAATAGCGTGTTTGAAACCGTCCTCGGCGCAGAGGTCGCAGAACGCCTCCATTACAAAATGGGCGACCACATCGTTCTGAGTCACGGCGCCAGCGGCATGCATTTGCTGGAACATGCCGACAAGCCCTTCACCGTGGTCGGTATTCTGGATCGTACCGGTACGCCGGTCGATCGCAGCGTGCATATCGGACTCGATGCAATGGAAGCCATCCATCTCGACTGGCAAGCCGGCGCACCGCTGCCGGGAGTGCATATCGCCCCGGAACTGGTTCGCAAGTTCGATCTGACGCCCAAAACCGTGACGGCCGTACTGGTTGGCTTGAAAAACCGCGCCGCCGTATTTACGGTACAGCGGCAGATCGGCAACGATCGCAGCGAGCCGCTGATGGCCGTCTTGCCCGGCGTGGCGCTGGATGAATTATGGGAAGTCGTCGGCATCGGCGAAAACGCGCTGCTGCTGGTCTCGGCGCTGGTGGTAGTAGTCGGGCTGGCAGGTCTGGCCTCGTCGATTCTGGCGAGTCTGGGTGAGCGACGACGCGAACTGGCGGTCTTGCGTTCGGTCGGTGCCGGGCCGTTCGATATGTTCATGCTGCTGGCACTGGAAGGTCTGGCGGTCATGCTGGCCGGTGTGCTGGCGGGGGTGTTGCTGCTGAGCGGATTGCTGCTGGTGTGCGGTCCGCAATTGGCCTCGCACTATGGCATCACTTTGCATCTGAGCTGGCCTACCGCAAACGAATACCGCTTGTTGGGCGGGATCGTTCTTGCCGGTTTCCTTGCCAGCCTGCTGCCGGGAATACGGGCTTATCGCATGAGCCTGGCCGATGGACTGACACCGCATAGCTGATGAAACTCAAAAATATACTCTGGATCATCGCCATCGTCGGGGCCGGTATTGCGCTGGGCGGCGGCGTGCAATACGCATTGCGCCCGGCAGCGGCCCCCGCCACACCCTACCAGATAGGACAAACCTTGCCTGCGGCACCACTGGTGGCATCGCTGACCGCCCCTGTCGCTTCCACAGTGGAATATCACGACATCAAGTGGGAAGACCTGATCCCTAGTCATTGGGATGCGATGAAGCCGTTCAAGGGCTTGCAGCTGAGCAAGCTGGGGGATGAAGATCCGCGCGCCATGCAGGCACTGGAAGATGCTAAAGAATATTGGGAAAAAGCGCCGGTGGACCCGAAAATGGAGGGGAAACAGGTCAGAATTCCAGGCTTTGTCGTCTCACTGGAACGGGAAGGCGAGGCCTTGAGCGAGTTTTTACTGGTGCCCTACTTCGGTGCCTGCATTCATATTCCGCCGCCGCCCGCCAATCAAATCATCCATGCCCGTAGCAAGCATGCGTTTGCCGGTGTGCGCACCATGGATGCGGTATGGATTACCGGCACGATCAAGATCGACCGCACCGATACGCAGATGGGCGCGGCCGGTTACAGCATGACGGTAGTGAATCTGGAGCCTTATGTGGATGCGCCGGAGAGCACGGCGGCGCACAAGTAAGCCGCACTAAGGACGCGCTAATTCAGCGTGGCGCTTGCGACACGGGGACAAAACAAAAAATGGGGTTGAGGTCGCGATTCACGGCACGGTATGTACCACCTGAGCGACCGACATCTGAAATTTTCCTGCCAAGCAATTCGCGGGCAATTCTAGCTGGAAATGTCGGGCAAGGATGCTTGCACAATCTGCCGTCATGCTGACGATAAATTGTGCGGAGAGGAATTGGTGCCGGTATATTTTCGAACCGCCGGCTCCGGTAATCGTAAAGCAGCGCTAGTGTATAAAGTTGCCGGTTTTCAGGACATAGGACGGCAACTCATAAGCGAGTAGGAGAACGATACCCCCTGCAAATGACGCGCCGATGACAGGTTTTCCATTGCAAACCTTTCCCTTGCCAAGCCTATGACACGGCTTCCGGGCAAGCGCAAAGGGCAAAGGTGTTACAGTTTCAGGCTTTCCCTGCCAAGCACCCGCCGACATGCCTCTTTCCCACCTGTTAATCGGCCTCAGCATCGTCTTCATCTGGGGCACCAATTTTGTCGTCATCAAATGGGGCCTGGCCGATTTTCCTCCGTTTTTGTTCGCCACATTGCGCTTTACCCTGTCCGCCTTGCCGTGGCTATTCTTTATTCGTCGCCCGAAGGTGTCATGGGGCAAACTGGCAACTTTCGGTGTCTTCCACGGTGTCGGCCAGTTCGGGCTGCTGTTTTTGGCAATGCGGCACGACATCACTCCGGGTCTGGCGTCGCTGGTCGTGCAGGCACAAGTCTTTTTCACCATCGGCATGGCCATGCTGCTCAAGGGTGAACGTATCAAGCCGCTACAGGTGCTGGCCTTGTTGCTGGCGGTGGCAGGCATAGGCGTGATTGCTTTGCGCATTGCCGGCGACACTTCCACTACCGTGACCATGCTCGGATTGCTGCTGGTGCTTGGCGCGGCGTTCAGTTGGGCGGTGTGCAATCTGACCGTGCGCAGCGCGGGACGAGTTGATGCGCTGGGCTTCATGGTGTGGAGCAGTGTGTTCGCGATACCGCCGCTGCTGGCACTGAGCCTGTTCATCGAAGGTCCGACACACATTGCCAGCGCATTCACTCAGGCGAGCTTCGGCGGCTGGAGCGCAGTGATCTGGCAAGCGGTTGCCAACTCACTATTCGGCTACGGTGCCTGGAACTGGCTGCTGGCGCGCCATCCCGCTGCCACCGTGACGCCGCTGGCCTTATTGGCCCCCGTATTCGGCATGACCGCCTCCGCCCTGCTGCTGGCCGAACCCTTGCCTCCCTGGAAACTGGCGGCCGCTGCGCTGGTGTTGGGCGCACTACTGATCAACATGCTGGCGTCGCGCCCTTCCCGGGTGACCGCGCTTGATGCGGCACTCGATTGACACGGATTTAAACGGATTCAAACGGATTCAAACGACCCTATGACTATTGCATCCCCCTCGCCTCTACGGCTGGCCTTCGTCGACCTGGAAACTACCGGTGCGACTGCCGCCAGCGATGGCATTACCGAAATCGGTGTGATTGAAGTCGATGCAGAGGGCGTGCGCGAGTGGAGCACGCTGATTAATCCCGACCGGCCGATCTCTGCTTTCATCGAGTCGCTGACCGGCATTTCCGACGACATGGTGGCCGATGCCCCGCGTTTCGAAGAAATTGCCGATGAGCTGCATGCCCGGCTTGAGGGCCGTTTGTTCATTGCGCACAATGCGCGCTTCGATCATGGCTTTCTCAAGTCTGCCTTCGATCTTAGCGGCCACGTATTTGAGCCCGATGTGCTGTGTACGGTGCGTTTGTCCCGCAAGTTGTATCCGGCTTTTGCGCGCCACAATCTCGATTCCATCGCGGAGCGCCATCATTTGCATGTCAGCGATCGCCATCGTGCTCTTGGCGATGCGCGGGTGCTCTGGCTATTTTGGCAAGCGCTCTCGCGCGACCATTCGGCCGCGCAGGTGCAGGCCGCGGTGTCGAAACTGACGCAGCGCGGGGGGCGGCTGGCAACGAATGAGCCGGCGGATACCGATGTGCCTGCCGCTGCCGCAATAGATAAGCAAGCCGCTGCGTCATTGCCGCAACCGCTGCCGAATGCGCCGGTATCGGGGTCGGCAAAGGCGTCGATAAATGCAACTGCCAATGCCTCAATCAACGCCTCAGTCAATGCCTCAGTCAATGCCTCAGTCAATCCGCCAATTAGTGCATCAGCCAGTGCAACGGAAAATGTGTCGGCACACCAGCCCGCCCTGTCCAGCGGAGAGCCCCGCTGCGCCTGGCGCGTTGTGGTGCGCGGCGAACAGATCACTTTGAAAATCGTCATACCGGACGATCTGTTTTGCGCCGAGGATGACACGCTTTTCGGCCGCTTCGACAATCCCGCTACTGCCAAGGAGGCTCTGCGCGAACTCGCTGAAACGCATCGTCTTTGTCCGGCACTTCTGAAATTGAGCCGGACTAAAGCCGGTGCGCCTTGCGCCGCGCACAAAGCCGGCAAGTGCGACGGGGCCTGCTCCGGCGGGGAAGATCGGGCGGCACATGCGGGTCGCGTTCTGACAGCGCTAAGCACCCTGCGATAGTCCGTTTCGACCTGACGAGTACGGGAAATTTCCTGAAGTGATAGCATTCCTTTTTGCCAACGAGGAATGACTATGACGACAAGCAGCCAGTGGATTGAGATTGATGCAGCCGACGGTAAATTTGGTGCCTACCTTGCGTTGCCACACACAGGCAAAGGGCCTGGCATTATTTTGATTCAGGAAATTTTCGGTGTGAATGCGCATATCCGCGCCGTTGCCGATCAATATGCCGCAGATGGCTATGTGGTGCTGGCACCGGATATCTTCTGGCGCGCGCAGCCGCGTGTCGAATTGGGCTACGCAGGTGAAGATTGGGACAAGGCAGTCAAGTTGATGCAGCAGACCGACTTTGACAAAGCCGTAGGCGATATTGCTTTATGCGGTAAAACTTTGCGCGCCTTGCCTCAGCTGGATGGCAAAGTCGCCATCATCGGTTATTGCATGGGCGGCATGCTGGCGTATAACGCAGCGGCTAAGGGACTGGTCGATGCGGCAATCGCCTATTACGGCGGCGGCATCCAGAATCAGTTGGAAAAAGCGGCATCGGTCAAAGTGCCTTTCCAGATGCATTTCGGCGAACTCGATACGCATATCCCGCTGGCGGAAGTGCAGAAAATCGGTGAGAAGTTTACCGATAACGATAATGTGGAAATTCACGTTTATCCGCTCGCCGAACATGGTTTCAATTGTTCGCACCGGGAATCGTATCAGCAACGTGCCGCCGCACTGGCGCACGGGAATTCGCTGGTTTTCTTAGGTGAAAATCTGTAAGTACGAGTAATAAGTAGGGGTAGTAACTGCCGGCGTATGTGTCGGCAGTAAATGCCGGTAGCAAACTCAGCGCCTGCAACGGGCGCTGATTGCATTGAACGCGACCCTATCCGCACCGCTGCCCCTGTTTTACTCGGGTGTCTCGCTTGCCGGTGGTTTCAGCAGGCTCAGGATGGCATGCAGCTCATCACGCATCGCCTCAATTTCAACGACCGACAGCGTGATCTGGCCGCTGGTATCGCCCTCGGCATCCAGGCTCTCATCCATATGCAAATGGGTATCGAGCTTGTTGCGCGCACCGCTGATGGTGAAACCTTGTTCATACAGTAAGTCGCGTATGCGTCGGATCAGCAAGACTTCGTGATGCTGATAATAACGGCGATTGCCGCGTCGCTTCACCGGCTTTAACTGGGTGAATTCCTGTTCCCAGTAACGCAGCACATGCGGCTTGACGCCGCACAGCTCGCTGACCTCGCCTATCGTGAAATAGCGTTTGGCCGGAATCGGAGGCAAGGCAGGCAATGGCGCCATTGCCGGTTTGATGCTGCGCTCATTGCTCATCGTTTAGGCAACCAGTGTCAGCGGTGTGGGGTGGGAGTTGAGTTCGACCATTTCCTTGAGTTTCTGACTGGCATGGAAGGTCACGACGCGCCGTGCGGTAATCGGGATTTCCTCACCAGTCTTGGGATTGCGGCCGGGACGCTGCGGCTTGTCGCGCAACTGAAAATTACCGTAACCGGAGAGTTTGACCGCTTCGCCGCGTTCCAGCGCGTTGCGGATTTCATCGAAGAATGTTTCCACCATGTCCTTGGCTTCACGCTTGTTCAAACCGACTTGTTCGAACAGCAATTCGGCCAGCTCTGCCTTGGTGAGTGTCGGCAAGCTTTTTTCGACCTGCGAGCGCGCCTGCGCTTCTTGCATGGCGCGCTGTAAATCGCCATCCAGCATCGAGAGCAAGTCCGACGAGATTATATTGTTCATTGCGCTACTGTCCCTGGCGTTGATTTGCACGTTTGCATAATGTTAAAGCGCCCGCTATAGAGCGAACGACTGCGGTGCGAATCCTCCGTTATTGACTGTTTCTCAACGTCTATCAATGTCTATCAATAACGGACAGTGCCACCTCAAGTGCGTAAGCGGGCGCCCAATTGCGCGCTGGCGGCAGCGATAAACGCCTGCATCGCCGCATCCACTGTATCGTCTTGAAGGGTGTTTTTAGTATCTTGCAAGGTAAATCGGAAAGCAAGGCTTTTTTCGTTAATTTCCAAGCCGGCGCCGTGATATTCATCAAATAAAACAATGGCTTGCAAGATCTCGCAATGTGTATTGCCGTGCTTTTCCGCCGTAAATACATCCAGCAGTTGCTGCACTTGTATTTGTTGATCGACTACCAGCGCCAGATCGCGGGTTACGGCCGGGAAACGGGAAATATCCGCGTAGGAAGGCAGGTCGCGCTGTTGCAAGGCTTCGGCATCGATTTCAAACACCAGCGGCGCTTGTGGCAGGTCATATTTCTGCTGCCATTGCGGATGCAGTTCGCCGATGTAACCGACATTAACCCCCTCGACGAAGACATGCGCGGAACGCCCCGGATGCAAGGCAGGATGTTCGCCTTTCACGAAGCGCACAGCGCGCGGCGCAAACAGCGCTTCCAGATCGGCTTTCAGGTCGAAGAAGTCGATTGCCCGGCTCTTCTGCCCCCATTGCTCATCGGCTGCTCCGCCAAAAGCCAGTGCCGTCACGCGCTTGGGCTGGTCGTAACCGGCCACAGTGAGCGGGCCGTCGGCCACCGCCGCATTGCGCAGATAGACGCCGCCGATTTCAAAAATACGCACACGCGCTGCCTTGCGGTTGAGGTTGTAGCGCAAGTTGGACACCAGACTGGCGATCAGCGAGGAACGCATCACGCTCATCTGGCTGGCAATCGGATTGAGCAGTTTGATCGGCTTCTGGTTATTGCAGAAATCCGCTTCCCAGGCGTCCTCAACAAAACTGAAGTTGATGACTTCCTGATAGTCCAGCGCGGCCAGCAGGTGGCGGATGTCAAACAGCGAACGGCGGTTTTCCGGTTCGATGCGCATGGTGTTGGGCGCTGTCGGGGGACGCGTCGGGATATTTTCAAAACCGTAGACGCGGGCGATTTCTTCGATCAGGTCTTCTTCGATTTCGATGTCGAAACGGTAGGACGGCGGCGTCACGGAAAACACACCTTCGGCCACGGTGAAGGCAAGGCCCAGACGGGTGAAAATATCGGCGATCTGATCTTGCAGGATATCGACGCCGATCACCTTGTTGGCCCGCGCCACGCGCAGACTGACCGGCGGACGGGCAGGCAGATTAGGCGACTGGTCGTCGACGGCACCAACACGGGTGTCTGGTGTGCCGCAGATTTCAAGAATCAGCGCCGTGATCCGTTCGAGATGTTCGACCGTGGTGGCGAAATCGACGCCGCGCTCGAAGCGGTGAGCCGCATCGGTGGAGAAATTGTAGCGGCGTGCCCGGCCCTGAATCGATTGCGGCCACCAGAAAGCGGCTTCCAGATAAATATTTTGCGTATCGAGGGTGACCGATGTAGCGTCGCCGCCCATGATGCCGGCCAGCGATTCGACCGACTGACTGTCGGCAACCACGCCAATCCATCCATCGACCTCGACGGTATTGCCATTGAGCAGCTTGAGCGATTCGCCCGGCTTGCCCCAACGGATTTCCAGGCCGCCGTGAATCTTGTCCAGATCGAAGACGTGCGAGGGGCGACCCAGTTCCAGCATGACGTAATTGGAGATATCAACCAGCGCCGAAATCGGACGCTGTCCGCTGCGCTCTAGCCGTTGCTTCATCCATTGCGGTGTTTCAGAACGGGCGTTCAGGCCGCGGATGATGCGGCCGGAAAAGCGGCCGCACAAGTCAGGGGCGGCGATATGCACCGGCAGCGTTTCATCCAGCGTGGCCTTGACTGGCGGCGACTGTGGCGCTAGCAGAGGCGTCCCGGTCAGCGCGGAGACTTCGCGCGCGACGCCCAGTATCGACAGGCAGTCGGCTTTGTTAGGCGTGAGCTTGATGGTGAATTTGAGGTCGTTAAGCTGGTAGTAGTCGCGGAAATTCTGTCCTACCGGCGCATCGTCAGCCAACTCCAGCAGGCCGCCTTGGTCGTCCGACAGTTTCAGTTCGCGTCCCGAGCACAACATGCCTTGCGATTCGACGCCACGCAATTGTCCTACCTGAATCACGAACGGTTTGCCGTCAGCGCCCGGCGGCAAGATCGCGCCAGCCATGGCGCACGGCACTTTCATGCCGACCCGTACATTCGGTGCGCCGCACACGATGTTGAGCAAGCCGCCGGTGTTGACGTCTACCTGGCAGACATTGAGTCTGTCGGCGTTCGGGTGCTTGGCGATCTCCATGATCTGACCGACGACGACATGGGAAAATGGCGGTGCGACCGGTTCGACCTGCTCCACTTCCATACCGGACATCGTGAGCAAATGGGCCAGATCGTCCGAAGTGATTTTCGGATCGACCATGGTACGGAGCCAGTTTTCAGAGAATTGCATATGCAGGACTTTCAGCTATCGACGTGAACGATGCGCAGAGGAGGGAGTGTGAACTCAACTTCTCCTGCGCAGCCGGGTGAACGAAAATGGATCGTGTCAATTGAATTGCTTGAGGAAGCGCAAATCGCCTTCGTAAAACAGGCGCAGGTCATCGACTCCGTAGCGCAGCATGGTCAGCCGTTCGAGGCCGGAGCCGAACGCGAAGCCGATGTAGCGTTCCGGATCGAGTCCCATATTGCGTACCACCGAGGGGTGTACCTGACCGGAACCGGAAACTTCCAGCCAGCGTCCTTTGAGCGGACCGCTACCAAAGGCGATATCGATTTCGGCGGATGGTTCGGTGAAGGGGAAATAGGAGGGGCGGAAGCGCACCTGCAAGTCATCCGTTTCGAAAAAGGCTTTGACGAAATTGAGGTAAACCCCTTTGAGGTCAGCAAAACTGATGTCTTCGGCGATCCATAAACCTTCGACCTGATGGAACATCGGCGAGTGGGTGGCGTCGCTGTCGACGCGATAAGTGCGGCCGGGGGCGATCACCTTGATTGGCGGCTTGTTCATGCGCGCATAGCGCACTTGCATCGGGCTGGTATGCGTGCGCAGCAGCAGCGGTTTGCCGTCGGTGTCATTACCTTCGATGTAGAAGGTGTCTTGCATCGAGCGTGCTGGGTGGTTTTCCGGGCTGTTGAGCGCGGTGAAATTGGTCCAGTCGGTTTCGATTTCGGGGCCGTCAGCCACGTCAAAACCAATCGAGCGGAAAATTTCTTCGACCCGCTGCCAGCTGCGCATGACGGGATGGATGCCGCCCATGCCGCGGCCGCGGCCCGGCAGGCTGACATCGATCGCTTCGGCATTGAGCCGCTCTTGCATTTGGGCGTTGCTCAGCGCATCGCGGCGAGCATTCAGCGCAGTTTCGATTTGTCCTTTGGCGGCGTTGATGACGGCGCCCTGGATTTTGCGTTCATCGGGATCTAGCTTACCGAGACCCTTCATTTGTTCCGTAATTTGTCCGGTTTTGCCCAGATAACGCGCTTTGGCGTTTTCCAGCGCGGCCACATCCGATGCAGCGGCAAAGTCAGCTTGCGCTTGTACGACGAGTTGTTCCAGGGGAGTCATGCTGTGTTTCTCGCTCCAAAAAAGACGCAAAGGAGGCTTGAAAGGGAGCTTAAAAGCCGGAAAGAATCTAGGGGTATCTGATCAAGCCAGAGTGCAATCGCTACGCTTTTCAGCGGTCCCGATTTAAAACGAAACGGGGCACAGGTTTTCGCCTCTGCCCCGCCTGATACTGCTCTGCCGCAATACTTATGCGGCAGGTAATGCTGTCTGCCATGTCTGTTCGACATCGCCGACGTCAAGAGCAAGTCTTAACGTGCTGCGATAACGACTTTGACTTGAGCGACAATCGCGGCAAAAGCCGGCTTGTCGGTCACGGCCATATCAGCCAGAACCTTACGGTCCAGTTCGATACAGGCACGCTTCAGACCATTCATGAATACGCTGTATGTCACGCCATGCTCACGGGAAGCGGCGTTAATACGAGCAATCCACAATGCGCGGAACACGCGCTTCTTGTTACGACGGTCACGGTATGCATATTGACCAGCGCGCATGACTGCTTGCTTGGCAATACGATAGACGGTACTGCGACGACCGCGGTAACCCTTGGCTTGGGCTAGGACTTTTTTATGACGGGCACGCGCTGTTACCCCACGTTTTACTCTAGGCATATTAGCTCCTGTGTGAGGTTAAGCGAACGGCAACATTGCACGTACAGACACCATGTTAGTCTCATGGACTCCCACAGTACCGCGCAATTGACGTTTGTTCTTGGTGGTCTTCTTGGTCAGGATGTGGCGTTTGAACGCTTGACCGCGCTTGACGGTTCCACCTGGACGGACGCGAAAACGCTTTTTAGCGCCGCTTTTCGTCTTCATTTTAGGCATGATGCTTCTGTCCTTTGGGGACAGCTCCATTTTTTATGATTGCAGGTGGCAACACTACGTTGCTCTTGGATGCCTGTTCTCACTTATTAGACAACAGGCCCGATAAAACCAGCCTGTTGCTTCTGCGTTGCAGCGCCATACCACCGGCACTACATCACAAAATCTGCCGCGACCTGTGATCTGCGGCGATTCTTGCTATCCGACTATTGTTTGAAGAATAGGGAATTACTTCTTTTTCTTTGGCGACAGCACCATGATCATCTGGCGGCCTTCCATCTTTGGCCACTGCTCGACCTGGCCGTAGGGCTCGAGATCCAGCTTCAGACGTTCCAGCATGCGCATACCGATTTCCTGGTGGGCCATTTCACGACCGCGGAAACGCAAGGTAATCTTGGTTTTATCGCCTTCGTCAAGGAAGCGTGTCAGGTTGCGCAGCTTGATGTCGTAATCGCCGTCATCCGTACCCGGCCGGAATTTAACTTCTTTGACCTGGATGATTTTTTGCTTCAGCTTGGCTTCGTGCGCCTTCTTCTGTTCCTGATACTTGAATTTGCCGTAGTCCATCAAACGGCAGACAGGAGGCTGGGCGGTCGGCGCGATTTCTACCAGATCCACATTTGCCTCTTCCGCTAAACGGAAGGCGTCTGCCAAATTCACGATGCCTAAAGCTTCGTTATTGACCCCGGATAAACGCAATTCAGGAGCGGTAATCTCGCCATTGATGCGATGCGACTTGTCAGTAGCTATTGTAGTTCCTTTGATATGTCCAATGAATAAGCCGTGCTCTGGCGCTACGGGTTTCCCCGGTCAGGCTTTGGTGTGCAGCTCTTCTTTGAGCCGCTCTACCAGTACATCGATCGGCATGACGCCCAGATCAATATTGCCCCGCGCTCGCACGGCCACTGTGTTCGCATCCCGTTCTTTGTCGCCCACCACTAAAATATAGGGGGGCTTCTGTAATGAATGCTGCCGTATTTTATAGGTAATTTTTTCATTACGCAAATCCGATTCAACTCTAAACCCTTGTTTTTTCAGTGTTTGTGTCAGATTCTTGACGTATTCGGCCTGTGCGTCGGAGATATTGAGGATCATTATCTGCGTAGGCGCCAGCCACAGAGGCATGGCACCAGCGTGATTTTCTATCAATATGGCAATGAAGCGCTCAAGCGAGCCGACAATCGCCCGATGCAGCATCACCGGCACCTGACGACCATTGTCCTCAGTCACATATTCGGCACCGAGGCGTTCCGGCATGGAAAAGTCTACCTGCATCGTGCCGCACTGCCAGGAGCGCCCGATCGAATCCTTGAGATGGTATTCAATCTTCGGACCATAGAATGCCCCCTCGCCCGGCAACTCTTCCCACTCGCTGCCGGAGGCACGGATCGCCTCGCGCAGCGCGTTCTCGGCCTTATCCCATACCGCTTCTTCGCCGATACGTTTTTCGGGACGCAGCGCCAGCTTGACCGCCACATTGGTAAATCCGAAATCTTTGTAGACCTCGAGCACGATCTTGTTGAATGCCGCAACCTCATCCTGCACCTGATTTTCGGTACAGAAAATATGACCGTCATCCTGCGTGAAGCCGCGCACCCGCATCATGCCGTGCAAAGCGCCGGAAGGCTCATTGCGGTGGCACTGACCAAATTCGCCGTAGCGCAATGGCAATTCGCGGTAGCTATGCAAGCCCGCGTTGTAAATCTGGATATGCCCGGGGCAGTTCATCGGCTTGAGCGCATAAGCACGATTTTCCGATTCGGTCGTAAACATATTGTCGCGGTAGTTATCCCAGTGACCGGTTTTTTCCCACAGCGAACGATCCAGAATCTGCGGCGCTTTGACTTCCTGATATCCATTGTCCTGATAGACGCGGCGCATGTATTGCTCCACCTGCTGCCAGATGGTCCAGCCCTTCGGATGCCAGAAAATCAGGCCCGGCGCTTCATCCTGAAAATGGAACAAATCCAGCGCCCGTCCGAGTTTGCGGTGATCGCGTTTTTCCGCTTCTTCCAGCATGTGCAGATACGCTTCCTGCTCTTCTTTTTTGGCCCAGGCAGTTCCGTAAATCCGTTGCAACATTTCGTTATTTGAATCGCCGCGCCAGTAAGCGCCTGCCAGCTTCATCAGCTTGAACACCTTCAGCTTGCCCGTCGATGGCACATGCGGCCCGCGGCACAGATCGGTAAACGCACCTTCGGTGTAGAGAGAGACTTCCTGATCCTGAGGAATCGACGCAATGATTTCGGACTTGTAGGCCTCGCCTATCGATGTGAAATACTCAACGGCAGCATCGCGGGCAAGCACCGTGCGCACGACCGGCTCGTCCTTTTTAGCCAGTTCAGCCATCTTTTTTTCAATCGCAATCAAATCATCCGGAGTAAACGGGCGCTTATAGGCAAAGTCGTAAAAGAAGCCGTTTTCGATGACCGGGCCAATCGTCACCTGCGCATCAGGAAACAATTCCTTGACGGCGTAGGCCAGCAAATGCGCGGTGGAATGGCGAATCACATCCAGACCCTCGGGGTCTTTATCCGTGATGATGGCGAGATCGGCATCCTTTTCAATCAGGAAAGACGTGTCGACCACCGTGCCGTCGACCTTGCCCGCCAGCGCGGCTTTGGCCAGGCCGGCACCAATACTGGCAGCGACCTGAGCAACGGTTTGCGGGGCATCGAACTGACGCAGGGAACCATCGGGAAGTCGGATTGAAATCATGTGCACTCCATGGGCGCGTGGCGCCGCTTTTGTTGTTGAACTATTCGAAAACAGGAAATGAAAGACGAAAAAAAACGCGTACCAGCCGCGCTCTTTCAATATGCAGAAAGCTGCCGGCTAAGGTCGCGTGATCGTGCTTGTACTCGTTCGCGGTGTCATAACCGGCGTGCCTTTCTTTCTCTTACAACTCGCATTTACAAAACAATGAGCGCGCTGCGCCCGGGTTGCGCCGCAGTATAACAGAGTAAGGGGGAAGCCGATGAATGCATCAGGTAAGCACTACCGATATGAGAGCAGACTCCCGGCACCCAGTCCTATCTGAAAAGTGGCGCCGCGCAAGGATGAATCTACTCTGATATCGGCAGTGTCGGCACGCTCTCGCATGCACGACAGAACGAATCTGTCTTTCTCAATACCGAAACTCATCATTGGATTGTCGGCCTCAGCAACGCAGGGTTGCTGTTTTTATCTCGCCTGTTCCAGGTTAACCACAACTGCCAACCAAGGAAGGGGAGGAAAGACCGACTGAAGAAATACGGTGGGCAAATGAATCACCCTAGGAAACCAGAATTCTTACCACATCAAGAAATCTGGTAGGCACGATTGGACTCGAACCAACGACCCCTACCATGTCAAGGTAGTGCTCTAACCAGCTGAGCTACGCGCCTAAAGAAGCAAGATTATAGGGGGCTTTCTTGTTTATGGCTAGGCCTTTTCACAATTAATAATAAAAAGACTTCGAAAGACTTCCATTAAGCGCTCATGCTTTAGCAAAATCGCTATGCGCAAGGCGCAATGGGCAATGTTTGATTAGTTAGTGCCGCTTCACTTCCTGCACCCCACTGACTTCAGAAATCACGCCCAATGCCTTCTGCAACTGCTCCGTGGACGCAATTTCCGCCGTAAACGCCATCCGCGCCTGTCCCTTGATCGATTGGGTACTGACACCAACCACGTTGATTTTCTCGCGCAAGAGAATTTCTGAAATATCCCTCAGCAAACCCTGCCGGTCACTGGCAAGAATATAAATATCAACCGGATAAACCGTGTCCTTCCCCGAACTGCCCCAAGTTGTAAGAATGACGCGTTCCGGTGCTTTGGAACTCATCTCCACAAAATTCTTGCAACCGGCACGATGAATCGATACCCCCTTGCCACGCGTGACGAAACCCACAATCACATCAGGAGGCGCCGGTTTGCAGCATCGCGCCAGCTGCGTCATCAAGCCGTCCGTCCCCACGACCAGCACACCCGACTTGGCACCCTGCTCCACGCTGGACGCGCGACTCTTGCGGGTAATCGCCGCACCCTCATCAATATCAACCGGCTTATCCTGCTCATCGCTGCGCAAGGCATGTTCCACCGTGCGCAAACTGAATTCATCCTTACCTACCGACAACAACAAATCTTCCAGCTTGGGAAACCCCAGCTTGCGCGCCAGTTCTTCCAGATTGACCGCCGTCTTGCCCTCGCGCTGCAAAGTTTTTTCAATCAGCGAACGACCGCTTGCCAGCGTCTCCTGCTGATCAATGACATTGAACCAGGCCCGCACTTTGGAACGGGTACGGTTGCTTGCCGTATAGCCAGGACTGAGCCAGTCGCGCGAAGGCCCCGCCACACCCTGCCCGCTCTTGGCGGTAATAATTTCAACCGTCTGTCCGTTTTTCAGTGCCGTATTCAGCGGCACCATCGCCCCGTCCACGCGCGCGCCGCGGCAGCGGTGGCCAACGTCGCTATGCAGGTAGTACGCGAAATCGATCGGTGTCGCACCGCTAGGCAATTCAATCACGCGCGCCTGCGGCGTGAGGACATAGATATGCTCATCGAGTGTGGTCGATTTAAGCTTTTCCACCCAATCCCGATGAATTTCTTCCTGCCCGACTACCGCGCTAGAAACCTCCGTCTTCCAGGCCAGCAACTGTCTCAGCCAGGCGATTTTTTCATCGTATTTTTGCGCGGCGAAATCCGAACCGCCGCTTTCCTTATAACGCCAGTGCGCCGCCACGCCATATTCAGCGAAATGGTGCATCTCGTGCGTGCGGATCTGCACTTCCAGCGCACGACCGTCTTCGGCCAGCACCACCGTATGCAAAGATTGATAACCGTTAGGCTTGGGACGGGAAATGTAATCGTCGAATTCTTCGGGCAAGGGCGCCCAGATATTGTGGACAATGCCGAGCACCGCGTAGCAACTTTTCACATCATCGACAATGACCCGAAAAGCACGCACATCATGCAGCTCAGAAAAGTCCAGCGATTTGCCGCGCATCTTGTTCCAGATGCTGAAAATATGCTTGGGACGGCCCGACACCTCGACCCTGATCTCGGCCGCTGCCAGTTCGGCCCGCAGGCGCTCGATAGCACCACCGACGAAGCTTTCGCGCTCCATCCGTTTTTCTTCAAGCATGCGGGCGATGCGTTTATAGGTGGACGGATCGATGAAGCGGAAGGACAAATCTTCCAGCTCCCATTTGACTTGCCAGATACCAAGCCGGTTAGCCAGCGGCGCATATAAATCCAGCGTCTCGCGGGCGTACTGCGCCAACTGCTCATTGTCCTGCTTGAGTTCCGCGAAATAGCGCAAAGTCGTCACGCGCGACGCCAGACGTACCAGCACCACGCGCATGTCCGTCGCCATCGCCAGCAACATCTTGCGCAAAGTTTCCACTTGCGACGCGGCTTGCTGCACCGAATTCTTGCCGCGCATGACCTCCGGCGACTGCTTGAAAGTCAGACTGTGAAACCGCATCAACTGACGGATGCCGTCCACCAGATCAGCAATTTCCTTGCCGAACCGCAGCTCTATCTGCTGCGCCAGTTCTGACTCGGGCGCAACCAATCCCACCTCAAACAACAAGGCGGCAATCCGCGTTTCGGCATCGGCTTTCAAATCGCCGAGGACTACGGCAACGCCCTGCGAAAATTGAAACGCATCCTGGCCTGAGCCGATCGGCACACCCGAAAACAAGGGCTGCACCAGATCGTAGGCGAGCAGCACACGGTCGCTATCCTCCGGACTCAGACCGGCAACGATGCGAGTAAACGCGTCGCTTTGCGGCGCGGCAATCGAAACCATGGTTACCTACTTCTGCGCGGCGACGACAACAACTTCAACCAGCACCTCAGGACGCGCCAGCTTGGATTCCACGGTAGCGCGAGGCGGCGTATGACCTGGCACAACCCAGCCGTCCCACACCGCGTTCATTCCGGCAAAATCCTTGATGTTCGCCAGAAAAATCTGGCAAGACAAAATGCGATCCTTGCCGCTGCCGGCTTCGATCAGTAAACGCTCAACGTGCGCCAGCACTTCGCGTGTCTGGCCATCGATACCTTGGGAAAGGTCATCAGGTACCTGTCCGGCCAGATACACCACACCTTGATGTATGGCGGCATCGGAGAGGCGGGCGCCTACGTGCAATCGTGTCAGTGTCATGTTGTACCTTTTTAATTGTCTATGAAAAAACTGCGCTTATTCCGCCAGCAAAAATTCGCGCACGGGAGTGATCTGTTCCGTATGTAAAAACGTCGGCGCATGCCCGACATCGGCAAATTCAATCAGCCTGGCCTTCGGCCCGCGCTGCGTCATCGCCGCCGCTGTCTCCGGCGCCAGCAAATCGGAATGTTCGCCACGGATAAGTAAAGTCGGGCAAGTCATCGCATCGTAAGCGGCCCACAACATCTGCTCGCCCATTTGCACGCTCTCCGGCGTCGCCGTCAGGAATGGCTGCGCCAGACCCGGATCGTAATGCCGCATCCACTTGCCATCGGCATCCTGGCGCAAGACATCGGCCGCCAGTTTGTGCCATTCCTCATCGGTATGCGTACCGAAGCTGAGGGAAATGGCGCGAATGTATTGCGCTGCCTCGTCGAAGCTCGAAAATTTTATTTCCTGGCCGATATATTGACCAATGCGCGCCAACGCCTCGGCCTGCAAAGTCGGTCCGATATCGTTGAGCACCAGCCTGCGGATGGGATTGCCCGGCAGCGATGCCAACCCCATGCCGATCAGCCCACCCATCGACGTGCCAAGCCAGTCCACGGTTTCCGCATTCAGACGCGCCAGCAAAGTCACCATGTCGCTGACATATTGCGGAACTACATAATATTGTGGCGCCTTTAACCAGCCGGAGCGCCCGCGACCCACGATATCCGGGCACACGACGCGATAGGTATCGCTCAACTCACGCGCAATCCGGTCGAAATCGTCCGACACGCGTGTCACGCCGTGGACGCAGAGCAAGACATTGGGATTGTGCGCATCGCCCCACTCCTGATAGGCCATCGTGTGCAAACCCGCAGGCGAGATGCATTGAACTGTTTTGTGTACCGGATGCGTCATGGTCGGAAAAGTCCAAAAGTGAAGAGACTCATTCTACTCCTCGTCCCTCCGGGACGGCCCGGGAAGCGGCCGAAGCACGGCGCTGCAATTTAATTCCTGACGCGCCTGCTGCGACAGCGCGCGGCACTGCTATAATGCCCCCCTTACAAATGCAGCAGTTGCAAACGTGTACTACGCCCGAGTGGTGAAATCGGTAGACACAAGGGACTTAAAGCAATTTGAGCCCTCCGGAGGAAACTCCAGAGGTGACGCCCGTCAAATTCGGTGAAACCCCTGGATGCCACAAGCATCCGAGACAACGCCGAGCCAAGCCCCCGTTCCGCAAGGCACGAGGGAAGGTGTAGAGAGCAGACGGCGGGCACCTACGGCAAAGCGGTCATACGCAGCGCTACGGTGAAGGCGTGCTCCAGACCACGAACATTTTTTCTTTTTGAAAAACTGGCGGCGAAAGCCGAAGTGGTAAGAAAATCCCTCGACCTAACAGTCGTGCCGGTTCAAGTCCGGCCTCGGGCACCAATACAAGGAAAATGGGAACGCGTGTTTACGTGTTCTCCTATGTGGAGCAGGATGGTTATTAATGTGGGATACTTAGCTCCCCGCACGAAACCCGCACAGTAATCCCGCACACATGGCCTATATACGAAAATACCGAGATAAGTGGCGCGCAGAAGTGCAGCGCCACGGTTTTCGCGTGACGCACGTCACCGAAACAAAACGCGAGGCGCAAGCCTGGGCGCTCAAGAAAGAAGCTGAACTGGACACGCTGCAAGGCAGCGGGGGTAAAACCCTAGGCGATGCCGTTGAGCATTACAAGAAGACCGTCAGCGTCACGAAGCGCAATCCCGAATGGGAAGCACGGCGCTTCGATTCCATGCTTGCCCACTTCGGCTATGCCACCAGGCTGGCGGATATAGATAGCGCAGTCATGGGGGTATGGCGTGACAAGCGACTGGAAACCGTTTCCGGTTCCACCGTCTTACGCGAAGCGAATCTATTACGCCACCTGTTCAGCCTGGCCGTGGATGAATGGCGCTGGCTGGATCGCAATCCCTTCAAAGGGGTGCGTCTCCCCGCCGAAAACGAAGCCCGATTCCAGCGCTGGCGCTGGCAACAGATCAAGCGTGTTTTGCGTGCTGGCCAGCGATCAGGTGGCAAGATAGGCGAGATGACGCACGCGTTTCACATATCACTGCGTACTGCCATGCGGATGTCGGAAGTGCTGAACGCCCCTGAAGGTTATGATCCCGCACGCCAGGTGGTTGTACTTCCCCGCACGAAGACAGGCGGCCGTGAAGAAGTACCCGTCGGCCGGATCGCTGCGAAGCTACTCGCCTCCACGGTCTTTACTGTTACCCCAAGCGTGGGGAGCGTGTTGTTTTCTAAGCTTTGCCGCCAGCAACTAATTAAAGACCTGACGTTTCACGATGCACGCGCTACCGCGTTGACGCTACTGGCGCGCAAAGTGGACGTGATGGTTCTCGCCCGGATCAGCCGACACAAAGATATTAGCTTGCTGCACCGGGTGTATTACCGAGAATCGTCGGACGAGATCGCCGCGAAGTTATGACTTCGGCGGGGTGCTATTGGCCAGCAAGACATCCTTTTGCTGACTTCCCGCGCTGGAACCGAAATAGAAGCCGATAACCTGTTCGCACTTCGCGGACAAGTATCCGACCAGTGTACCGGCCAGGGCGCTATCGACTTTCGAGTAACCCATTAGCGTACCGGCCACCATTGCGACAAACGCACCGACGATCAGGAACGCCAATGTCGGGACAGTGATTGCCCGGGTGCTGACCTGCATGCCGCGTGCGCTGGCACGATCACTTACTTCTTGCGCGTACATTTGCTGCGCGTGGTTCAAGTGAAGTTGCAGCATCGTTTCCGTGTGCGTCTCCTGGAACTCCTTTGCTTTCTCCACGGCGTCGGCATTCGCGGTCAGCGTCGCCAGTAGGTCTTCAGGCTTATCACTACCGGAACCAATGGCGGCCGCCAAGGCGCTACCGATGGCCGCGCCGCCAGGTATAGGGAGGATTGCGCCTAGGAGCGGCAAGCCAAGTTTAGCGAGTGATTCGCCGAATGCTTTCAGGTCCATGTCAATCCTTGTCAATGTATCGTCAATCTTTTGTCAATCTTGTGTCAATCTTTTACGTCAAACCTTGCGGCTTCCAGGGCACGGCGCTTGACCAGTCCAGGCAACACCCGTCCGCCTCCGCGCACCCACTTGGCAAACTGCGCAAGTGCAAGTGCGATTGGTAGCATTATTCGGCTCCTATCTTTAGATTGTCGGCAATGCGGTTTGACCAGCCCTTGCCAAAGGTGGGCCACGTTTCGAGTGATGTGAAATATCGGATGCGCAAGCTGTTCCAACGCATGATGAATTTAAGCGGGTCAGTTGCGGCAACTGCGGCAATGGTTACAGCGCCTAGCAGCCCATCGGCTTTTACTCCCGCAGCACCTTGCATCCAAATGACCGGGTGACCGCCGTTGTAATTCGCGTCGAAAATCTGGAAGGCAACGCGAGGATCAAATTCATCCAGGCGCAGCGGGTCCCAGTACTGTTTTTTTGCAATTGCCTTGGCAGTTTCAATTGGCAGATCGCGCATGGCACCGGCATACCCAAATGCACGCGCCACTCTCAAAGTCACGCCGTACATAGTTTCGCCGCCCGGGTCCGCTGGATTATTGACGTACCCGCCTTCATTGCCGATCAGCCGACTAAATGCATCATCGAATGAAGTCATTTTGTCGGCACCCATCCATGACTAGCAAGCCATAGGTAAATCATTCCGGCGAAAGCACTTGCCACCAGCCCGGATAACGTCCACTTTCCGAACGTAGCGAACTGCGAATCCAGCCATTCGCGTAGTGCTTCTTTGACAGCCTCTTTTTGTACGTCTTTATCGATATCGGGCATCTTAGATTCCAGTTGGTTTTTCAGGTTTGGTTGGCAGCGCTTGCGTCGGATCGCCGCTGATCAATTTGCGAAGTACCCGAAGCGCAATATCGTATTGAAGCCATGCCGGAGGATAGGCGACTCCGGCCTTCCCGCAACGGGTGTAAATCACATCGTTGGCTTCGAGTTCGGCCTGCACGGTTTGCTGGAATTTCTCCCAAGCGGCAACGGTCTGAGTAACGGCGGCGGCAGTTGCATTCGCCACCCATTCGGCTAATTGTGCTGTTTCTTCATCTGCGGTAAGTTCGATGGTTACGCCATCAACGATTTTTGTAAGCATGATTTTCCTTAGAAGGCGCGTTTCTTACCGTAAAGAGTAAATGTTCCACTGGCTATGTTCCCGGCAGCAAAAAACAATCGGAAGCCACTTAGGGCGGCAGCAGGGATTGAAACTTCTCCAAACCCCAGAGTTCCACCAAAGTTTCCACCAGTATTAAAGTAATTTCCTTGGTGCGTAAGAACTTTATTATTAGTAGTACTTGCAGCGCCTAACAGCTTGAAAGACCCAGTTGTCCCTCCTCCAGTAGCTAAGTTATTAACAATCCCCCCTGGTGTTAGATAGATTAAGGAATCACCGGTAACTCCCCCAGGATTTGAAGCTGTATTGAGAAAAGCATAATTTGCATGTGTATAGACTGCCGTTGACTGCACCACACCGGCAACTGCTGCACGAAAGCTTAAAGTATCTGAAGTAGCTACAGGAATAATACAAGTGTAGAAAAGTTCAAAGCTCTCATACGTCGCATTATCCAGAGTGAAGTCAAGGAATGCCGTACTAGAAGAAACTACTACGCTCCGAATAGGAACATCCCCCACCGGCACGCCACTGTGGTCAGCCCGCAAGATGCTTAGATTGGCTACGCTCAAACCTGAATCAAGCACTTGCGACAAGTCCATTTGCATAGTCACTGTTGTCAACGCACCAAAGACACTGGTGACGATGGAGCCATACACCATGCCAGCTGTCGTCGTGAATTGGAGGCGGCGTCCGACGTGGAATTCTGTTGCTTGATTACCGGTCAGCGAGAAGGAATTTGCACTGATATACGTAGGCGTCAGACCGGACGCCAGCCATTGCGAACCTACCGAAACCGCCGTGGCCGGGTTTAGCAAAACGTAAGCGTTCAGTGTGGCGCTATACACAAGCCCCATCGGGTACCCGGCTGTACCCGTATCTCCCGGTGCGAGTTGCTGACCGCTGCCCTTTAGAATACTTTTCGACGCCTGCACGGTAGCGCCCAACGTCAACACCAGTGCGGCGTTGCTAGTGTTCGCACCGGACGAGATAAGCATGATTTGTTGGCCGTTCGTCAGCGCCGTGGCATTGACGGTGGGTAGCGTGGCCGTAAGAGCGTTGACGGTACCGCCAGTGGTTGCGGTATTGAGCAAGCCGGTTTGCACGTCCGATACCCTTGCCAGGGGAAAACCCCCCGTTGTTGCGCCGTCATTGACGACGAGAGTATTTTTCGTGGTATCCACGAAAACCTCCCCCGCCGCTCCGGTAGCAACTGCGATATTCGCCGACGTATCCCTGCGAAGTTTAAGTGCGCTGGACATGCTTACTCCTAATTAGTGAACCGTTCCGAGATCGATGACGGTGGCCGGCGGCGTGTCGCTAACGAATCCGAGATCGAAGTTATTGAAAGTGACGATGCCCGCCGCGAGTTGCGTGTTCGAGTAGTTGAGCGCGGCGGCCGCTGCGACGGACGCGGTGGCGCTATTGGCCGCCGCCGCTGCGCTACTGGCCGCACTGGACGACGACGCGGCGCTGGCGCCAGTGAAGTCGATATTTGTAATGCTGTTGCCTGCGGCGTTCCAGCCCAAGCCAAGCCCGGCTTTTGGCGCGGGAAGCGTAGTGCTGATGCCGGAGGATTGAAGGGGTATCTGAATGGAATTGCCCACCGAAGTGGCTAACTGCTGAATAAGGATCGTCAGATAATCCAGCGCATTGTTGACGGTTTGCGGGTAGAAGTTCCCGGCATTCGTGAGATTGGTTTGTTGAAGTTCGGCCACCTGGCTCGTCATCGTCAACAGGTACCCGGCAGCGGGAGCGCTCACCAGCGTAACGCTCCCGCCGGGGGAAGTATCCTGGTTGCTATTGAGCGTCACGCTATACGCGGATGTCAGCGCCAATACGGTGTTGTTGCCCGACGTGTTGGTAAGCAGCACCAGCACGTCTGATGCCTGGAACACTTTGAACGCGAACGGGAACGCAGTTTGAAGACCCGTTCCGGCGTAAGGCCCTGCAAGGCGCGTGGTACTGGTAATCATGTGGGATGCCCTCTATCAATGCCGAGAGTTTCCAACATGCCGCACCACGCTTGTACACCCTTACTTTTTGTGAGGAGCGCCTACCACCATCCCCTTCGCGTATTCGAAAGCATTGGCGGGATGTTGCTTACCGCTCTGCACGTCTGACACGTACTGCGCGGATTTGCCTAACTGGCCAAGGCCGGGGATATGAAGCCCCATGCCAACGGCGTCAGCGATATCGGAAACGGGTTTATTGGCAGGCTTGCCCTGCGCAGCATGAACCACATCCTTGCCTGCGTTCACCATTGTGGACATCCAGGATTCGGCGCCGATAACCCCCGCGTGGCTAAAGCCCTGTGCCATGCTGTAGGCGTCACGCACAACCGGAACCATACCAGCGACTTCGCCAGTAATCGCTTTCGCAGCCCATGCACCCCAACTTTCGCCCTCTTTCGCTCCGCCTTCCGATAGGTAGCCCGCCCACAATGCGGGGACGATGATCGCCATCAAAGTGCGCGCCACGATCTCGGGCTTGCCAAGTCCGGGAGTTTGGAACTTATTAATGCTGTCCGCCATTTGTCCGTAACTGTTATTCATAAAGCCGTAGAGCGTGGTGAACAACTTCAGCCCTTCGCTTGGCGCAGTCATAATGTTTGAGCGTGCAGCCTCTACGTTCGATCCGTGGGCTTCGCGCACGATCTTGTTGGCATAGGAAACGGCTTGTGCTTCCGTCATCGGTTTGCCGGTACCGCCTTGCCGAACTGGAATACCTTCCGCGATAGCCCGGTCATACGCCGCCCAGGCGGTAGGCACTGCCGTCATCATGTCCGACCAGGCTACCGCCGAATGGCCGAAGCGTTCGGCTTGGCTCCTGACGCTTTCCGGTTCGAACATGCTGGACGCGGTGGCGCGATAATCCCGATCTTGTTGTAACAGGCGCGCATTGATCTCGCCGAACTTTTCCTTAGCTCCGGTGATCTGGTTCGTGTAATCGCTACCCATTGCGGCGAACCGGCTGGCCAGATACTTTTCCCCGCCGCCGGCAAAGTACCCCAGGGTTTTGATACCGGCGCTGCCGCCGTGCTTGAGTACGGTGGTGGCGCGCAGAGCGATCGCGTTCATCACCATGCCGGTACGGGTGTACTGCATGAAACGGCCGAACGCCCCCACGGCGCGGTCAGAGTTGTCCGAGTTCGCTATGCGGCCTATCCAGTCCTGCAAGGCGCTGTAATCCTCCCGTCCGTAGGCTTTTAAAAACGCCTTGCGGAAATCAGGATGCTCCACGATTTTGTTAGCGTTAATGAGTGCTTCACGGTACGCGAGATCGTGGATTGATTCCTGCAAGCTGCGCTCAATTGTGTGGAAGTTGAGATCGATCGCATCGGTATAACCATCAATCCGTTTGTTCATGCTGCCGTTTGTTGTGGCCGACCGGCTGAAGTAGTCCGCACCGAACAATCCCTTACCTGGATCAATGGCAGCGCCAGCGGCGTCTTTCTCGCCACGACGAGAGCGCAGCGGATCGTACTTGATTGCCGCATAGCCGCCGTCCATTTCACCGAATGGCGTCTTGAAGGCGCGCGGTTCGATCTTGTCCGGTGTGGTCTGGCCAAGTCGGCGATACATCGCCTGCATGTCCGGCCAGTGCTTTTCATACAGATCCCACACATGCTGCACGGCGTTCCAGTCGTTTGCTGTCATGTTGTCGTGCAAGAAGCCCCATACCTTTTCTGGCTCCCATCCGTAACCCTTGGTCAGCTTATCGAAGTTAGATTCATTGCCAACGTGAAGCGCCATGCCGACCATCTTGCCGCGCGACATTTTCATATACACCGGCACGCCCGCTTCTTTGGTGGCAATAGCGTCCACCAACTTGTCGTTCGGCAGCATGTCGTGCAAGCTCTTTTGCCAGTCCCCGCCGAGTTCGTCCGCTTTCACGCGGAAGTCATCGGACAAACCTTTCTGCATCCGCACCTTGTTGTAATTTGCGTCCAGGACGGGATCGAACAGCGCCTTGCCGAAAGGCCCTAACAGTTCATGCCGGTCAAAGTCGTTGCGCTTGAATTCCTGTGGTTTCAATTGCGCGTTAAGGCCACGCAACCAGCTTGACACATGGTCAAGCGCGACGGCCATTTGACTGATACCGCGATCCTCCGGCTTCGTGTAAATCTGGTCAACGCTGAAACGGTCGCCGCGCTCCTGCAATTTTGGTACCAGTTCGTTATTCACGAAGTCGGACAGGTTTAGCTTCTCGCCGTTGATCGACAGCAAGTTGCGCTCTTTGCCCATGTGTTCCATCGAACGGATCGTGTCCACCATGCCACGGAACTCTTCCACGGACATCTCGCGGTAAGGCTTGCGGAACTCCGGCGCCAGCATTTCAGCCGTGACGGTCGGCGAGTACCCGGCCGCCGCCTGGCTTTCGATCCACTTTTCAAGGTTCAACTGTGGGCGTGTCGGGGCATCGGTGGGGTTAGCGCGTAAGTCGAAGCGCGACAGTATGCCGTCGATCTGGTCACGCACATCGATGTCGATCTTGCCGCGCACACTTGGCTTTTGCAACCTGGACAGGTACGTCATGCCCTTGCGCACATCGGTCACGGCTTCACTGGCCGACTTGAATAGCCGATTGTTTAGCAACGCCTCACGTTGCGCGACAGCCGCACCGGCCGGGTCTTTCGGCGCCAGCTTTAGCAGCGCCCTGTTCGACTTGGTTTCGGCGGCACTGTACTGCGCGGGGCGCAGATCGCCTACGGCCTTGGCAGCAATGGCGGTATCGGCGGCAGCCTTGGCCGCTTTGTTGATCTCGATCACGGACATCGGCGACTTGGTGAACATCTTTAAGCCGGTGGCCATCATCTTGGCGCGCACTTCATTATGTATAGCGGCTTCGGCGGCGCGCTCAATGCTCACCGGATCTACCAGTTCGCCGTGGCGCTCAAGCATGCGCTGGTCGGTCATGCCTTTGATGACGTTATAGGGTGTATCGGCCTTGGCCAAACTATCCACCATTTCACGGGCAGAGTTAAAGCTGAAGGTATCCGCGATAATTTCAGGATCTATGCCTACTTTATCGCTGGTCATCCGGCGATCCGAAAGCACCCGCCAAGCTGCATCATGCTCTGTGCCGTACATCCCGCGCAGTTCGTCCGTGTTCAGCTTGCCGTGGTATCGGTCCTCTAAGTCCAGGGGGTTCGACGGGCGCTCTTTGCCTTGTATGTCGTACTGCCATGAATGCTGTTTCGTACCCGCAAACTCCTCGCCGAATTTTTCCTCGAATTCGTGTAGATCGTGCGCGCTTAGGTAGTGATGTTCCACCAACACTTCCGCCATCCGGTCAATCGATAACCCGCCCTCTTTACGGACAACGGGTTTGCCGAAAACGTCAGACTCCACTTCTTTGCGTGGGATGCCCCACTTACTTTTGACTTCCTCCTCCTTTAAACCGCCGAACTTAGCGATCGCGGTGAACATACTATCCGCTGCGGGATTTACTCTGTCCGGGTCGTTTTTCTCTTTTGCATCGGGGCGTACCTCCGTGGACTCGTGGCCCTTCGTCGTCAAGAACTGCCACGCCTGGTACACCGGCTGCCGCATAACTTCCGGCGTTACTTCCCTGCGTATCGCTTCGCGTGCGTCTACCGCTGTCCTTTGCAATTCTTTCAGCGCACGGCTTTTGGCGTTGCTGGCGTATTTCATATCCCGCATGGATCGCGCTTGCATATCCGCGATCGCTTGCTCTGTCGCTTCGTGGCCGAGCGCTTTGTACTGGTCGATCATGTCGCCATGCTCGGACGACAAGTCAGGTACCGCGTAAGCCCGAACGCGCTCCGCTTCGTTGATCGCTTCCTGCGAAGCGAACATGCGATCCATGACGCCGCGCACTTCTGGCGATACTTCACCTCGCATGGATTGGTACACGCTCATCAACCATGAGCGGAACCGACTAAACATGCTTTGCAGTTCCGGTGTTGGCGCTTTGCCGGACATCAAGTAGTTCTCGAAGCCTTCGGCGAACTGTTCGTGGCCTCCGCGTTTTTCGTCTAGCGCACGGCCAGACCAGTCAGCCATGCGGGCTTCGGGTGTTTCACCCTGAACACCAAAGTGTTGCAGCAAAGTATCAAAGTCGTCTTTGATCCCCCGCGGCGCTTCCGGGTGCTGCGCCATCTCGTGCATACGTTCCAGGAAGAAGTGCCCGGACTCATGCAGGAAGGTGGACAGGTCAGCGTCTTTTAATAGCGCCATCCGGTTTGTGGCGGGATCGTAACTGCCACGGTTGCCGGTGCCTTGGTCAAGCACATGCAGGTTGACGCCATCGTCGGTCGGTGCTAAATTTTGCTTTAAGGTTCCTCCTTCAGACGGAAATCCGCCTGCTTTGTGAGCAGGGTCGGTCCGGTCCTCTGAAGGCAAGGAGCCTTTTTCTATGAGATTGTGGTTGTAATAGAGGTTGCCGTTACCGTCCTCGCGTACAGTAACGCCAACATGTTTCACTTCGCCGCCTACATTGACGGTGCCAGTCAACCAGTGGTACGCACGCGTGTCAGGCTCTCTGTTTGGGTCTACGGGATTCTTCGAATTCTCAAGCGTTCCATTGCGGAGCAATTCAGGCAGCGCAGCGAACAGCTTAATCTTTTCAGGATTGGCGCTTGTGCTGAAGGCTTTACGTGAACCCTCGAATTTGATCTCTCGTCCACTGGCCTCATTCACCACGGTGGTTCCGCGCACATTGTTTTTGTACCAGTCCTTCGCGGCGTTGCGCAGGTCTGCGGTCGGCGCATCGGTAGCGCCGAACTCGGTACCCGTAATGGCGGTCGCGTGTGCGTCCTCTGAAGCTTGGTTAAAACCGCCCTGCCCGTCCGCCTTGATATCCGGCAGCGGCATGCGCTCCACCAGCTCTTTCGGCGATATCTTCATGCCCTCGGCTGCCGTATCGTAGAACGCGCCGTATAGCCCTGCTTGTGTTTTCGCCACGTCGGCAGGGTACCGCCCGGTAGCTTCAAGCCGTTGCTGCACGCCGTCCGTAATGTCTTTCAATTGACCGTCGCGTTCGTTCTTCGCGGCTTGCTCTTCGGTCAAAACTTTAGCTTGCGCGGTCATCTCGCTTTGCTGATTCGCCAGGTGGTCTTGTCCTTGCTGGAACGTCATGCCATCCGGGTCGGTTTTCAGGTGCGGCAACAGTCCTTGTTCAAGCGAACCGCCTGCAATATTCGTGGCGTAATCGGCAGTGCTGATCCGCACGTCGCCGTTGGTCTGTAGTGCTTCGTGCATTTGCGCGGCTACGTCCGGCATTTTGTTTTGCAGTTCGTCCGCCGAAATACCGGACTGGTTCAGCGCATCGGAAAGCGTTTTACCATCCACCCACACTTCGGGCAGGTGGCCGTCCTCCGTCACTTTTTGCACGAAGTCGTGGAAGGCTTGCGGATCGTTCTGGCGAAGCGTGGACGCTTTCGACAACTCGCCCAGTGCTTGCAAGCCCTGCATGCCTTGCGTGGCGGATTGCGCTTTATCAGCGTCGGCGTACATTTGCCGGACAGCTTGCTCATGCCGCGCGGGGTTCGCGCCCATTGCCCCCGCCAAGATAGAACCCGTGATCCCGTTGACAATCGCGTCCTCGACACTGGCCGGTTGTTGCATGCCTGCTGGCAGACTGGCGTTCATTGCTTGGCGATTGACTTCGCCGGTCAGCATACCCACCGGCACCCCTGACGCCACTCGCGTGGCTAAGCTGCCCTCCATCGACATCGGAAGGACGCCCATCGCGGTGTTGGTGGCATACGCGGCAGTTGCCGCTTTCACCGCCGCCGCCAGGCTACCGGTTTGATTGTAGACATCGGTACCGCTATTGACGGCGGCAGTGATCGAGGGAAACGCCATTGACCGCGCTGCGTGCGATACCGCGTTTGTCACGGTGGAAAGCACCGGCGCTGCCGCGTCGGCAACGGCTGGCGCTTCTGACATACCGCCAGTCCCGGCAATCTGCGCCAGCATGCCGACCAGGTTGCCCACGCCGTGCGTCACCTTCTGCAATGTCGTGGCACCGGGAGCGAGTGCCAATGCGGTGGCGTTCTGGTCAAGCGGATCAATGAAGTTTTTGTTGTAAGCGTCGCCGGCTACTGTTGTGTCTTTCCCGGTGAGCATTCCCGCCAGCTTGTCGTATGCCGTAGGGAATACGCCTAACACCCTGTTGACGGCTTTAGCGGCGGTATTGAACGAGTCACCGACACCTTGCAGAGCATTGAGCGGCAAGGATGGAATCGACTTGACGTTATCGGAAAGCCACCCTCCCACACTAGGCGAGTCGGAACTCGTCAGCACCGGCGGCGCGCTGGCGGTAGTGGATTGTGGCAACCCCTTAACAGCTTGCTCCGTGGCGGCCAACGTCGGCAAGTCAGTGTGCGCCATCGCCGCGTTCGTTGGGTTCGTCAGGAACTGCGCAAGGTGCGGGTATTGCGTCACCACCTTGTTCGCATCGAACGACTGCATGGCCGCTTGCTGCTTGGCCGTGGCCGGATCGGACTGAACCGATTCCAGTGGGATACCCAGGCTTTGCGCGATCTGTGAATGCTGCGCGACTTGTGCAGGGTTTTGGTTCACAGCGTTGTACACGTTGTTACGGATAGCGGCAGTTTGCCCCTGCATTACACTGGCGGCGGCGTCGTCAAATTCGTTTGGGGTATCAGCCATTATTGTGTTTTCCGCGCCCAATAGGTACGCATAATTTGATCGTTGGAAGGGTTTGTGTTGCCGTTCTTCGCCAGTGCGGCCTTCACCTGGTCAAGTTGATCGCCCGGTATATCGCCGGTCGCCATTTTCAGATACGGGGTTTGCTGCGTGCCGGACGTGGGGATGCCCATGAACGTGCTATGGAACTGGAAGTTTTTAAGAAACTGCTGATCCACGAATTGCGTGACTTCTTGCGCGGTCATCTTTCGGCCAAGCTGCTGTTGTTGCGCAAAAATACCGTCCGTCACGAATTTCTGAATTGTGCCGATTTGCTGCTTGCCCGCTTCGTCTTTGGGCTTCGTCTCGATGCCTAAGGATGTCAACCGGTTGCCGAGTTCGGTAGTGAGCGCTTTCGAGTTCAGGCCGCCGGCACTCAGGTCGGCAGTGCCGTTGATCTCGTCTTGCCGGATCTTGGCGACTTGCTTCTGCGTTGCCTCCGCGAAATTGGTAGTGGCGAACTGCTGAAATTGGGCGTCCGTCATTTTTGCCAGTTCGTCAGGGTGTTCGATAGCCGTGTGGTAAGCGGCCATGTTGTCCGTCTTTGGAGGATTGGCAATGCTTTGCGCGTAGGTCTGCAAGCCGGGCAACTTGTCCGGTGCCAACGCTACGATCTGCGACTTCATTGACGCGGGTAAGGCGTCGAAGTTGCCACCGTTCTGCGCGAGATAGGTCTGCGCTTGCTGTACGGCGTTATCGGCTTGCGTAGATCGATCTTTCACCGCGTCGTTGTACTGGCGTGTGCCCTCTGTCAATGCCGCCGACAACACGGAAGGGTCGGCGTTCGGCCCGGCCTGTGTGCGGATGTTGTTGTGTATATCCTGCAATGACGGCATAGGAGGTACGCCGCCACCGCTTTGCAACTGCTTCACGTTGCTGTTGACGTAATTCAATGTCTGGGTGTGGTTCGCGGGCGACTGGTATTGTGCGAGTGCGGTCATCCAGTTACCGCCTGGCCCCGCGTCCTTAACCGCTTTGTCCACGTTCCCCTCGCCAGCGTTGTACGCGGCCCATGCTTTCGCAGGATCGCCAGCGTATTTCTGTACCAGCGCACCAAGTAACTGAACGCCGACGCGCTCTTTATCGCCGGGCACACCTGGATTTTCGGGGGCAATACCGTGACCGGGATTCGCGGCAGTCGCGTCCATTACCTGCATAGCGCCCTTGGCAGTGCCTTGCCCTGGCACGTTCGGCCCCACCGCATTCGGATTGTTAGTGCTTTCTGCTTGCCGCGTAATCTGCGTTATACGGTCGAAGTCTGTCGGTTGAAACGCCGGGGCATAGTTAGTCATCGCGTTCAGCGCCATCGACGTGGATTGCCGCGCACGCATATCCGCCGTAATCACGCCCTGCGCTTTAAGCAAGTCACCGGCTGTCATATCGTCTTTGTATTTCTGAATATACTGCTGCGCGTATTGCGGATTGTTGTTTTGTACCGCCGCGTTGATAACGCCGGAATGGATGCCGCTCGTGGTCTGCAATGTTTTAGCTTCGATCAGGTTCCCCGGATCCCCGTTGATCTGTCCGGCCTTCCACACTGCTGCCTTTGCGCTTTCGATCTGCTGATCGATGATGTCGGGGTTTTGCCAGTTCTTTTGTGCAGTATCGCCAGCAAGAGCCACCGTGCCCTGCTGCGTTTCCAATCCGAATTGTTTGTACTCCTGCAATACGTGGCTTTGAATCTGCCCGTCGAACTGCGTGGACAGTTGTGAAGCGGAGCGCGCGAACACTTGACGCTGCGCGCCATTGGCCAGGCCATCCGACGCGCTACCGATCGCGTCTTGTAGCTTCGCCCCATACTGGTCTTGTAAGCCTTGCCCCTGATCGTTCGGCTGTACGGCCGCCGCGCCTTTTTGGTTTAGATACCCGGTTTCAGGGTCATAGGTAAGTTTTTGCTGCGCGGCGCGAACGTTGTTCAATGCCGCATCCACCCGCACCTGGTTCGCCATCATTTGCGCTTTAGCGTTGGCGTCCACGTCCTGCACGCCAAGATTTAGCGCGTTCTGGCCGGCGAGTTCGGTTTGTTGGCCGCTGATCTCACCTTGCGCAAGTTGTCGGGGTGTAAGGCCTTGTATCTGCGCGTTCGGAACACCCGCTGGCGCTACCTGCGCGGTGTCATACGAGGGTACGGTCGGCATTAGCTAGTCGCTCCGTTGGTTGCAGTATTGAAGGTGCGCCATGCGCTTGACAGCGGGGAGGCGCTACCCATGAGCGAAGTCAATCCTGCGTTGGTCGGATTAATAGAGGACTGCATGGATGTGAGTGCTTTGGCGTTGTTCGTGTCATCGGCGGCTTGCGTGGAGTAGCCCCAGGCTTCGCGCATAGCGTTGGTCTGAAGTTGATCGGCGTCGCGGGCACCCATCATGGTGGTACTGGTCAGGATGTCGTTTGCAGAGCCGGAACCCAAGTCCACCCCGTTCGCAGCCAGGCCGGCACGTTGCATGCCGAAAGTCTGTGCGGTTTTGAGGTCTTGATTCTGGACAGCAATTTGCCCATTGTCCTGCGTGATGCTGGCCTTGTCCTGCGCGATAATGGCGTTGTTTGCCGCCACGGACGCCTGGTAGCCAAGCGAAGCCTGTTGCGCACTGGCGGCGTTGGAAGCCCCCGCCGCTTTCGTCCCGGCGCCCATTGTTGCCAGTAGACCGCTCATTTCATTAACATTTGCGCCCATGAAAACCCCTAAAAAGTCGTTCCAGCATAACGATGACTTTTTAGGGCTTGTACACCTACCGCACGTCCATGTCCGTGGCGATAGAGCAGATCGTGAGCGGTAAGGGATCTGTCTGCTGAATGAACACCGAACCGTCAAAATTCCAGTCTGGCTGTATCACCACTTCTACCACTCCGCTGGCGAGTGCAGGCTGCGAGCCTGGCAGGTCGGTACTAGACCGCTGAGTGGAATACGTCAGGTTATTTGCATCCGGCCCTACATACCCTCCGCTAGAGCGAAACACCCGCATGTACACCCGGTTCACGTTTTTCTGAAGCGTCTCGCCGAAACCTGCGTCCACCGTCAGCGCGGCCGGCAGTGTTTGTACTTGGCAAGTGATAGGCAACCCCACAATGACTTTGGTGGCAGGGTATGGCAACGTGATGGTGCCGGTCGCGCTAACGACTTGCAGCGGAATCGGCGCGCCATCGGCAAGTACATTGACAGTCTGGTTTGCCAGCCATGTCAATCCGCTTACCGTCGTCACCTGGTACGTCGGCGTCATGGCGACGGTACCGAGTTCCTGGGCGTTAGTGGATGCGGTCAGCGTGATGTTGTTCACATCGATCACTGTGGTTACCGAGTAAGTGCCCGACAATGTGGGATCGCTGAACGTGAAGTATTGGGATTGTCCTGCGGTCACGCCATGCGCAGGGATGTTGCAGGTAATCGTTGTGCCTTGCTGCGCAAAGGTGCCGGGTAAAAAGTTCGTCGCGCCGCTATCGACGAAAAACGCATCACTGGCCGTATTGAAATACCGGGTATGCAAGCGCTCCACGTACCGGCGCGTAACACCATTCAAAACCCGATTGACGATCAGGTAAAGCATATCCTCGCTGGCCACCGTGCCGGCCGGCTGCTCCGTGATCGTGCATACCGATTCTACGAAGCCGCTAAACTCATGGTGGTGCCATGCGGCCACCTGCTGTTCGGGCACGTAGGTCAGACTCGCCAGGTTGCCGTTACTCGTCACACAGTGCAGGAACTGGTACGGCGCTTTGCTAAACGTCATGTCCAGGATGTTTTGATAGTCAAACAGGTGCGAGGCCATGACGCTAATGTCGTTCGTCAAGTACGCTTGCGATTGCCAGTTATAGGACATTTCCCGAATACGGCAGCCCCGCGACTGGCTGAACAACAAGGCGTTGCCAACGACGATAGGCGTGACGTTGTTCGCACCCACATAGCTTTGTGGCTGCACGCTGATGTTGCCAGCCCACACGGCATTGCCATCGGTGGACGACACCCGCCACTCCGTTGAAGCCGTCAACATAACCAGATTGGCGATTGGGACGAGGTGCCGGATACCGGACGCTTCGCGCGCGGCGATCTTGAATGAGATACGGTTTTGCGCTTGCACCGGCAAGGTATACGTCATATTCGATTCGGTGCCGCTCATGGTCCACCAGGCATTCTGTGGCGCGTTTGTACTTCCGGCAAAGCATCGCCGTTGTTGGAAGTACGTGACGGCGCCGGGGTAGTTGCCCACGGCGTCATTGAAACCGCTGTCCATGATCGGCGGAGTTTGTGCGGTATTCGGGGTGATGTTGTTATCGATGAAGCTGGTGGCCGTGGCCGCCGCTTGGCCGATATAACCCCATAGGCCATTGAGGTACTTGTACACGTTGAAGCGCACCGGGATAACACCGGAGGGTAACGCCCAGGTGATCGTGTTGATATTGCCGACAAGGGTTAAGTCGTTGTTCACCGCCCCGGTAACGTTGGACGCAATCGATTCTTGCAGGTCGGTCACTTGCACCGTGGTAACACAGTACTGACAATTGAAAGGGTTCCAGGTGGTCGCATGGGGTGTCGTGGCGACGGCGCTGGCACTGGTTGGGCAATACGTGGGGATAGCGAAACTCGGATTGGTGAGCGCCCAGTTCGTCGCACCAAGTCTGCGAAGTTCTGCCACCGGATAGTTCGGATGCACGAGCGTCAGCACGTCGGCCGACTGTGTGTAGTGGATATTCATCAAGTCCGCTTGCGCGTAGCTGTTCGCCACTTCATAAGGGACTCCTGCGCTCAATAGCGTACCGGCCTGCGTGTGGAACCGGAAGTAACCGGCGCCGACTTCGATCGCCATAGTCTGCGTGAAGTTAAAGGTGAAGGGAATCAAGCGTGCCGCGTTCGCGCTGTTCTTGATCTCTGCCACAAATTCCGTACCTGGCCGATTCTCTACCGGACCATGTGGCAACACAAACGCGTTGCGGCATGTTGCCAGTCCGGTTTGGTATTTGGCCAGATCCACACGCCCGTACATATCTGGCGATATTTCACCGCCGGCGAACGATCGGTCTGTTGATTTTTCACCCATTGCCGACACCGTAAAGAGCTATTTCCAGTGACCAACAATAGTACGCAACGCATACCGTGAAATAGCCCTCTTCATCCACCCAACAGCAAATAGTCGGCGTGAGATAAAACACCTCTTGTAGTGTGCGGAAAATCATCGGTTCACGATCCAGTCAACGCTTTGCGCGGGGTTCTGCCGGTGCTGGTTCGCATCCGACGCGGTAGCCAGGGAGAAGAACGCCTGGAAGGATTGTAGTTGCGCCTTCGCTTCGGCACGACCTTCGGAACCCTTGATCACTGGCCCGGCCAGCTTCGATGCCAGCAAGCGCGTCAACGCCTCCGTAAAGAGTGGGCCGAATGTCGTCGTGTCGGTGACGCGTCCGGTGTAGCGGAGCATCGCGTATTGCTGATTGGTGTAGATAACCTGATTGCCGTTCGCGTCCATTTCGACGGCGAAGGGTTGCGGGGTATAAAGCCCGATGTTGTACTGACTGGCGCCGGTAATACTGCCGTACTGCTGCAAGCCCTGGCTGTAATCGTCGGTCGCATTCGGATCAAGGATAGAAAGGAAATTCAGTACATCACTTGGCGCTTGATAAGAGTATGCCCACGGTGCGGGCGGTGTCCCAGACAATAGCGCAGGCTGGACGCGTTTTGTTGCGAACCCCCAGGTGTGCATTTCAAGTAACTGGTCACGCGCCATCGGATAGAACCGTGCGCAATGCACGGCCTGAATGCTGCCGCTTGGCGGGTTAAGTGCCGATACGTTGGCGGTGTCGCCGAGCAGCGCCAGCGCGCCGTTTGCGATGTCTGTTTCTGACGCCACGCGAACACCTCTTAAAAAGAACGGGACCGAAGCCCCGTTAAAGCCCGTCGGAAATAATTAAACCAGTTCGGATTCGTTGGTCGCTGCGCCAGCTGCGACGGCTTTGGCGGCATCCGAGACAGCGGTTTCGGCATCCAGCACTTTTTGCACCAGATCGCCACGCGTGGGATCGGCGTCAAGTTCTGCTTTCAAAGCGTTGAAGTGCGTGCGCAAGGCCGCCTCTGTGTCTTCCAGCGTTTTTTGTGCATCGGCTTGCACCTTTGCAAAAGCGGCATTGGACTTCTTCGTGACCAGCTCCATGCCTTCCGACACTTCGCCTTTCAGCTTCTTGGCAAGATCATCCGCGTATTCAAAAACGTCGCCCGCATTGACGAGCATGCCGTTATGGAAAAGCGTAGTAAGGGCGCGTACTTGTGCCATGTTTTATTCTCCGTAAAGATCGGCCCGAAGGCCGACCGTGTTGATTAGGCCACCGAGAAGCCGGAGTTGAACAGAGTGTTGTTACCCTTGTCCTGCACGTCGCGCACCATCGCAGCAGTAACCGAACCGGCAGTCATCGTGCCGACGGTGGTGTATTGCAGCGCCATGTAACGCTTGGCTGGCAACGGTGCCGCACGATCCACATGAATCGGGATCAGGGTACCGGCCGGGAGTTGAGCGATGGTCAGTGGCGCTTCAAGCAAAATCTGCTCGACGTTGACCGAGATCGCCGCGTCATCGGCGAGAACAAGCGCGACTTGCATGGAAGTACCGCCGGCGAAAGCCTGAACGACTTCCACCATAATTTCCAAGCCGCCACCTTGGCCGAGATCCCGTGCGGTGTTGCCGGTACCGACACCGGCCAAGTCCACGACGTTAGTCGAAGTGGTGGTAGCTGCCACACCGACCAACGACTGCGCAGTGACGGTGTTGCCGAGAATAGTCCCGGAGAATTGCAAAAGTGCGTCGATAATCATTTTGAATATCCTTTATTGAACGTTTTGGCCGGTGGCCGGAATAGCTGCCAGGTACAAGAGCCAAGGCTGCACGGAAGGCCGTGCGGGCCAAGGCTCTGACCAGATCACGAATTGCGTATCCATGATCCGGTTCCTGTTAGGAGATTTGCGTTTCGGTGGTCAACAGCTGATCCACACGACGCAATGGCACACCTTCGAAACTCAACCAGGACTGTGGCGTACCGAACTGGTTCAGACCTTTTTCTACGCTCAAGGCATAGTTCGACTTGTTCAATGCTTGAATACGCAGGAACGAGTACACGGTGCGGTTCATGTAGAAGCAAGCGCGGCCGTTGGCCAAGTTCGGAATGCGATCCAGAGCGCGGGACAAGAGCGAGATCAGATCGGCAGGCGAAGAGTTCGCTACCAAGTTGGTCACGCTGATGTTGGCGATACGGACAACATAGCGCCAGTCCTTAACGACCAGGCCGTTCTTCCACTGATAGTGGGTCTGGAACGCTTGGTATGGGCTGCCGCTGTTGTCGTACACCGTCATCTGACCACTGTCTTCATGGATCAGTCCGGCTTTCGAACCTTTAGGGAACGGGCAGAACACGGTGTTTTCGCCCCATACAACCAGGTAGATCGATGTGTTGGTGGCGCCAGCGGTGCCGATAGCGTTCAGAATATTCTGAGAGTTGTTCGCGCCGGAGATCGCGCCGTAACGAGTAGCCAGGCCAAGATACTGACGTGGATCGCTTGCGGGATTACCGTAAAACATTGTCTGTGCTTGTGCCTGGTTCATCGCTTCCAGGAACGCGCTATCTTCAGACAAACGGAACTGACTGGTATTGCCGTTCAATTCAGCCAGGTCTTTATCGACGCGGCTGTACGCTTCCAGCATGCCGACCGACTCATCGACTTGCGCGGTGGTGGATTTACTGGACGGGACACCTTGGTTCAGCGAACGCCAGTACACAGCTGGCAGACCGGTGCGGATGGTGACGCGGTGGCCGGTCGGCAAGTTGCCTTCCATGAACACGGCGTCTTCAAGAATTTCATTAGACTGCGAGAGCAGTTCGGCGACAACAGGAACCTTACCATCCGGGTCCAGTCGTTTCGCCCAATCTGCAAGGGTTAGTGCGCCAGTAGAGAGAACAGCCATTTTTATTTCCTTTCAGCGCATCACTGCGTTAGATTGGTGGGTAGCCCGAGGCCTCGCGGCGGTGGGGCTAAAAGTAAATCTACTTCATTGAGGGGTAGAGTTTCGAACTCGCGTTCGAAGTCTGCGAAGTGCCTTGGCCTGACGGTACAAAGTTTCCCGGGCTGATTTTCTGACCTGCACGCAAGAAGGCCCGGATGATCTCGGGATGGTTGCCCATACCGGAATCGTTGAGCATCTTGGTCAGTTCCGGCGTGCCAAACGTGTCCAGGGCTTTCTTTGCGATTGCCAGGTTCTCGTTCAGCTTGTCGCCGCCGATTTCCTTATCGGCTTTCGCGGCGTCTGCCCAGGCCGAAACCTGTGCGTCCTGACGGGCCTTTTGAGCCTGTGCCACTTGCGGTGCCAATGTGTCGATCAGCTTTGCGGCTTGGTCCTGCGTCAAGTCCAGTTCGCGTGCAACACTTTCGAACTTGGTCAGGACACTGGTATCAACCTTGCCGTCTACGGTTTTAAAGTCGTACTTCTCGGGAGCTTTGGGCGCGGGCGCCTGTGGCTCTTCGCTTGCGGTAGGTGCTTCGGCCGGGACTATCGCAGCGGGTGCGGCAGGCGTGGCGTCTGCGGGTGTGGCGGCAGCGATCGCCGTAGCGGGTGCAGCAACGGCTTCGGTACTTGGTGTGTTCCCGGCTGGTGCTGCGGTGGTTTCGGTTGTCACTGCTTGGCCTCTTCAATCATTTCAGCGTATCGTTCAGGGCATTGTTCGGTTATTGCCGCCAGGAGCATTAAGCCCGTGTTGCGGTTGCCTTCGTTAAAGGACATTTGCAGCGCGTTGGTGTGAAACGACAAGCGGAAAACACCGGCATTCTGCAAAAGGCCATTGACGATGCGCCGTCCCCTCTTGGAACTCATAAGCCACTTGATATCCTCTGCGTCCTTGTGCTTCGCCAGGCTGTCCATGCTGGCCCTTGCCTTGCGTAACTCATCGTTTGCTTCGGTATTAAGTGGATCAATCATGGCGTGACTTTATTCGCACGACGTGGAGGCTTGTACACCCCTATTTTGCAAGCCCGGGAAAGAGTTTCTCCGCTAGCGTTTGGAGTAGTGTTTTGGACGCATGAGGTATGTTCAACTTCACTTCTGGTTCGACTTCTGCGAGATACTTCCCCAGGTCTTCCGCACTCATGTTTTTGAGATTAGTGGCGCTTGGCGTGAACGATGTGGTCTTGCCTTGATCGTCAACACCCCAACTCCCGCCGTCTTGCCCATCGATACCGTGGTACATGCTTTGATCGCTAAACGTGGGGTGATTTGGCTTCTTAAACTTATCCCCCAGGTGCCCACGTTCGTCCGCCGTCATGTCCCCTGATTGGAGTTCCTGCCAAGCGCCGCGCGAATCGTAGTCGTATGTACTGCGTTGCTGTGGGCTTTCCGCTTGCCACGCTTGAAACTGTTCTTCTTGCGCAGGCGGCAACGCAGTGTTGTAAAGATCCGTCATATCTTTCGGATCAGGTGGGTCACTCGTGAGAAGCGTACCGTCATCCGCCATGTCACCCCCTATGCGCCGTAGAGCGCATTGGCTGCATCAGTCGTGGTTTGCGCGCTGGAAGTCACTTCCATCCCGGTGATTTGCAAGGACAGCGACGTTTCCGCTTCCCCACCGTCCTGTGCGTAAGACGAGGTGCCGCACACTTCTGCCACGGCGTTAAAGCTGATCTTGCTGCCGACTGCGGGCAGCGAAGTAAGGCCGAGTTTTTCCAGCGCATCGTCGTCCAGGGATACCCGCAACCCATACGGGTATTGCGATTCCGATTCAGAGGACTCTGAAGGTGCGGTTTGCTCCTTCGCTTCTTCCGCGCTCATTTTCATATCGATCATTGCCATGCCGAACTCCTTAGTAACAAGCGGCGATGCTGGACGCCGCGATGGTTGTGCCGGTTGCCCAAATACGGTTTGCGCGGATGTAGGTAACGCCGAACCAGTTAGCCGATACGGTCAGCGTGACGGTGGTGCCTGCCGGGGTGGTTAGCTTGATCGTTCCGGCCCCCATGAAAATGAGCGCTTTACACGGCCCATTCGGTAGGTCGGCGGCGTCGTTCGGCGTCACGATCTGGATATCGTTGATCGGCGTGTAATCGTTCGTCGTATCGAGGAACGGATATTTAGTATTGAATGTCATGGTTTAGCTTCCTTGTTGTGCGCCAAGTCCCTGGCTGAAAAGGTTCATCACGTCACTGGCAGCCGTGCCGCCGGTGGTGGGGGTTTGCCCTAGGTTTTTCGCGGTCTGCGAAGCGGCAGCCATTTGCTGCTGCTGCGCGGCGGCCTGCTGCTGCTTGGCGCGTTGTGCGCGTAACGCTTGCACTTGATCCTCGGGAAGGATGAGATCGGGATTGACGCCCAAGGCGTCGCTGTACTCCTCCGCCCATCGGTCGGCGTCGAACTTGTCCAGCACTTCAGGCTTGAACTGCGCGACGGCACCCATGCTTTGCGTGAAGCGGTCAATGCCGTTCGTGGCGATGGCGCGCTGCGCTTGTGCCAGCATGGACACCAGTTCGACGGAAAGCTGCTGGCCTTGCATCTCAGGTGGCGACGGTGGGAGGATGTTGGACTCCACCATTCGCTGAAACGTGACCTCGATCAATGGATCCAGCAATTCGTCTTGCAAGCGTTCCAGCACCGGGCCGAGCATGAGCATCTTTTCTTCATGCCGTTCGGTGACTTCGGTAGCGGTCATGCGCGTGGTAGACGCGTTGTCCTGCGAGATCATCATGAACAGATCCACGAAGAACGCGCTGTTGATACGGCCGCGCACGTCTTGAATATCGGCCAGCAACTCGCCCAGGTTCAACTGCACATCGAATGCTGTCTGGATCGCCTTGCCTGATCCTGCGGTATCCACGAAGCTGATACCGCCCGGTAAGCGTTCGATGTCGCGGTTCTTGTAACTGGTAGGCACTTGCAAAGGAGGATTGACTTGCAGATCGATCGCTTGTGATTTGCGAAGCTGCTCATGTTGCAGCTGTTTGATGTCGCCAAGCGCTTCTTGCCCCGGGCTGTTGCCGTAGATATCGCCGCCTTCCACGTCCCACCGTGGGCAGACCGCCGGGAACTTATTGAAACCGGACTCGCGCAGGAACTGCTCACCGGTGGCGCTTAGTTCCATGTACGTGTCGGACCAGGCCATATTCTTAGAATCCAACATTGCCGGATCCCGGTCGGCGCGCGGTTCAATGGCGTGCAGGACGGTGATCCACGCATCAAGCGATCCACGGTCGTACATGCTTTTGGTGGCTGGCGCTACGTTCTCAAGCCCGAACTCCTTGACCAGCTGGCCGACCGTCATTTGAAATTCGCGGTACAGGGTATCGACACGTCCCTGGAAGTTCACGGCCACGGCGTATTCGCCGATGGTGATCGGGTGAACGTGGATCACGTTGTCGAAGTCCGCGGTGATAATCGCCGCGCCAGTGCCGAACGCACCGAGTTCTTTGTAAATGCTATGCAGCGCACGGTACGTGTTCGACTTTTGAAAGATCGTCAGCATCAAGTCAGTGACGTCGTTCAACCATTGCTTCACGGCGGGTTGCTTATTTAACTTGGCGTCACTTGTCGCCAAGCGGAACCAAGGACGCGCGGGACTGGTCAAGCCGCCCATAAGTCCGGCGGCCAGCACGTTCAAAGCGCGGGAACCGGTGCTGTCATAGATATTGTTGTGCCGGCGCTGGCCCTTGTTGCGGTCTTGCGCAAAGTAGCGGCCTTGTCGCGGCGTAATGAATTGCGTGATCTCAGACCAGTGTTGCCACCAGGAGGCGCGTTCGGTTTTCAGCTGTCCCCATCGAGAGAGGATTTGCTGCCGTTTGGTTTGTTCAGCCATTTAGGTGCCTAGCAGAGTGTTCTTGCCCAGGTTCAGGCTATTAGGATCGACGCCACCGGCGCCGGTCAGGAGAGTTTGCGCGACGCCTGGGGAACCGCCGGCCTGACCGGTGCCGGACATTACTGTCTGCGCAGCGGAACCGCCCGCCTGCGCGGATTGCACAGCGGGTGCGGTGGATACTGGCGCGGGTAACGCCACGGGTGCGGTGGCTGTGGGAATGGTGGGCGTCGGCGTCATCAACGTCGTTGCCAGGTTAGCAACCGATAGCGCTGTCTTTGCGCCACTGAATATCTGGTTGGCCGTAATCCCGGATCCCGTATCTACCCCGGCAGCTGCGGCGGCTTGCGCTGCTGAAATGGTCGGGCTAACCTCGGCGGCAGTAGCGCCGTCCACGCCGGCAGTGAGCGCCATATCGGAAGCCGTGAGCGCGCCGCCATCAGCGGCACCTGCTACTGCGGCGCCTGCCCCGGCGTCAGCAGCTCCCGCGACAGCGCCATCCGCTGCGATAGCACCCGCGCCATCCGCTACTGCCGCACCTGCGGCAGCATCCGTTCCGGCGGCGACAGCGCCATCCGCGGCTACCGCTTCGCCTGCGCTCTTCGCGCCTTCTGCTGCTGCGGCTTCGCCCACGCCTGCGTCCATGTCAAATATCCTTTACGGTGTTGAAGCCGATCACGCGGAACCCGCAATGCCGGTATAGTTTTGTGGTTCGCCCGATGTCTATCGCGGTGGACTGTCCGACCATGACCTTCTTGGCGCCGCGTTCTTTGGCCCATACTTCAAACGCCGCAAGCAGCACCACGGCGGCAGCGGTACCGCGCTTGTCGCGTAGCACCCACCAGCCCATGTCATGCGCGAGAAGTTCGTCACAGAAAAATGCGCGGGAGTAGTGGCCGTAAAATCCACCCATCACTTCGCCCTTGCGGACAGCGAGACGAAAGAAGCGATCAGGCGCAATGTTTCCGCACGCGGCGAGTTGCCGGATAACCTTGTCTTCGTCCAGGGGTAAGTCGGCATAGATCGAATCAGCGTGCATCTGATGCGCGCCAGCGATAACCTGATCGCGGTACTCGTCGGAGTATTCGACAATCTGAATGCTGCTATGCCGTGCGGCTATGCGCTCTGTGTCCATCGATCCGCCCTTTAAATGTTTGCGAAAGGATCGTAGCCTTGAAAATTATCGCCTTGTACACCGGCGAATGGGTTGTGTGATCCGCTGCGTGACATACGGCGCACCATGTTCAGCGGTGGCGTGTCAATCAGGGCAAGGATGTAGGCGGACGCCCAATCGGGGGAGCGGCCTATCCGCTTGTAAATGTCTTCTCGGGATTCCACCTGGATCGTGCCGGCCTGCACTTTCCACTTCGGCGCGCACAAGTCGGCCAGCAATTCGGATTCGGGAGGCAGCATGATGCCGGTATTGTTCGCCGGTTCAAGTGCTTCGCGCATCTTCCACCAGTACTGTGAGCGCTGATTCATGAAACGCAGGCGGCCGGACAGATCCGTCGCCGTGGCTTTCTCGGAGACGTTGATACCGATCACATGCTGGCCGTTCGAGTTCAGGAAGTCGTAAGGACTGGCGCCCACGCCGATGATGTCGATGTGCATGGCCGCGCCGTCACGCGTGGCCGCCATCGTCAAACCGGCAACGGTAGGACCATCCGGCGTTTGCGTGCCGGGATAGACAAGGGCCTTATCGAACCACATCTCATGACGCCGGGCGATTACCGTTTTATCTTTGCCGCCACGCGCCACATCAATGCCAACGCTGGTCATAGGTGGCTTGGGGTAGAAGTCCATCCACCGCGCTTGTGCTGCTTCTACCCATGCGGTCGGAATAAGTTGCATTGCATCGTCTTCGATACCCGCCATAAAGTCGCCTTTCAGCATTTGTGAGCGCAGCGGTTCCGGCAAGCCTTGCAGGACTGACACGTATGCCGTGCCCATGAGGTAGGGGTTATCTGTTACGCGGGAAGGAATGAAAGTGCGAGACAGCGGCGTGATGATGTCAGTGGCGTCGTACAGCAATGGATCAAAGTCGTACCGCCGTTCGCCTTTCTCAAGCACGAATGAACGACCGTCTGGCACTTCGATGTCTTTCTCATTGAGCGTTGCGAAGAAACGCAATTCGCCCGGCTTTGCGGGACTTGGGTGTTTCTTGTCCAGCCAGGGGGCGAAGAACGCAATGATCCAGCGACCTTCTGCACTTGTCGGGGGGTTGAACGTTAGCAATGCGCGGCAGCGCGATTGATCCGGGTCAGTGGAGCGCATCCACCCCATGAGGAAACGCACAGCGGATTCGCGCATGTTGGCTGCTTCATCGAATACGAGCAAATCGTGGTCACGGCCTTGGTACTTCGATTCGTCGCCGGGATTAGGGAAAGAGCCGAATTCGATTTGAACGGGGATCGCGTCACCACGCTTGGTTCGCCAGATTTTGTCTTGGCCGTTATAACCGTCACGCCCATGCAGCAGTTGCGTGAAGCGATCAATAACGCCGGTAAGCTCTGTGCCGTTCTCGCGGAATATCGCAATTTTGCGATGCTCAGTCAGCGATAATCCACACGCCAAGTCGGTCTTGCCGCCGCCGGCAGCGCCACCGAACCCAGTGATATCGGCCAACGATTCAGCGGCTTGCGATTGCGGTCCGGGTAAGGCGCGCCACAGTGCAGCGTCACTGGCAACAAGGGCTTCGAGTTCCTCGCGCTCTGCGCGGGATAAGAACGGCAATAGCCTTTTTACTTCGGCAATGTCCACGTGAATGCCTCAAGGAACCGCTGCTTGGCACCGTGGCGCCACGCAAACGTTAAATGAGATCGGAGACATCGGATTCGGTGAGAGGCGCTTCCACAGCCCGCTTTTGGGCCAGGGCAACCAGGGCAGCGATGCGTGCTGCTTTTTCCGTATCATTGAACTGCACCGCGCCACCACCTTTGCCGGTCAGTTCGATGCTGGTGTTCTCGCGGTACTTCTGCGGTGCATGCGCTTTCAGAGTGAAGATCAGCAGTGTGTCGCTGTACTTCTTCATCGTTGCGTATTGCGGACTTCCATCCGCATTACGCTTGACTGGTGCCAATTGCGGGATGAACTTCTCGTTGGTCAGCGGATCGATCGCGTCGAAGTCAACGACCGGAGTGAACTGACCTTGATGCACGAGCGGTTCGTCAAAACCTTCGTGCCCGCGCCGGATTGCTTCGTCTTCCAATGCGCTGACGGCCACCTGCATCGCTTCGTCCCATGCCAGGGCAAAGTCTAGGTTCTGCCTACGCCACTGATACGCGGTTTGTCGGGCAATACCCACGGCAGAACACGCTTTGGATACCTGTGCGGTTTCCGAAAGTGCAGCGCAAAACGCGGTAAGTTTTTCTGGTGTCAGTTTCATGCGCATAGGCTAAAGCGACGCGCAATACGCTTGTACACCCTAACGGCATCGGTACTTGCACAACCTCACAACGTGATCTTTGCTGATCTCGAACACCTTGGCCAGTTTGCCATACGACCAGTTTTCTTCTTCGCGTAATCGGCGAAGCGCTTCGACTTCCCGGTCCGACAATTTCGCTTTCGGGTGAAGCTGTCCGGTGTTTCGATGCTCGTTATCTGAATGTGTTGTTTTTCGCATATTCCAGTCCTTAAGAGTGAATGCGTTGTTTTTGCAGATTCATATCTAATTTAGCGTTTAAAGCCCTCATTCCTCGTTCCATTCGTTCCTTCCTCATAGAGGGATGGAACGGAACGGAACGATTAAAGGTATGTGCGGGTTCCACTTGGAACGGTTTGGAACGGAACGGAACGAATGGAACACGCAAAAATTACGCATTTGTATTTAGAGGGATGCGAATAACCCCGTTCAAAATCTCACATTCGCCACTCGCAATTAGAGATGTGAGACCTCGACTACAGTTGCGGCCACGGTTATCTTGTTTCGTTTCGCCTCTAGGAGTGCGCGATTTATATTCCTCAATCAGGTCAAACTCCGAAACCGTATCGCCCGACAAACCTGTCAGATCATGTAAAACAGAAAGTACCGGGAGCGCATGGACGCTAGGTTTAGCCTGCTTGCCACGTTTAGGTACTTTCCCCCCGCCGTATTCCACGATACAACTGGTGATATCGTCCCCATCGTCATCGGTCCCTAGGATCACGTCGTGCAGCTTGAAACCGAACTCCGCGCCGTCCATACCGTCCTTTTGTTTCGTGACGCTGATACACCGATCGTTCTCGAATCGTGTCACTTCAAGCACCACATCCGCGGCAGCGTGGGTGCCAGACCAGCCCCGCGCACCCTTGCTAGCATCCTTGCCGCTGTGATGGACCAGCAACACCATTGCGCCACTGGACTGGCTGATCTTGCGGCAGTACCCGAGTGCGCGGCCCATGTCTTCGCCGCTGTTCTCGTTCGCACCAGGCGTTACCTGGGCGAAGGTATCCATGACGATCATGTCGTAAGGCCCGCAGGTTTTGATGTCGGTAATTAGATTGGTGACGCTGGCCACATCCATGAGATTGGGCGTTACGTCGCTGATGATGTCGATACCGAGATCCGCCGCCCCAACTCCTGCCTGATGGCAATAAGCTCTAATTCGGTTATTGAACCCGCCGGCGCCTTCAGCGACAACGTAAAGGACACGCGCGCGTTGCCCACGTAAGCCGTTCCAGTCAATACCGCGCCCGAGAGCGGCGCAGATATCGAATGCGATAAAACTTTTGCCTGAACCTGATTCTCCATACAGCACTCCTAAAGTTGATTTTGGCAAGAAGCCCTTGATAAGCCAGCTAACCGGTTTCACGTTGTGCATGAAGTCGGCAGCGGACCGAATTTTGAAATACCCACCCGCCGGCGCGACGGGTTCCGGCAATACTTCGAAGTCAGACGGCGAAGCGACATCAATTTCAATACCGGCACCGAGTTCATTGGCCGCGCGCACGAGCGACCTGGCCGTGACGGGACGCCCTCCTCCTGCTTGGCCGAAAGAAACCCATCTGGCTTCGTTATATTCGTGTGTGGAATATTTAGGAGACGCTCGACTCCACTCATCCCATATTTCAAAGCCGTCGCCCCCGGTTTCATGGTGCAAGGCCATCCCGACTTGGAGCCAGGCGTCATAGTCCAAGTCCGAAGGCAAACAGTCCAAACACTGGCGAATCTGATCCTCCGTCAAGCCTAGGATGGGTTCGTATTCGGCCGTGTAGTCGCCGCTGACGGTTTCACTAAAGCGTTGAGCATGCAGCGCCAGCACAGCATCCGAGGGGGCATTAATAGTATTTTCCGAGCCGGTAAGTTCGGTAATTTCCAGCGGTGTGCCGGTGAACGTGACGAAACCCTTATCGGAAAACACTTCGAAACCAAAGCTGTTGTGCCCAGGTTTCGAGATAGATTTTTGGTTCCCTAAGCGCCCGGTGACGAAAGCACGAACGCCGCGACCGGACGGACTGTATTCAGCGTATGTACCGGCCACCATCGATTCGACGGAAGGATCAAGACCGTCCGGCCCGACGCAATCGTCGTAATCCAGCGCGGTGATGCCGAACTCCGACAGTAGCGCCAGCCCTACACCGTCAAAGCCACGCATGGCGGCGTTCTTCTTTGCTACATCGAACGCGACCAGCTGCGCACGATCTTTAGGCGAACCCTGGACGCCGAAGCGCCTGGCGCCAGAAGCGTAGTACGGGATCTTGCGGGCCTTCGTTTCGCCGTCGGTGTGTTCGTAGCGCCACAATAGCCAGCCTTGCAAAGCGCGGAGCGGTGCCGGGGCTTTCAAGGTTTGAAGGTGGGGAGTGATAGGGTTGATTGCAGCCATCAGTGTCTACTCCCCTACGCCGAAGCGCTCAGGGTAAAGAATTTGAATTTCGGTGATAGCGTAGCCGAAGACCTTGGCTAGTTTTTCGGCGAGAGCCGGAGAGGCGGTTTGCTGACAGGTTTCAATGCGAGAGAGATTGCCGGGATTCGTACCAACATCGTGAGATATTTCGGCCAACGTCTTACCCTGGCGAAGGCGTGCAGCGCGGAGCGGAGATGTCATGAATTAGTTCCTGTGTGTAGTTTGGTGGCTGTACCAATGGAAAGTATGCGTTCAAAGCAAATTAAGGTCAACAATATTTACTTTTAAAGTATTGCGTCAAACGCAAAATGACCGTATAAATGTGGGATGAAAAAAGAACTTGCACAGATAATTAAGCAGTTCCGCACCTCGAAGGGCATGACGCAGGCTGAATTAGGGAGCCTCATAGGCGTGGACGCAGGTAACGTATCCCGGTACGAAAAAGGCATAAACATGCCGGAATTCGAACGGCTGGTGGCGCTCGCCAGCGCGCTCAACGTTCCCCTGTCCAACATGATCGCGGCAGCCGAACGCCAGGACCCGGACGCACCGCGCAACGTGATCGCGTTACATCCCGACGACGATCTACCCCCAGGCGTTGTACAAGTGCCAGAGTATCGAATCAGTTTCAGTGCAGGCAACGGCTATCAGGTACAAATGGACATAGTAGAAGAAAGCGAACCCGCAACCTATCGGTTGACGTGGTTCCAAAAGTACGGCATCAACCCTGCGAAGACCCGACGTTTTCGCGTTACCGGCAACTCGATGGAACCGTTCGTGTATGAAGGAGATTCGGTACTGGTCAACCTGGCCGAGAACGACCCGACACGGATTATCGACGGTGCCGTCTACGCAATACGCTACGGCAGCGAATTGCGGGTGAAACGACTCTTCCGCAAGCTAGACGGCACTTTGACCCTGCGCAGCGAGAATCCAGACTACAAAGACGAGGACGTGCCTCCGCAATTGGCAGAAGAACACATCTCGATCATTGGGCGTGTACGCGATAAAAGCGGTGCCGGCGGTTTATAAAAGCAAAATGAGGAGAAGGTATGAAGAAAGTTCTCACGCTACTGGCGGTTGCCACATTAACCGGCTGCGCGTCAGCACCACCACTATCTGCCGGCGCGGCCCGGGTGCAAATTCAATCGCAGAACAGTAACTTGTTGGCGAAATGCACGACACTCCGCCCCGTCAGCGCTACCGCGTCAGCGATCGATCCCTATGCGGCGGACACTCGCGCACGGAACGCGCTACGAGAACAAACCGCCAGCGTCGGGGGTGATGTCGTTGCTGTCACGGATAAACATGTTGACCCGAACGCGATGACCATCACGCTTCAAGGCACCGCTATGAAGTGTTACTCCTAACACCATGTTGAAACTCGTCCCTATCCAGCGCGGTGCGATTGTAGTTTTCGTGGCTAGTACCGCCCCCCTGTTAATCTTTTCATTATCGGATGGGAGCTTTGCGACGCACGTGGAAGATATCTTGGAACGGGCTTTCTGGGGCGGCAATTCTGCATATAGATACGTCCCACCCTTTATCGACGGCTGTTCAAAAGTGGCACTCATATCCTTAACCGTGGCGTTGCTTTACCCAAAGGTTCTCCGCATGACCCGGTGGATATGGGGATGGATAATGCGCGGCAGTCTATCGAAAGCGAAAAGGGTGCAAAGCCCTCTTGTACTCGCCTTTGAAAAAGAGATATCTACATGGCCGACGCACCAGGCTAAATTGGCGGTGCAGATGATACATGCCACGTTACACGGAACGTTCAAACCGGAGAATTACGAATACAAAGCACTTACCCTTTACCAGTTCAGGACAGTTTTAGATTTTATCGATAAAGCCTACGTGCACAAAAGTGCGCAATAATTTCACTACTTACCGCCAAGTGGCCGACGACATCCGCGAATACATCCGCCTAGACAAGCCGTAACGCCCTCCCCGGCACACTAAACGCAACACCTGCCCGCGCGATGCGGGCTTTTTTACGTCCAATAAATAGTCAAAAACTATCAATATTTATTTTCGATTAAAAACTATTACACAGATTTGCTCTTGACGCATATCGCATTTGCCTTTAAAGTCTATTCCATTATGTGAATAACGCAATAAGACCAGAGGACGAGAACGCAAAATGGAAGACCATCAAATTACCGCCGCCAGCTATAAGCCATTCCAACTCCAAACGTACAAAGCTGGAATCAAGGACGTCATCTTAGAAGTGCCCCGCTTCATCAACCCAGGCGAAGACATTAAAAAGGCGATCAAACGCCGGATGAACCTTTGCAAGCCGAAAGCGCTTTCCCGCAAATTCCCAAAGAGCTTTTCAAGCACCGCCGATTACTTCCGGCAATACAAAGCCATCAACTCCGCCGCATGCCTTGAGTTCACAAACCTGAGCTTCTCTGGCTTTGCCATGAACGAAGGCCCCGAAGTTGTTTATAGCGAGGTGGACGAATGAGAGACGCCGCAATGACGATCTTAGGCGGCTTGGCCGTCGCGGCCGGGTTCTGTGTAGTCAGCGGGATGGATTACCAGGATCGCGTCACCGAAGCCGCACACGTCCAAGAGATTTTGCAAGACGCACGACTGACCGCCCAGGAGCGGAAAGCAATCGAACGTAGCTTGAAATACATGACGAGCTACGACCAAATCACCCCAACGGAGAAATAAATGTCCCTCGAAATCGCTATCCAAGAAAACACACAAGCCCTTCACGCCTTGATCCTGGCCTGGTCGGCAAAAGCCCACCCTGAAGAAACCGCCGCGCATACCGCAAAGACCGTGACGAAAGCAGAAGCAAAAAAGCCCGCCGCGTCCTTACCGGCACCTGCCCAAAGTGCGGAACCGGAAACTGTGGCCACTACTGGTACGACTGAAGGCGTTACCTTCGCCGCTGCCCGGGAACTGGTATTGCAGCTTGCAAAAACACACCGCGAAGGCATCAAGACAATTAACGCCGCGCACGGTATTCCAAAGCTGTCCGCACTGCTCACGGATGAAAACGATTTCGAGAGCGTGGCCGACCAGGCAAAGCTGGAAGCCGTGTACGCCGACCTGCAAGCATTAGGGGCATAGGGATATGAAAATCACCAAAGAGCTTTTGAAGGAATGGGCTGCTTGCCACAGCGGGTACCGTTGGTTCATTGAAAAATTTCCTCAAGGTGGTGACGTGCATGAGGTCGGAAAGGCCTTGAGGGCGGACGGGCGTACCGATGATGCCGGTTGGCTCACTAATTGCGTGTTTGATCACTTTATTAAAGAGCCAACGGCGATTGCAGAGTACGTAGCCGCCGACGTGAAGGGCACGCTTGAGGATACCGCTAATTCACCTACCTCCGCGTCCGGCAATTCCAGCAAAGCGGCAGCGTCCGGCGATTACAGCAAAGCGGCATCGTCCGGCCATTCCAGCACAGCAGCATCGTCCGGCGATTCCAGCACAGCGGCATCGTCCGGCGATTCCAGCACAGCGGCATCGTCCGGCTATTCCAGCACAGCGGCGTCGTCCGGCGATTCCAGCACAGCGGCGTCGTCCGGCTATTCCAGCACAGCGGCATCGTCCGGCGATTCCAGCAAAGCGGCATCGTCCGGCAATTCCAGCAAAGCGGCATCGTCCGGCAATTCCAGCAAAGCGGCATCGTCCGGCGATTCCAGCACAGCGGCATCGTCCGGCTATTCCAGCACAGCGGCATCGTCCGGCTATTCCAGCACAGCGGCATCGTCCGGCGATTCCAGCAAAGCGGCATCGTCCGGCAATTCCAGCAAAGCGGCATCGTCCGGCAATTCCAGCAAAGCGGCATCGTCCGGCGATTCCAGCACAGCGGCATCGTCCGGCTATTCCAGCGCAGCGGCATCGTCCGGCCATTCCAGCACAGCGGCATCGTCCGGCTATTCCAGCAAGGCAGAAGCGAGTGGAGAGAAAACCATCGCAATGGTGGCAGGCATAGAAGGCGCGGCGCGCGCCGGTGAAAAAGGGGCTTTCGCATTGGCGTGGCAAGACGACGAACAAATCCGAATCGCGGTTGGCATCGTTGGGGAAGATGAAATTAAGGCTGACGTGTGGTACCGCGTCGCGGAAGGGAAACTGGTAGAAGCATGAGCGGACACGCTTTCCTTTCCCCAAGCGGCGCACCCGCCTGGCTTCGTTGCCACGCGAAAGTGTGGCGCGAAAAGGGTTTGCCGGATGATTCCAGCGAGTTCGCTGACGAAGGTATCGCCGCTCACTTCCTGCGCGACGTGTGCCTGACGGACGGCTTCGACACTAAGCATTTTTTGGGGCGCTGGATCGCCGTCACGCCTATCGGTGGCACCTGGATGACAACTGCGGGGCACTCAGCCGCACCGAATTTTCAGGCTGACGCCGACATGTGCCGCGAAGTGCAGAAGTCCATCGACGTGATCCGTTCTTTGACCAAAGGTGGACAACTACACCCCGAGCAAAAGTTATCAATCAGTTTCATTACCGGGGAGGAAGATGCAACAGGCACCGCCGACACTGTTATCGAACAGCCGAAGGAACTGATCGTTGACGATCTGAAGTACGGCATGGGCGTACCGGTGTACGCCGAGGACAACGAGCAACTGCTGATCTACGGCGCCGCCGCTTTAGAAGAGTTCGACGTGTTGGGTGAAATCGAAGAACTCACCATGCGGATCAGCCAGCCCCGGATCAACAACGATAGCGAATGGACGTTGCCAGTAGCGGAAGTGCGCCGCCGCATTATCGACATCCGCGCCGTCGCTGACAAGATCATGGCCGGGCCTGAGGGACTGGAAGCCACGCCAGGCGAAAAGCAATGCCGCTGGTGCAAGGTAAAAGCAACGTGCGAAGAAAACCGAAACTTCATTCTCGGTACCGTCGCTGACGACTTCGTGGATCTGAACAAGGGTGAGATGGCAGTCAGCGCGCAGGACGCCGAAAGGATCATCGCCCAGGCATACGGAGTAAAGCCAGGCGCGGTATCTGTGACGGGTAGCGCGATCGTTTGCAAGCCCTCGATCCTCCCGCAGCTAGAAGCGGCCGAAGAGCGCATTGTGGCAAGCGACGATCAACACCTGGCGACCTGTATGGATGCCCTGGACATGATCGAAAGCTGGTGCAAGTCGGTACGTGCTGAAACCGAACGCCGCTTGCTTCTCGGAGAATTTTCCGACGCACGTTACAAGCTGGTGGAAGGCAAACGCGGATCGCGTAGTTGGATCGACGTGGCTGAAGCCGAAGCCGCAATGAAAGCGATGCGCTTGAAAGTCGATCAGATGTACGACTTGAAAGTAATCAGCCCGACCAGCGCCGAAAAGTTACTGGCGGCAGACAACCCACGCAAGTGGAAAAAACTGCAAGACCAGATCACACAAACGCAGGGAAAACCCTCGGTAGCGCCGGCCAGCGACAAGCGCCCGGCAATGAACCTGACGATTAAATTCGAAGCGCTGCCGGAAGAAACGGAGGGCTTGATATGACGACAAGCACCGAACGCACTGCGCATGTGCTGCCCCCCGAAGTTATACGGCGACTTTCAGAAGCAGCGAAGAGTCACCCGAACGACCCGAACCGGCGCAACCAGGCCATCGACGACGCAATACGTTTTGCCCGCAACCACTACCCGAAACTATTTAACAAGGAGTAATACCAAATGAAAATCACCATCACCAACGTCCGACTGGCTTTCCCTAATATCTTTGAACCGAAAGTCAACGAACAAGGCAAGGCGCAATTCGGTGCCGCGTTCATCTTCGCAGCGGATCACGCGGTCAAAAAGCAACTTGATAAAGCCATCGATGAAGTCGGCCAAGCTAAATGGGGCGCAACGAAGTGGCCGGCGATGAAGAAGCAAATGATGGCCGGCGATAACCTGCTGATCCACAACGGTGACGCCAAGGCTTCGCTAGATGGTTACGAAGGCAATTTGTATGTCAACGCTTACAACACCGTGCGCCCTACCGTCGTTGACCGCGACACTTCGCCCTTGGTAGCAGCCGATGGCAAGCCGTATTCCGGTTGCTACGTGAACGCTGTCCTAGACATATGGGCGCAAGACAACCAGTACGGCAAGAAAGTCAACGCTCAACTGCAAGGCGTTCAGTTCTCCAAGGACGGTGACGCGTTCGCCGGCGGCGGTAAAGCGGCCGAAGCCAGTGACTTCGAAGCAATCAGCGAAGGTGCTGACGCGGAGGAGTTGGTGTAATGGCCCTCATCGTTATCACTATCAAAGACCAGCCGGACGGTAGCGTTTCCGTTCAGCTGACCGATGAACCGGCATGCACACCGGATCAAAAAGACTTCACGCCAGCGCAACACATCGGCGCGATTGCATTGAACGCCGTGGATAAAGAAATACGCGAACCGAAGGTATTCGATCCGACCAGTCAAAAGTTGATCGTCGTCGGCGCTGACGGCCAAACCATTTAAATCGATCTTAGTTGATCCCTAAACCTGCGCCGGGAAAGAGCGCAGGGCCAACACGAAGCCCCACTCGCAACAGCCGAAGCCTATTGAAGAAGTCGGGGGAGTGTAAGCCGAGGCGGGCTTCGTGTTGGACACAAATTCACCAGACTAAAAATATGACCATACCCCTATTCCTGGACACCGAAACGTACTGCGAAACGCCAATCACCAACGGCACGCACCGGTACGCGGAAGACGCTGAAATCATCATGTGGCAATGGGCTATCGACGACGGCGAAGTCATCGTGCGGGATCACGACGAAGACATTACCGATCTGCTGGCGCTGCTGGACGATCCGCAATACGAGATCGTTTGCCACAACACCGCGTTTGATCGCACCGTCATGCGGCACAACGGTATCGATATTCCTGTACGTCGTTGGTTCGACACGATGGTTTGTGCGATGGCACATAGCTTGCCCGGAGCATTGGGAACGCTCTGCGAAATTCTCGGGATACCAAGCGACAAGGCGAAGGATAAAGAAGGTAAGACCTGGATTCAATTGTTTTGCAAACCTCAGCCGAAAGGCAGAAAGGTACACCGTGCAGACAAACACACCCACCCCCTTGAATGGCAGCGGTTTAGAGAATACGGGAAGCTTGACATCGTGGCCATGCGTGAAATTTACAAGCGACTGCCCCGGTGGAATTACCGTGACGCTGAACGCGCCTTGTGGGAACTTGACCAGCGAATTAATGATCGCGGCGTTGCGATGGACACTTCACTTGCACACGCAGCGATCCGCGCCAGCACCCGCGCACAGTCCGAGTACGCCGAGCAAACCGTTGAGCGAACTGAGGGTGCCGTAGCGAGTACCAATCAGCGCGACAAGTTGCTGGCACACGTACTGGAAGCCTACGGCGTATCGCTGCCGGATATGACAACGGCGACGCTAGAACGCCGTGTTGAGGATCCTGATCTGCCAGTCGCATTGCGTGAACTACTAGCAATCCGGTTGCAAGCCAGCAAGACCAGCGTGTCGAAGTACAAGCGCGTCATCAACGGCGTGAACACGGACGGCCGACTGCGCGGACTGTTGGCGTTCTGCGGTGCGTTGCGCACAGGGCGATGGGCTGGCCGGTTATTGCAGCCGCAAAATTTACCAAGACCATCTTTAAAAAATGAAGCTATTGAGCGCGGTATTGAAGCGCTGAAAGCAGACGCAGAGGATTTGATATGAAAGCAGAACCCGGTAGCCCCCTAGCAAGAGCGCGTATGTCGGCGCACAACGCCTTTGATCCAAAGTGGCAAAGTCGGCAGATGACGCGCAGCCAAGCATACAAATGGTTAGCGCAGCAGCTTGGTGTATCTGAGCGTGAATGCCACATGTTGAAGTTCGATATTCCAATGTGCGAAAGAGTTATTTCGGTCTGCTGCATTGATAGTTTCAAGGATTTGATATGAGTACGGTAATGGAATTAACCAGTAGCGCGATCCGTGGCGTCATCGTCGCGCCACCCGGCAAGAAGCTGGTGGTGGCTGACTTGTCGAACATCGAAGGCCGCGTACTGGCTTGGCTGGCCGGCGAAGAGTGGAAGCTGCAAGCGTTCCTCGACTTCGACACCTTCAAATTGGACGCTGCCGGCGAACGTATCCCCTCCGGTAAGAAAAAAGATCCGTGGGAGCGCTGTGGCCACGATCTTTACAACTTGGCCTACGCCAAAGCGTTCGGCGTCAACCCTGAACTGGTGACGAAGGACGAACGCCAAGTCGGCAAGGTCATGGAGTTGGCGCTGGGCTATCAGGGCGGCGTCGGTGCGTTCCTGACTTTCGCCGCGGCCTACGGGATTGACCTGGAAGCAATGGGCGAAGCAGCGATCGCCGGTATCCCGAAAGACATTCTTGCTGAAGCGCAGGACTTCATGCACTGGCAACGTGACCAGGGCCGCGACCAGTACGGCTTATCAAACACCGCGTTCCTCGTGTGCGAATCGTTCAAACGCTTGTGGCGCGAGGCCCACCCGGCTATTGCAAGCGGGTGGAAGGAACTCGAAGGGGTTTGTATTGCAGCGGTAGACAACCCTGGCACGACGCTTACCTGCCGGCGCCACAAGATTCGAAGAGATGGCGCTTGGCTTCGCGTTCGGTTGCCAAGCGGTCGGTATCTCTGCTACCCCTCGCCGCAAGTCAACGATGGAAAGCTGACCTACATGGGGATCGATCAGTACACGCGGAAATGGCAACGGTTGAAAACCTACGGCGGAAAGATTGCGGAAAATATTACCCAAGCTGCCGCGCGTGACGTGTTGGCGTCAAGCATGCAACCGATTGAGGACGCCGGTTACGAGATTGTCCTGACCGTTCACGATGAAATTATTGCGGAAGCCCCGGACGACGAGCGTTACAACTGCGAACACCTGGCAGCGTTGATGTCCGAAGTACCCGAATGGGCCACTGGCTTACCACTGGCCGCCGCGGGATTTGAATCTTACCGCTACAAGAAAGAATGACATGGATACATTGAATATTGAGCAAGAGCGGCGGGAGTTTGAGGAGGCTTTTGCGGGGAGCGTGGAAGACTACGATCTGATGTTCCTTGAGAGGAATTCTGAAGGAGACTATGCTTTCCAATCGGAACGAAGTGCTTGGCAAATGTGGCTATTTGCAAAGCAGGCGGCGCTAGATAAGGCGGCTACCGCGCCACAAGGGCAACCGGCAAAGGCGGTAGTGCCGGAAGGCTGGAAACTGGTACCAGTAAGGCCAACGCGAGCTATGCTTATTGCGGCAGACTATTGCCGCTTTGAAGGCGAATATGAATGGGCTGCAATGCTTGCCGCTGCACCGACTGCCCCGGCTCTGCCAGCAACCGATACGGCGAGTGCGGATATAAATGCTGAAGAAGTACGGGATGCTGCGCTGGAAGAAGCCGCCACCACCTGCGAAATGCAAGACCGCGTGGGATATGAATGGGTGAGAGATAGCGTGTGGGATAACGTGTTGAAGCGTGGCGCATCGGCTATCCGCTCCCTAAAAACCGGGGTGAAGACATGACGCTAGAACGGAACATCGAAGCGCACTTGGTCAAACGGTGCAAAGAGTGGGACATCCTGTGCGAGAAGTTCACCAGTCCGCAACGTCGCAATGTACCGGATCGCATCCTTACCTGCCGGCGCAGCATTATTTTTGTTGAGCTGAAGGCCACCGGCAAGAAGCCAAGCGAAGCGCAAATGCGGGATCACATGCGGCGGATTGATGCAGGTGCCTGCGTAGTGTGGACGGATAGCATCGAAGGCGTGAACGTGATAATCGAACACCTGGCTGTCCACATGCCGATACCTTACCTGCCAGTAATCGATGGTGGCGCACCGTTTAAGGTGAGAGTGTAATGGCGATTGACTTCAAACCCCACGGATACCAGGTACTCATTATCGCGTTCATCCAAACAATGAAGCGGTGCGCGATATGGGCGGGTATGGGTCTTGGCAAAACGGTCAGTACGTTGACGGCGCTGGAAGAGTTGAGCCTTGTCGAAGACGTGTACCCGATACTGGTATTGGCCCCCTTGCGTGTTGCCCGCACCACTTGGCCGCAGGAGGTACGCAAGTGGAACCACCTGAAGCATTTGCAAGTGATGCCAATATGCGGAGGCCTATCCGAACGGCAAGCCGCGCTAAGGGTGAAGGTGCAGATTTACACCACGAACTACGAACAACTGCCGTGGCTTGTCGAATACCTGGGCGAAAAGTGGCCGTTCAAAACTATCGTGGTGGATGAAGCCACGAAGCTAAAGGGTTTCCGTTTGCGCCAGGGTACGCAGCGCGCCAAGGCATTGGCCAGAGTAGCGCACACCAGAGTGAAGCGGATCATCCTGCTGACCGGTACCCCAAGCCCGAATGGCTTACAGGATTTGTGGGGACAGATGTGGTTCGTCGATGCCGGCCAGCGCCTTGGCCGCACCTTCGATTCTTTCAAACAGCGATGGTTTCGCAAGTCACATACCGGGTTCGGTGTGGACGCCACGGACGAAGCACAAGGCCAGATACAAGCCGCGCTTGGCGATGTGTGTATCACGATTGACGCCGCCGACTGGTTCGATTTGCAGAAGCCGATCGTGAACACGATCCTCCTGACGTTGCCGCCGAAAGCCGCGATTCTTTACAAGGACATGGAAAAGAAAATGTTTATGGAATTGGAAGGCAACGAGATCGAAGCCCTGAACGCCGCCGCCAAAACGATGAAATGTTTGCAGATCGCCAACGGTGCGGCGTATCTGGATGGTGGCGTGGAGTGGAAGACGATCCACGACGAGAAGCTGGACGCGCTGGAAGAGATCATCGAAGAGTCAGGTGGCATGCCGGTGCTGGTGGCGTACCACTTCAAGAGCGACTTGGCCAGGTTAAAAGCACGTTTCCCGGAAGGCCGGCAGCTGGATGCAAGAAGCCAAACGATCGATGACTGGAACGCCGGGAAGATCCCGCTGATGTTCGCCCACCCGGCCAGTGCCGGCCACGGTTTGAACTTGCAGGATGGCAGCAACATCCTGGCGTTCTTTAGCGTGAACTGGAACCTGGAAGAACACCAGCAAATCATTGAGCGTATCGGCCCGGTGCGACAACTTCAAGCCGGGCACAAGCGGCCGGTGTTCATCCACTTCATCCTCGCCGCCGACACCGTGGACGAAATGATTTTAGAGAGATTACAAACCAAACGTGAGGTGCAAGACATCTTACTTGACGCAATGAAAACCAAGGGGTACGCATAATGGACGATACGCAATACGCCACCGACTTCACTACGTGGAGCAAGACCAACTTGGCGCGTCTTGTAAACGATCTGCGAGAACGCAACGCCGAATTGGAAAACGAAATGCGTACCGCAATCGACGCTTACCGCGCATTGCTTTTAGTAGGGGTAGCGAAATGACGCATATCACCACCACCGGCGTCGCGGTTGACCCTGATTACTTCTGGCGCCCGATGGATACCTGCCCGCGCAGCGCCAAGGTTCAGCTTCTCAACCCTGGCGGTGTCGCCGTGTATAGCACTTTCAACGGTACCGAAACCACATGGCGCGGATGGGCACCTTTACCCAAGATTCCGAAATTAGCAGGAGTGCAAAATGTCTGAAAATAAAATGAGTAGTTCAGAATTGATGACGCTGACGGACATTGCTTTGCTGCACCAGTGTTCAGTCCGGCACGCGCGGGACGTGATCGTAAAGACGCCCGGTTTTCCTCCCGAATCCCCGACCAGTCGGATCAAGCATAAGCTGTGGGTTCGCACCGAAGTTAGAGCGTTCGTAACACGAAAACCCGCACCAATCCCGCACGCACCTCGGAAAGCCGCATGAACACTAGGCATTGCATTCCGGCCTCGGGCACCAATTTGAAAGCCGTCTCTGTTTAAACATAGAGGCGGCTTTTTTTTTCGGGCTTTCAGGCAACGCAAGTAAGCATAACCCTCTGCTCCCGCCCAATCTCCACCTCCATCCAAGCAATCAAATCCTGCTGCACTCGCTGTCGCAACGGCTGCGATTCATTAAAAATCTCGTGGTAAGCCTCCGCGTACCAGTGCAGGGTTTTGCGCCCCTCTGGCAGTTGCGCAAAAAAACGCTTACTGCCAGACGCATCCACCAGCGAATCATTGCCGGCCACTTGCAACAACACGGGGATAGTCAGCTGCGGCGCATCGGCCTGGCAGCGGGCAATCGCATCGAGCATGAAGCGCACCACTCGGGACGAGACGCTACTGTGGTTCAAGGTATCTTCACGACTGGAGCGCAGTACCTCGGGATCATGCGTTATTCCCTCCGGCGGTAGGCCGGACGATATCGCCAGTCCCGGTGCCAGCGCACTCCCGAGTGCCAGCAATACGCGCTGAAAGCGGGACAATCTGATCGCCAGTGCCGGCGACGACAACATCAGTCCGCGCACCGGACCAAAACCGCCGGTAGCAAAGCGCGCCGCAATCAGACCGCCCATGCTATGCCCGAACAAAAACGGAACGCTGTTGGTGGCATGAGAAAAATGCGCGAACGACTGCTTCAGATCGAGCAAAAAATCCTCGCCCTTGTCGATGCTGCCCCGCGCGCCGTCCGATCGGCCATGCCCACGATGATCCTGCGCTCGCACCGACAAACCCATTGCATTAAAAAGGGCGGCCAGTTCGCCATACCGGCCGCTATGTTCGCCCAGACCGTGAACGATCTGCACCGCCCCGCACGCATTCTCGACCAGCCACTCGCGATAAAACAAGGCAGCGCCATCCGCATCATGCAACCAGGCTTCCGTCATCACCGCCATAGAGTCATTCGCTTTTGTGTTGATTGTGTTGATTGTGTTGGTTATGTTGAAGATCGCCGCAGTGGCGGAATCACAGAAAGCATCCACCGGCAATCCATGCCAGGGGCATCACTCCGGTTCGTTATGGACTGAGCGCTTGACCGCGCGATAGCCCTTGCGCGAAGAACTCGCCACGTCATGCCCCATCCGTCTGGCGGCATGCCCGGTGGCGCGCCCGGCCTTTTTGAACACGGCACCGGTTTTCTTGACGACATGCACTGTCGATTCCTTGACCTCATGCGCAGCTTCCTTCACATCGGCTTGCGCCAGCGGGCTGAAGACAAGAAAACACAATGTCGCTGCTAATAATTTATGGAGTTTCATGTGGGCCTCTGAAAAAAATCAAGCGAATCAGGGCCTGTTAGGAGGCTTCTGGGAAAGAGGAACAAGCCGCGCATACGGCACATGGCCGAAATAATCCGCGTCCCAGTATAAGCGCAGAAATCACTTCCCCTCCCCCGCATATTGAATTACCCGCAAAGCGGCGCTCCGCACCAAGGGGTCCATTGTTTCGTTCATATGAGTGTCATACCGCAGTAACACTCGGTAGCCATAATTTTCATATGAACACACGCATGCTCAATCGAACAAGCAATACTCCAACCGCCCCGCTGTCCGCAGAGGATCGCGTTCGCCTCATTCTTGAACTCGTCGTCGAACAAGGTTTTCAGTCGGTCGATTCACTGGCCATCCGTTTTGGCGTCAGCACTCAAACCATACGACGCGATGTCAACGCGCTATGCGACAGCCGGATGTGCCGTCGCCGTCACGGTGGCATCGACATTTTCCATGATGCCGAAAACGTCCACTATTCGTCGCGCCGCATTCTGCACCACGAAGCCAAGCTCCACATTGCCCGTTGCGTCGCGGAAGCAATCCCTGATGGCGCATCGCTATTCTTCGGCATCGGCACCACGCCGGAAGAATGCGCGCAAGCGCTCGTTAAACGGCAGGGCTTGCGCGTCATGACCAACAATATCAACGTCGCGCTGGCACTCACTCGCAATGCGTCGTGCGAACTCACCATTGCCGGTGGACGATTGCGTAACCCGGATGGTGATGTCGTTGCCGGCGAGGCGCATGGATTTTTCTCGCGCTTTTCAGTCGATATCGGCATCTATGGCGTGGGCGGCGTTGCAGAAGATGGCAGCCTGCTCGACTTCAGCCATGACGAAGTACGCATGCGCACTGAACTCAGCAGCCATTGCCGCGAACGCTTCCTGGTGCTCGATCATTCCAAGTTCGGCCGCAGAGCCACCGTACGCGGCGGCCATATCACCGATGCCAGCTGCGTCTTTACCGACAGCCCGCCACCGCCACACATCACTGACATGCTCAACGAGCGCGGTATCAAGCTCATCGTTGCGCAAACATTGCCCCTGCCGTCCCCCGCTGTTTTTTCTCAAGGAGAAATCTGAAATGTCATTTTCAAACCTCAGGCGTCATGCCCTGCTGGCTGCACTGGCCATCAGCGCCCTCGTCACCACCGTCACCATCGCCCCGGCCCATGCCGAACAACGCGCCCTTTGCTACAACTGCCCGCCTGAATGGGCCGATTGGGGCTCGCAACTGAAGGCCATCCATAAACGTCTCGGCATTGAGATGCCATCGGATAATAAAAACTCCGGCCAGTCGATCGCCGCCATGATTGCTGAAAAAGCCAGTCCGGTCACTGACATGGTCTATCTCGGTGGTATCGCCGCCGATCCGGCGCGCGACGCGGGCGTGCTGACGCCGTACAAGCCAAAGGGTTGGGAAAAAATTCCAGCCGATCTGAAGGACCCTGCGGGCAACTGGTTCACCATCCACTCCGGCACGCTTGGCCTGTTCATCAATACCGCTGCATTAGGCAAACGGCCGGTGCCGCAAAGCTGGGCCGATCTGCTCAAGCCGGAATACAAAGGCATGGTCGGTTATCTCGACCCTACCTCGGCGGCAGTCGGTCAGCTCGGCGTGATGGCAGTCAATCTGGCACTGGGCGGCACTTACGACAACCTCGATCCGGGCATTGCCTTCTTCAAGGCATTGGCAAAAAACCAGCCTATCGTGCCGAAGCAGACTTCCTACGCACGCGTCATTTCGGGCGAAATTCCTATCCTGATCGACTACGATTTCAACGCCTATCGCGGTCAGTACACGGATAAGGCCCCGGTGCGTTTCGTCATCCCCAAAGAAGGAACGGTCGTATTTCCTTACGTGATGGGTCTGGCCAAGAACGGGCCTAATCCCGACAACGGTCGCAAGGTTCTCGACTATCTGCTCTCGCCAGAAAGTCAGGCCATGTGGGGTAATGCTTATCTGCGTCCAGTCTTTGCCGAGTACCTGTCGGCCGAAGCGAAAGCGAAGTTTTTGCCGGACAGCGAATATGCCCGCGCCAAGCCGGTTGATCTGAAAAAGCTGGCGGCAGCGCAGGCAAAGATCGTTGAGCGATATAAAAACGAAGTGAACTAAATCTGCAGTTGTATGCGGGCTGACGCCGTCGGTGTCAGCCCGTCCCTCTTTTGAATTACCGGACACGGCCACCCCTTCATGCTTCTTTTACTGATGCCCACGGTCTTATTTTTCACGGCCTTTTTTATTCTGCCCATGTGCCGCCTGTTTCTGGTCGGCGGCAGCGGCAGCATGGGATGGAGCGCCTACGCCGCCATCCTTACCGACACCGGTTACTTCAATGCCTTACTTGCGACGCTCGGCATCTCGGCCGCTACCACAGTGGCTACGCTGGTCATTAGCAGCATCGCAGGCGTCTTTTTACAGCGCCACAAATTTCCCGGCAATGCCGCACTGGTCGCCATGCTGACCTTGCCGCTGGCGTTTCCCGGCGTGGTCATCGGCTTCATGGTCATCATGCTGGCCGGTCGTCAGGGCCTGATCGGTTCCGTGAGCGAAGCGCTCACCGGCGAGCGACTGGTCTTTGCTTATTCCATGTTCGGCCTGTTCATGGGCTATGTGTATTTTTCCATTCCGCGCACCATCCTGACGGTAATGGCCGCCACAGAAAAGCTAGACCCGCGCCTGGAAGAGGCAGCACGCTCGCTCGGCGCATCGACCTGGCGCGTGACGCTGGATGTCATTGTGCCGGGATTGAAACCGGCCTTGATTTCCTCCGGAGCCATTTGCTTCGCCACCGCCGTCGGCGCATTCGGTACGGCGTTCACACTGGCCACACGGATCAATGTGCTGCCGATGGTGATCTATACCGAGTTCACGCTGTCGGCCAATATTTCCATGGCAGCAGCGCTCAGTTTCATGCTCGGCGCGATCACCTGGCTGGTACTGTCGCTGGCGCGCACCGCGGCCGGTTCCACTGTCGCGGCTGCGGGCTGATCGGGACCATCATGCGCAAACATAAACTCATTTTTTCGCTGCAACTCGGCTTCACGCTGCTGGTGTGCGCTTTCCTCATTGTGCCAGTCGTGCTATCGATTCTGGCCGGACTGACGGCCAATTACTTTATCGGCCTCGAAAGCGGTCTGACGCTGCGCTGGATCATGGAAGTCTGGGATGGGTATCGCGACACCATCTTCCGTTCGGTTGGCATTGCCGTCGCTTGCCTGGCGCTGACCTTGCTGCTCGGCATTCCGACCGCCTATGTGCTGGCGCGCACCCGCAATCGTCTGGCGCGATTGATTGAAGAGCTGCTGGTATTGCCTATTGCCATGCCCGGGTTGGCTACTGCACTGGCCCTGATCGCCACGTATGGCGCGATGAGAGGCTTTCGCACTTCGTGGGCATTCATCCTGGTTGGTCATGTGCTGTTTACGCTGCCGTTCATGGTGCGTTCGGTGCTGGCGGTGTTATCGGCCATCGATCTGAAAACGCTGGAAGAAGGAGCGGCCTCGCTAGGCGCGGGTTTCCGTCAGCGTTTTTTTGATGTGGTGCTGCCCAACTGCCGCAACGGGATTCTCGCCGGATCGCTGATGGTGGTGACACTGTCGATGGGCGAATTCAATATGACCTGGCTGCTCCATACGCCACTGACCAAAACCCTGCCGGTCGGGCTGGCCGATGCCTATGCCTCGCTACGACTGGAAATCGGCAGCGCCTACACCCTGATTTTCTTTCTGATGATCATGCCTTTGCTGTTGGGCATGCAGGCACTGGCACGTCCCCGCCCGACTCGCTTTAATAAAGACGATACCAGCGACGATGCCAGCAAGCTCCTCGGCATGTCGCTTCGCACCCCGCTCATTCCGGAGAAAAAATAATGTCTCACCCTATCGCTGCACCTTTGTCGATTCACCTGCAATCGTGCGCCAAAACCTTTGCTGATGGCACCCGCGTGCTGGAGCCGCTCGATCTGCATGTCCATGCCGGCGAAACGCTGGTCTTGCTTGGCCCGTCCGGCTGCGGCAAAACCACCACGCTGCGTCTGATCGCCGGACTGGAACAGCCGGACGCGGGCGGCAAGGTGCTGTTTGACGGCATCGACGTCACCTCGCAAAGCATTGAAGCGCGTAACGTGGGCATGGTGTTTCAATCGTATGCGCTGTTTCCCAACATGACGGTGGCGGAGAACATCGGCTACGGCTTGCGCATCCGCAAGCTGCCGGCCGCCGAACAACGCAGTCGGGTAGAGGAAATGCTGGCCATGATGCGCATCGAAGCGCTGGCCGACCGCCACATCGATCAGCTCTCCGGTGGTCAGCGTCAGCGTGTGGCATTGGCACGCGCCCTGGCGGTACGTCCGCGCGCGTTGCTGCTCGACGAGCCGCTGACGGCGCTCGACGCCCAACTGCGCGATGCATTGCGGGTAGAAATCAATCTGCTGCTGCGCCGCCTCAACATCACTACGGTCTATGTCACGCACGATCAGGATGAAGCGATGGCTTTGGGCGACCGCATCATTGTCATGTCGCATGGCCGGGTCGCGCAGAGTGGCACGCCGCGTGAGATTTATCATGCGCCGGCTTCGGCTTTCGTCGCCAATTTCATCGGTACCATGAACCGTGTGCAAGGCCACATGACGCCGGAGGGTTTTGCCTGCGCTGGCGGTCTACTGCGCTGGAACGGGCCGGCCTCTTCTGCCAACGAACTGCTGTTCCGTCCGGAAGATGTGCGCATCGTTGAAGCGAATGAACATGCCGACCTCGACGGCAGCGTCGCCGCTGCGTTTTTCCTTGGCGATCGCACCCGGCTTTTTATCGATGTCGGCGAAGCGCAACCGCTGGTGGTGGAAAGTCTGGCGCGCTGCACCTTGCAAGTCGGCCAGCCGGTGCGCTTGCAAGTCGATGCGCAAGGCTTGCTGGCGCTGTAAGACTGCCATGAACTGTATTGAATTGATCCTGCCCACGATGAAAGAATGGCCATGCTAATCGCTCAAATTACCGATCCCCATATCAAAATGCCCGGCAAACTGGCGTATCGCCGGGTCGATACCGAGACCATGCTCAGACGTTGCATAGCCGAAGTGGCCGCGCTCGATCCGCAGCCGGATCTGATCGTGATGACCGGTGATCTGGTCGATCTTGGACGGCCGGAAGAATATGCCTTTCTCAAGACCTTGCTGACTCCCTTGATTGCGCCGGTCATCATGATTCCTGGCAATCACGATGAACGCGAAGCGATGCGGGAGGCTTTCGGTAGCGACGGTTATTTGCCGGCGAGTGGTTTCCTGCATTTCAGCATCGACGATCGCTATCCCTTGCGCATCATTGGCCTCGATACGCTGGTGCCGCGCGAAGGACGCGGCGAGCTCTGCGCCGAACGGCTGGCGTGGCTGGAAGAAACGCTGGCGCGCGCGCCCGGCCGACCGACGCTGGTGCTGATGCATCACCCGCCTTTCCTGACCGGCATCGCCCACATGGATGCCATCGGACTGACCGGACGTGAAGCGTTCGCGGAGATCGTCAGCCGCCATCCGCAAATCGAACTGATTTTGTGCGGTCATTTGCATCGGCATATTCAAACAATGATCGGTGGTCGGCGCGTTTTGACCTGCCCTAGTCCGGCGCATCAGGTGGCGCTCGACCTGAAACCGGCAGCGCCGAGTTGCTTTCGGATGGAGCCGCCCGGTTACATGCTGCATCGTTGGGAAGACGGCAATATGGTCAGCCATGCGGTCGCCATCGGTGACTACGATGGCCCTTATCCTTTTTTCGATGCGGCAGGAAAATTAATCGATTAGACTGCAGGCCGTGTTACCGCCAACATCAAACCATCAAATCATCTTCCTTTCTGCTCCATGACTCTCGCACTTTTTGACCTCGACCATACTTTGCTTGACGGCGACAGCAACTCTCTGTGGCTTAACTATTTGGTACGCAACGCCCATCTGCCAGCCTCGATACTGGAACAGCAAGCCGATTACATGGCGCGTTATGCGGCAGAAAAACTCGATATCGCCGACTACCTCGGCTTTCATCTGGAGTTGCTGATGCACAAGCCACTGGCCGAATGGCTGCCGGTGCGCGCCGATTTTGTCGCGACGGAAATCACTCCCCGCATCAGTCAGGAAGCCTACGAAACCGTTACCTTGCACCGGGCGCAAGGGCATGTGCTGGCCATCATTACGGCGACACACAGCTTTCTATCATCGGCAATCGGCGCACTGTTTGACGTGCCGGTCATTGCGCCTCAGGCGGAAATACGAGATGGTCGCCTGAGCGGGAAAATCGACGGCCCGATCAGTTTCCGCGAACAAAAACTGACCTGCCTGGACCTGTGGCTGAGCAGTCAACAGCTGGACGTCAATGCAACAGCAACCCGATTTTTTTATTCTGATTCATCGAACGACCTTCCCTTGCTCGATGCCGTCAGCCATCCTATCGTCGTCAATCCGGACGCGCGATTAGCCGAACTTGCGCAACAGCGCGATTGGCCCGTTCAGCACTGGCATTGCAACTGACATGCCGCCGCTGATTGTTTAATCATCCGTACTTAAAAAATATCAGGTATCAAACGACAATGCGGCGCTCCATTACGCTGACAGCCGGCGATCTGTTTTCAAACATTGAGGGTATTAATACAAAAACCCGAATAAATGAATAAAAGAATAAAATGCACACTTATTGCGTAAATTATCTGAATGCACCATTTAGGTAGTCATACATCCATTCATCGCCAACAACCAGTCTGCTATGCCGGCGGTTAATAAAGAGTCCGCTCGAACCGCATGAATACCCTATGAATTCCAAACCACGCAGTCAATATGAATCAGAACGACGCAGGGAACGCCGTGCAGATCATGCAGTGATCTTGCTGCACGGACTCTGCGGCTCGGTGCTTGAGATGGGTTCCATTCCCAAAGCACTGAAAGCGATGAATTGCACCTTGGTCATCATGAACATCCCCAACTACTCCGCCGCGCTCACCGACCCTCTGGTGACACCGAACTGGATGGATTGGTGCGCCGCTGTGGAACACAAAGTATTGCGATTGAAGGAAGAATTCAAAACTGTTTCCCTGTGCGGGCTCAGCATGGGTGCCACACTGGCCCTGGCAGTCGCGTCCAGGCACAATGAATTGCTGAGCATCGTGCTGCTTTCTCCTGTGCTGCAATACGATGGCTGGTCCATTCCGTGGTATCACCGGATGATGAACATCCCTTACATGCTGGGCTATCGCAACTGGTCTTATAAAGAGCGCGATCCTTACGGCATCAAGAATTTTGTCATGCGGCAACGCGTGGCCAATGCACTCAAAAAAGAAGGTGTGGCGGAAGTCGGCGCCAGCGCTATTCCTGCGCGGCATCTGTGGGCGGCGCAGAAATTGATGGCCTACGTGCGACATTCGCTGTCACTGGTGCGCGCCCATACGCTGGTCATCCATTCAATCGACGACGAAACCGCCTCGCCTAAAAATGCCGAAATGGTGCTGAAGAATATTCATGCGGAAGTCAGGAAAGCGGTCTGGCTGGGAGACTGTTACCACATCATTACGGTCGACAATGAACGTGAAATTGTGACGAATGAAACCGTTCAGTTTCTCAAGCGCAGTATTGATTTTCATGGTGACGATGTCGCCCGCAAGGATCTTGCAAGCAACTCAGCGTTGAAAGACCGACGTTAAGGAGTCTCTACGCAAGCAAGCAGGAATTTTATTAGCGCCCTTAAACAGTGCCTGTTTTCCCTTTGTTTCATGCATACTCAATCCATGCAAATGGTAGAAAACCCTCATGAGCTCCATCACATTTAGAAATGCGAAACGCTGGCGACCAACCGGCTTTCTGCCGGTTATCATATGCGCTTGCGGTTTCACCGTCGCGTTTGCCATTCGTTTCGCTCTCTCGCCTTTTGTAGGAGAGTCACTTTCGATGCTGTTTTTTTGGCTCAACTGCATCGTCATGAGCTTTTTGTTTGGCTACGCTTATTCGCTGGTGTTGCTGTCGATCAGCCTTCCTACCGCCCTGTTTTTTTTCCGCCAGCCTTATTACGCAGTCAGTGACATGACGCATGCTGATTATTTCCTGATCATCATGTACAGCGTCACTTGCATTCTTACCACCATCATTATTGAATGGTTGCAGCGAGAACGCTACGTTGCCAAACTTCAGCAACGGGTGTCAGAAACGCGCTACCAATTGCTCATTGAGTCGGATCAGGCCAGACGGGCTGAATATGCAAAGCAATTTATCAACGTCAGCGAAGCGACAAATTCCCCCGATACAAGAATAATCCCCAAAGAAGCTAATCAGGGGTAACACACCCTCAACAGGACGTCTGTCACTGATACATCCTGCTGTTATTCTTTTCTGCTGAGGCATTAGGGCGTATTGTCGGCTCACCTGCGAGTGCGGCAGGCGGCCGCTGCCCAAACGCAGCGGCATGTCTAGCGAGGCTACGGCAAGGAGTTGCAACAATGGCAACACGCGCTGATAACTAACAAAGTTTGCCTGTATTGCAGCATCGGTGCCATCATGCACAAGGCCCATTGAATCATCCGGGCGCGAATTCCCGACTCCCCGTTAATTCAACTGTATTTCCAGGCGGGTAGTTACCTTGTCAACTACCCTGCTGCGCCACCAGAGATGACCAATCTGCATCAGACTCCACAAAAAAATACTGTACTCGGTCATCGCTTGCCTTTAATGTCGCTGGCGATATCCTTCGTCTTGCTGGCGTGTTGTTCTCTCATCGTTATTAACGGCTGGCTTTCATGGAATGGCAGACAGCACAAATTGCAAGATGCAGAAAAAACGGCGGTCAATCTCTCCAGCGCACTGAGCCAGCAAGCCGATGACACCTTCAGCAAAATCGATACGGTGCTGGCAACGATCGTGCAAAGATGGGAGGGCGACAATGAAACCCCACATTTCATGCTCTATCCCTGGCTGGCATCCATCGTTAGTCAGGTGCCAGAACTTGAGTCTCTTTTTCTGTTCGACGAAAACGGCAATATCCTGCTCAGTTCGATGGACGATGTTTGGCGGCCATCCAATCCCATCGACTTACCCTACCTGAACTACCATCGTTCGCAATCTACTCGCAGCCCGCGCATTGGATTGCCGATGCGTAGCCGCCAAAGCCACGACTGGGTCATCCCGGTTTCAAGACGCCTTAATAACCCCGATGGATCGTTCGACGGCATGGTGGTCGCTTTCCTGAAAGCAAGCGCTTTCTCCCAGTACTACGGCAGCTTCGATATCGGCCGCCAAGGCGTCATTCTGCTTTCGCTGGATGACGGCATGCCACTCCTTCGTCAACCTTTCCTCAGCAGCGCGAGCAGTCAGACCGAGCTGGGAGTTTCCTTGTCCGACTATCCATTACCATCCAATTCCAATGGAATACTGAGGGCCGTTTCACCCGCTGACAAGGTAGAAAGAATCATTGCGTATCGTCATTTGCCGCACTATCCCTTAGTCGTTTCCACGGCTCTTTCCCAGGATGAAGTTCTGGATTCATGGCGGGCCGATACCCTGCAACTGACGCTGGTACTTTCGCTGATGTCTATCCTGCTCGCACTACTGGGACTGCGCATGATCAGGCAGATTCGCAAACATGCGCGGATAGAAGCTGAATTGCATACAGCACGCAGCAGTTTGCTCAGACTCAATGACGCCCTCGGCAAACTCGCGCTACAGGATGCGCTGACGGGGCTGGCCAACCGTCGTCAGTTTGACGAAACACTGCAAAAAGAATTTCAGCGCGCCATCCGCGACAAGACCTCGCTGGGCATGATCATGATCGATGTCGATTACTTCAAGCAATACAATGACCTATACGGACATCCGGCTGGCGATGAGTGCCTGCGCAGCATCGGCAATATCATCCGAATGAATCGACCCGGTGATTTAGCGGCACGTTATGGAGGGGAAGAGTTTGTGGTGCTGCTGCCTGGCACCGATCTGGCCGGCACGCTGACGGTTGCCAACAATATCCGCAATGGCGTGCTGAATCTGCGCATCACGCACAAGGGAAACGGTATCGGCATGGTGAGCGCCAGTTTTGGCATTCATGCCATCACTCCGGCACACAATGACAGCGACCCGATGCAGTTGCTGAGACAGACCGATCTCGCCTTATACACTGCCAAGGAACGTGGCCGCAATTGTGTTTGCGCCTTCGACGACAAAGACACCCCTTCGCCCGACGCAAAAGAAAACTAATGAAAAAATAATAGGGCCTGTTTTTTCATTTACGCTTTTCCATTTGCGAGACCAGACGAAAAAAAACCTGCCATGCGGTAAGCACGACAGGTTTTTTTGCAGGACCGCTTGTTGATCACAAGCGATTCAAATATGGAGCGGGAGAAGAGGCTCGAACTCTCGACCTATACCTTGGCAAGGTATCGCTCTACCAACTGAGCTACTCCCGCGGGGAGTTCTGAAACATTCCTGACACATTGCTGTGCAGGAGCGGAATTATAGCCCAATCGTGACGCAGAATGCAAAGGGATAAATAAACATTTTTTATTTCGATGTTTCGCATCACTTCCCGCTGATTCCAATCTTGCATTACCACCGCATCACGAACGAAGCACAATCTGTATCAGCGTGCGGCTGCGTCAATATCGGCCAGGCTTTCACGGCCCTTTACCGTAATTTCGAAACCGTTTTCCGCGCCCTCCACGGCGACCACATGTCCCTTCTTGCGAAGGAAGGTCTCAACATCACCGCCGAGATAAGCCTTAGGATCCGTTTCCAGCGCGCGCAAAGCATTGATGCATTGCTGTAGAAACAGTGCCTGATGACCTTTTTCAGTCAAGACCAGACGATTGTTATTTTCGTAAGCAATATATTTAAGACCCGCCAGTCGCTTGGCATTTCTGGAAACACAAGCGGTTTCGCGCTCACGCGCAGGCCCGTCGATTTGTTCCAGCGCAGCGTATTCATCCTTGGTCAAACTGTTATTCATTTTCTTTTTCCTCTACGTCCCACCGAAACTGCACCAGTCCGGCTGCGTTGCCGCCGGCGCCATGATACCGCGCCAGCGCCATTTTGATCCGAATGTAAAGCCGATCAGCCCTCACTAAAATGATCCAATCACAACATTTAGGCCGTCGCAGCCGTATCGTCGATCAAATATTCAGGATGACGCGCCCGGATATCCTCCAGATGCGCCAGCGTGCCCGACAGATGCTTGCGCACAGTCGCTTGCGCCAGCAGCGGATCGCCCGTCGCGATGGCAGAGATAATTTCCGCATGATCGCGCAGAATCGACAAAGCCTTGCCCGGAATCGGCACATGCAGCCGCCGCAAGCGATCAAGATTACCGCTATGGCGACGTACCAGATCGAACAAGCTATCCACCTTCGCCGCCTCATACATCACCCTATGGAAGGCCTGATCCGCCAGGACAAAGCGATCGTAATCCTCCGCGTCCAGCGCCGCTTGCTGCTGCGCAAGCGCCTCCTCCAGCCGAGGTAATAAATCCGGGTGCCTGGCAATATCGAGCGTCAGTCCATGCACCACTTCCAGCTCAATCGATTGCCGCAAAAAATGCGATTGTCGGGCAGAGACGACATCAATCGGACGCACCACCGTCGCATGCTGAGGAAAAATATCCACCAACCGCTCCTCTTCCAGGCGCATCAGCGCATCGCGGATGGGGGTCAGACTCAAATCAAAATACGCCGCCAGTTCAGTGCGCGGCAATACCGTGCCGGGTGCCACCGCCAGCGAAATAATCATCCCGCGCAAATGCTCAAACACCTGCGCTGAGGCATGGCGCGAACGATCCAGCTTGAAAGGGGTGGGGAATTCGATACTGCTCATAATCTAGGTCTGGGTCTCAAGTCTATCAATGGCTGGATATACCGGCTTCGCGTCGTTGCGCTGACTTGGCGTAACGGCGAACTATCAGCACCAGAACGCCTGGCTATCCGGGTTTAGAGCGGCCAGATAAGCGCCGTCCTTCAAAGGACTCCATTCTAGATGACTTTTCTTTTGACACACTAATATATTAGTGTTTTAATGGCAAAACAGGACCCCGCCAAAGAATGCTCCCCAAGAACTGCAATACCAGCCCCGAACAGAATCATCAAAGAAAGAACAGCATGGACTCTCGCAAAAAAACACCCGCCACCCTGCGCAGCGCCAAATGGTTCGCTCCAGACGATCTGCGCTCTTTCGGCCACCGCTCGCGCATCATGCAAATGGGCTACGCCCCCGAAGACTGGGCCGATAAGCCAATCATCGCCATCATCAATACCTGGTCCGACCTCAACCCCTGCCACTCGCATTTCAAGCAGCGCATCGACGACGTCAAGCGCGGCATTTTGCAGGCGGGCGGTTTCCCGGTCGAACTACCGGCGATTTCGCTGTCGGAATCCTTCGTCAAACCCACCACCATGATGTATCGCAACATGCTGGCCATGGAAACCGAAGAACTGCTGCGCTCGCATCCGGTGGATGGCGCCGTACTGATGGGCGGCTGCGACAAAACCACACCCGGCCTGCTAATGGGTGCCACCAGCGCCGGCCTGCCCGCGATCTACATCCCCGCCGGCCCCATGCTGCGCGGCAATTTCAAAGGTCAAGTGCTCGGCTCCGGTTCTGACGCCTGGAAATTCTGGGATGAACGCCGCGCCGGCAAAATCAGCGCCGCAGAATGGGGCGGCATGGAAGCCGGTATTGCGCGCAGCCACGGCACCTGCATGACTATGGGCACGGCCAGCACCATGACTGCGATTGCCGAAGCGCTCGGCATGACCCTGCCCGGCGCCTCCTCCATCCCCGCCGCCGACGCCAACCACATCCGCATGTGCGCCGACGCTGGCCGCCGCATCGTCGACATGGTGTGGAACGACCTCACGCCAAGTCACATCCAGACCCACGAGGCCTACCTCAATGCCATCGCCGTCGCCATGGCCATGGGCTGTTCCACCAACGCCATCGTCCACGTCATCGCCATGGCGCGCCGCGCTGGCCACCACATCACTCTGGACCATTTCGAAAGCGCCAGTCGCAAGGTGCCGGTGATCGCCAATATCCGTCCCAACGGCACTACCTATCTGATGGAAGACTTCTATTTTGCCGGTGGCCTGCCTGCATTAATGACACGCATCCGTGACAAGTTGCATCTGGACGTCATGACTGTCACCGGCAAAACGCTGGGCGACAATATCGCCACCGCCGAAGTCTATAACGACGACGTCATCCGCACCGTCGATAACGCCCTGTATCAGGAAGGCGCGCTGGCCGTCCTCAAAGGCAACCTCGCCCCCAACGGCTGCGTCATGAAACCGAGCGCCGCCGAACCGCGCTTCTTCAAGCATTCCGGCCCGGCACTGGTATTCGACGATTACCCCACGATGAAAGCAGTCATCGACCGCGACGACCTCGACGTCACCGTCGACACCGTCCTCGTCCTGCGCAACGCCGGACCGCAAGGCGGCCCCGGCATGCCGGAATGGGGCATGCTGCCGATTCCTAAAAAGCTGGTCGAACAAGGCGTGCGCGACATGCTGCGCCTGTCCGATGCCCGCATGAGCGGCACCAGCTACGGTGCCTGTGTCCTGCACATCGCCCCCGAAGCCTACATCGGCGGCCCGCTGGCACTGATCAAAACCGGAGACATCATCTCGGTCGACATCGACGCCCGCAGCATCAACGTCGACATCAGTGACGAAGAAATGGCCCGCCGCAAAACCGCATGGAAAGCGCCGGTCGTGCATTTCGAACGCGGCTACGGCTGGATGTTCTCGCGCCACATCGGACAGGCCGACGAAGGCTGCGACTTCGACTTCCTGCGCACCGACTTTGGCGCACCCGTGGGCGAACCCGACATTTTTTAATCTCCAGCCAATCTCCATAAATCTCCATAAATCGTCCTCAATTGCCCCTATTCCGCTCAAAGGAAACCCCATGACCAAGCTCAATCCCGCAACACGCGCCAAACTAAAAACCGTCAGCACCGCCACCCTCTGCACCGCGCTGTTCAAACGCGGCCTGCGCCAGCAATTCATCCAGGACGTGCGACCACTCAACCCGGAAGCCGGCAACATGGTCGGCGAAGCCTTCACCCTGCGCTACATCCCGGCACGCGAAGACCTGAACCAGATCACCGTCTTCCTCGACCGCAACCATCCGCAACGCAAGGCCGTCGAAGAATGTCCTCCCGGCGCAGTATTGGTCATGGATAGCCGCAAAGACGCACGCGCCGCATCGGCGGGCGGGATTCTGATTTCACGGCTGATGGTGCGCGGTGCCGCCGGCGTCGTCACCGATGGCGGCTTCCGCGACTCGCCCGAAATCGCCCGCATGGCCATGCCCGCCTACCACAACCGCCCCTCCGCGCCGACCAACCTGACCCTGCACATGGCGCTCGACATCAACGTGCCCATCGGCTGCGGCGACGTCGCCGTCTTTCCCGGCGACATCATGGTCGGCGATGCCGAAGGCGTCATCGTCATCCCCGCCGGCATTGCCGACGAAGTCGCTACCGAAGCCGTCGAAATGACGGCCTTTGAAGATTTCGTGATGGAAGAAGTCGCCAGGGGCCGCAGCATCCTGGGCCTGTACCCGCCCACCGACGAATCGGCACGCAGCGATTTCGCCACCTGGCGCGCAGCGAAGGGACGTTGATTTCGCGAGATTAATTTTGCTGGATTGATTCAGAGGTATTGATTCAGAGGTATTGATTCAGAGGTATTGATTCAGAGGTATTGATTCAGCGAGATTGATTCAGCGCGATTGATTCAGCACGATGAGTTCACCCCACGCCTCAATAGTGTGAACAGTAAAACAGGCGGCGCTGTGCAAGCAGCGCCGCCTGTTTCACACAAGCGCGGCAATCGCGCTCCTAGCCTCCGTTCAGCGCCCGATATGCCCGTATCACCTGACTATCGTCACACGCACCCGCGCCCCGCCCCGATACGCTGGCAAACAACTGATATGCCAGCGCCGCAAAAGGCAGTGCCACCTTGCTCTCGCTGCCCGCCGCCATCACGATTCCCAGATCCTTAACGAAAATATCTACCGCGCTGGTCACGACCGGTTCGGTCTCCAACATGCGATGTCCACGGTCTTTCAGCATCCAGCTCGACGCGGCCGAATTGCCGACGATATTGAGCATAACTTCCATATCGATACCCGCACTGGTCGCCAGCGAAATGGCTTCTGCCGTTACCGCCAGATGAACGCCGCACAGTAATTGATTGACCGTCTTCGCCATCGCACCCTGACCGGGACGTTCGCCAACATGGAAAAATTTATCGCCCATCGCCGCAAACACCGGAGCAAGCGCGGCAATAGTGGCGGCATCGGCTGCTGCCATGATCGTCAGCGTCGCCGCCTCCGCACCCACCACGCCACCGGACACCGGCGCGTCGATAAAACGCTTGCCGGCACCCAATACGCGTTGCGCAATCGACTCCACCGCACCCGGCGCGCAGGTGGCCATCAGCACCACGACAGCATTGTCGGCGAGCACATCCAGACCGCCCTCTGCAAATAAAATCGACTCCGCCTGCGCAGCATTGACCACCATCAAAATCACCACATCGGCATCCTTGAGCGCCTGCACCGATGATGTCGCAGAAAGACCGCCCGCCTGTTGCAGCGCCTCCACCGCCGCTGCGCGCATGTCAAAACCGCACACGGAAAAACCCCGCGCCAGCAAATTTTTTGCCATCGGCATACCCATGGAACCCAGCCCGACAAAAGCAATTTTCTGTTTATTCACATGCCCTCCTTTGTTCAGACCCTCACCCGTTTGAGCATCGCCTTGGCTTGCGCGGCCATATTTTCAGCGCACAAACCCAGCGCCGCACGTAGCTCGAAAGTCGGGCCGATTGGCGGGTACGCATCCTCGATACCGATGCGTTGCACCGGAATACGATGCCCCTGATCCAGCACTTCCAGCACCGCCGAACCCAAACCACCGAGCACATTGTGTTCCTCCACCACCAGCATGCCGCGTACTCTGGCGGCGGCTTCCAGCAGCGCCTCGCGATCAATAGGTTTGACGGTGTGCATATTCAGCACCTGCACCCGAATTCCCTCCAGTGCCAGCGCATCGGCTGCCAGCACGGCCTCAAACACCATCGCGCCATTCGCCACGATGCAGAGGTCGTCTCCCTCGCGCAAACGAACTGCCTTCCCGATTTCAAACGGCGTATCAGGTGCGTTGAACACATATTCCGGTCCGCGACCAAGACGCAAAAAAATCGGCGTAATGCGCGTCTGCTCGATACACGCGCGCAAGGCCTTGTCCATTTCCACCGTATCGGAAGGAGCCAGCACAATCATGTTGGGAATGGCGCGCATGACGGCCACATCCTCATAAGTCTGATGCGTCGGCCCGCCCACGCCGTACGACAAGCCTGCTCCCATGCCGACCAGAATCACCTTCACGCCGTTATAGGCGCAATCGACCTTCACCTGCTCAATCGCACGCAAGGATAAAAAGGAGGCATACGTCACCGCCACCGACAACTTGCCGCAGGACGCCAGTCCGGCTGTCACGCCGACCAGATTTTGCTCGGCGATACCGACATTGATCATGCGCTCAGGATAGGTCGCGCCAAACTCGACCAGACCGGTGGCATTCATCAAATCGGCTGTTACCGCGACCAGTTGCGGAAACTCTTTGGCCATTGCCAGAAAGCTTTCACCGAATTGCTGACGCGCCGGTTTGAGAACGTGCCTGGCGCGCTGCTCGGCAATCGCTGCGTTGGTGCGCTCGTTGACGGTATCGCTGTTGAACCCCATCGTTACTGCGCTCATGGCAAGGGCTCCTTCAGTTCTTCCATCACGCACGCGTATTGTTCCGGCGTAATGACATCGGCATGCCAGCCGCGCACGTCTTCCATGAAGCTGACTCCTTTTCCCTTGATTGTTTTCGCAATGAGCATGCGCGGCTTGCCGCTGCCGCCGCTGCGCGGCACATCCAGGTGCTTGAGCAAGGTCGGAATGTCGTGTCCGTCCACTTCAAAGGTTTCCCAACCGAAGGCTTCCCAGCGCTGCTTGAGCGGCTCCATCGGCATCACGTCTTCCGCCCGGCCATCGACGCACAAACCGTTGCGGTCGATGATTGCCACCAGATTGTCGAGTTTGTATTTGGCGGCACTCGCACCGGCTTCCCACACCGATCCTTCGTGAATTTCACCATCACCCATCAGGACGAAAACGCGATAGTCCTTGCGATCCATCTTTGCCGCCAGTGCCATACCGACACCCACCGACAGGCCATGTCCCAGCGCGCCGGTAGACAAGTCCAGACCCGGCTGATACCGCCGCGAAGGATGCGTCATCAGTCGGACGCCGACTTTGGTTTCAAACTCCTGCATCCATTGCGCCGGCATGAAGCCGCGCCGGATCAAGGCCGAATACACCGTCGGCGCAGCATGTCCTTTGGAAAAAATATGCCGGTCACGGTCAGCCCATTCCGGGTTGTCCGGATCGACCCGCATGACGGAAAAATACAGTGCCGTCAGAATTTCCGCGCACGAAAAACTGCTGCCGAAATGACCGTTGCCGGCGGCCATGTACATGTCGGTGCAATCGATACGATTGATCCTGGCCATTTCGCGCAACTGGTCGACGGACAGCGGAACGAACGGCATGGCCGATGCGGCAGAAGGGGCTACAACCATGATTTGATCCTCGTCGCCATGACTGCCGACGAAATGCCATAACGGTCGTGCAAGGTGGGCAAGGCACCGGCGTCGAGGAAGGCATCGGGCAAAGCAATTTGATGAAACGAAGAAGGCCGGACACCGGCGCGCATCAGCAAGCTGGCCACTGCTTCGCCCAGTCCACCGATGACGGAATGATTTTCCGCAACGATCACCATGCGTCCGTTTTTACCCGCTTCGCGGAGGATGGTTTCCTCGTCTAACGGTTTGATAGTCGGCGCATGCAGCACGCCTACCTGCACATTGTCGGCGCGCAGCAGGTCGGCGGTTTCCAGCGCCCGCATGGTCATGAAGCCGGAAGAAATGATCAGCGCATCGCGACCATCACGTAGCAGTTTGGCCTTGCCTAGCTCAAATTTATAATCGTATTCATCCAGCACCAGCGGCACATTGCCGCGCAACAGTCGCATATAGACCGGGCCGTTATGCGCGGCAATCGCCGGTACCGCTTGTTCGATATCCAGCGCATCGCAAGGATCGACGATGGTCAGATTAGGCATGGCGCGGAAAATCGCCAGATCATCGGTGGCCTGATGGCTGGGGCCGTAGCCGGTAGTTAGCCCAGGCAAGGCGCAAACCACTTTGACGTTCAGATTTTCTTCCGCCACCGCCAGACAGAAAAAGTCGTAGGCGCGTCGTGCCGCAAAAACAGCGTAGGTGGTGGCAAAAGGGGTGAAGCCTTCTTTCGCCATACCGGCAGCGGCCATGATGAGCAATTGCTCTGCCATGCCCATCTGGTAATACCGTTCCGGATGCGCCTTACCAAAAATATGCAGGTCGGTATATTTACCGAGATCGGCCGTCATGCCGACAATGTCGCGCCGGGTTTCTGCCAAGGTAGCAAGGGCATGACCGAAAGGGGCAGGCTTGGTGCGCTGACCTTCTGCGGCCAGTGAAGCGATCATCGCCGAAGTGGTCAGGCGCGGTTTGGCTGGTGTCGCAGGTGTTGCACCGGTAGCTGCCGGTGCTGCTTGTTTGGTCGTATCGTTCATGCTGCTTCTCCTTTGTACAAGACCTTCAGAGCAAGCTGCCACTCTTCCGCATCGACTCGAATAAAGTGATTTTTTTCGCGCGTTTCCAGGAAAGGCACGCCCTTGCCCATCAAGGTGTCGCAAATGATCATGCGCGGACGCGCACCGGTGTGCGCCCGGGCATTGTCGAAAGCGGTGACCAGTGCGCCCAAATCGTTGCCATTGACCCGTTGCACATACCAGCCAAACGCCGTCCACTTGTCGGCCAGCGGCTCGAAGCCGAGCACACTGGAAGATGGCCCGTCGGCCTGTTGATTATTTACATCGACCATCGCGATCAGATTGTCCAGACCCCAATGACTGGCCGACAGCGCCGCTTCCCAGGTCGAGCCTTCGTCCAGCTCGCCGTCGGAGAGCAGGTTATAAACGAACGAAGCGGATTTCTTTTGCTTCAGACCAAGACACATGCCGACCGCAATGCCCAGACCGTGTCCCAGCGAACCGCCGGTAATTTCCATGCCCGGCGTGTAAGTCGCCATGCCCGACATCGGCAGACGGCTATCGTCGGAACCGTAACTTTCCAGCTCCTCCTGCGGAATGACGCCGGCTTCGATCAGCACGGCGTACAGGGCGATGGCGTAATGGCCGATCGACAACAGGAAGCGATCACGCTGCTCCCACTTCGGGTCTTCCGGACGCAATTTCAGCGAGTGAAAATAAGCGACCGCCAGCACATCAGCCACGCCCAGCGCCTGACCGACATAGCCCTGGCCCTGCACCTCGCCCATTTGCAAGGCATTGCGGCGGATGCGATAAGCGCGCTCCGACAAAGCGATTACATTTATTTCAGACATGACTTCTCCTTGTGTCTTCCATTAATTTAATTTTGAGGAAGCTCTAATGAAGCGACTGCGCGGCGCAATCTCAGAGCTTCCTTATCTGTCTACCGGTGTAATCAGGTGAGAAACCCTGTCGAGATCCACGGCACCGCCGCCACCACCAGCAAGGCCAGCAACAGCGCGCCCAGATACGGCCAGATGCGTTTCATACCCGCATCGGGACTGACCCGGCCGATGGTGCAGGCGCTGTAGTAACCAAGTCCGAAAGGCGGTGCGAACAAACCGATGCCCATCGCCAGAATGACCACCATGGCGTAATGCACTTCATGCACGCCGAGTTGACGGGCAATCGGAAACAGCAAGGGACCAAACAGCACCATCGCCGGAATCCCTTCCAGCACGCTACCCAGCACGATGAAGGTGACAATGGAAATCAGCAGGAAACCCCAGCGGCCACCCGGCATTGATCCGATGGCTTGCGCCAGTGCATGTGAAAAACCGGATTGCGTCAGCGCCCAGGCCATGCAGGTGGCAGTGCCGATAATGAACAGAATCGCACCCGACAAAGCGGCCGTTTCCACCAGCATCGGATATACCCGCCGCAAATCGAAGCGTCGGTACACCAGCACGCCCACCAGAATGGTGTAGACGATGCCGATAGTCGATACTTCCGTTGCTGTCGCCACACCCTCCACTACCGCGGTACGAATCAACACAGGAATCGCCAGCGCCGGTAAAGCCACGACGAAACTGCGCAGCACCACCGCAGCCGATGCACGCTTAACGTTTTCCATGCTTTTTTCGGCAATACGATAACGCGCCAGTACGGCCAGCACTACGGCCAAGACCACGCCGGGCAGCAGCCCGCCAGTGAACAAGGCAGCAATCGATACCCCGGTCACGGAGCCAATGGTGATCAACACCAGTGAGGGCGGAATGGTTTCTGCCATCGCACCGGAAGCGGCCAGCAGCGACACCAGTTCGCCCTCTTCCATGCCGCGCTTTTTCATTTCAGGAAACAGCACCGGCGCGACTGCCGCCATGTCTGCCGTTTTAGCGCCGGAGATGCCCGACACCAGCATCATTGCGCCCAGCAACACATACGACAAACCACCGCGCACATGGCCCAGTAGCGACGCCAGAAATCCAACCATGGCCTTGGCCATCTGCGTCATTTCTATCAACTGCCCAAGCAGAATGAACAAAGGCACTGCCAGTAAAATCAGCGAGCTCATGCCTTCGTTGATGCGCCCCGCCACCACTTCCAGCGGAGTCGAGGTGGTCGTCAGCAGATACGCCACCGTCACCAGTCCAAAACAGAAGGCAATCGGCACACCGGCCAGCACACCGGCACTCACCAGCACGACAAAGAAAAACACCAGATTCCAGTTGCCGATGGACTGCAACACATCGCCCCACTGGAACAAGGCCGCAGCGACCAAGGCCAGGACACCCGCGACGAAAGCCAGATTGCGCAGGCGGAAACGCAGCAGTCGCAGGCCACTGATGGCCAGCATCAATACGCAACCGACTGGTAATGCTGCTTCCCGCAAAGTACCGGGCAAGCCCAGCGCCGGTGATTGCACCACCCATTCCTGTTGCGCATATTCCATCGCAGGCCACAGCAGCAGCGCCAGAAACAGGCAAGGCGTACCAACCGCCAGTGCCTCGATCCGTGCCTGCCATTCACCGGACAGCTTGCCGACCAGTGCCGTCATGCGCATGTGCTCGCCGCGCCGCAAGGCCACTGCAGCGCCAAACATGGCCAGCCACAGAAACACGGTGGAGGCCAGTTCATCGGCCCACACCAGCGGTTGATGGAAGACAAAGCGCGCCGTCACGCCCGAAAGCAAAATGATCACTTCCGCGATCACCGCAAAAGCGGCCGGAAATTCGACCAGCCAGCCCAGTATTTTTTCCATCTGGGCCAGAGCGATTCCCTGCCGTTTTTCCGTGCGCGCATCCATGTGGTGGCTTGCCGCCATCATGCCAATGCTCCGACCTCTTGCTGCAGCAGATTCCAGCCCTGCTCACCGAACTTGGCTTTCCAATCTTTATAGAAACTGCTCTTGCGCAGGGCGTCGCGGAAAGCGTTCTTATCGACATCGACGAATTGCAAGCCCTTGCTCGTCATGTCCTGACGCAGGCTGTCGTTGAGTTTGGCGATGTCACCGCGCTGATCGAGGGCGGCGCGATCGAATTCACGCAGTACGATGGCTTGCAGATCGGCGGGTAACTTTTCTACAGCGCGACGATTGCCCAGTACCCAATAGCCGTCCCACACATGGCTGGTCATGCTGCAATATTTTTGCACTTCATACAGGCGTGCAGTAGCGATGATAGGCAGCGGATTTTCCTGACCTTCGACCAGCTTGGTCTGGAGCGCGGAATACACTTCGTTAAAATTAATCGGCGTCGGTCCCGCTCCCAGCGCCTGAAACAGCGAGGTCAAAATCGGTGCAGGCGGCACCCGCATTTTGAAACCGCGTAAATCGTCGGGCGTGCGAATGGCGCGTGTGGACGAGGTGACCTGACGGAAACCGTTATCCCAGCTACGTGAGACAGTAATAATGCCGATTTTTTCGATCTGGCTGCGGATGTATTTGCCGAGATCGCCATCCATCGCCTTCCACACCTGATCGTAGCCGTTGAAGGCAAAGCCCATGTTGGCGATACCGCTGGCAGGCACCAGCGTCGCCAGAATCGAAGCGGACAGATTGAAAAATTCGACGCCGCCATTGCGTACCTGCGCCAGCAAATCGGTGTCCGATCCCAGCTGGTTAGCGGGAAACAGGCGGATATCGACGCGACCGCCGGTGGCTTCCTTGATCCGGGTCAGCGCTTCCTGCGCACGTTTGTTGACGGGATGCGTCGGATCTTGTCCGGTCGCCATTTTGTAATTGAATTCAGCGGCATGCGCATACTTGCCGATCATGGCCGAGAGGGGCAATACCGCGCCGTAGGTCAGGATTTTGCGGCGGGAGATACCTTGCAGACTGATGCTGTCGATTTTTTTCATGTTGTCTCCTGTTATTGGTGAACAGTTATTTGTCAGGCCTCAAGCGGGCCTTTTTAAGAAGCGCTGACTAAGCGACTGCGTGGTGCTTAGGGCGTGTTGACGCGTCAACACGCCCTAATCAGTACTTCCTTCGTTCAATTGCAAGTACTTCGCTATTACTTGAATCAATCAATCAATCAATGAATGAATCAATGAATCAATGAATCAACATGCCGCCATTCACATCGAGCGTAATGCCTGTGAGGTAGCTGGAAAGATCGCTGGCGAGAAACAGGCAGCTATTGGCCACATCGGCGGCGTCGCCGAGTCGGTTCAGCGGGATGCCTTTGAGGATGTCCACTTTCATTTCGGCGGTCAGCTTGCCGGCGGTAATGTCGGTCTGGATCAATCCCGGCGTGAGCGAATTGACGCGGATATTGTCCGGCCCCAGTTCCCGCGCCATAGCCTTCGCCAAACCCAACACACCGGCTTTGGCGGCAGAGTAATGCGGCCCGCCGAAAATTCCCCCCCCGCGCTGCGCCGATACCGACGACAGACACACGATGGAACCGCTATGACGGCTGCGCATATGAGGAATCAGCGCCTGACTCATGTACAAGGTGCCGCGCAGAGAAACGTCGGTCACGGCTTCGTAATGCGCCGCTTCAATTTCCATAATTTTCAGCGGCTGGGTGATGCCGGCGTTGTTGACCAGAATATCAACCTGCCCCAGCCGGGCCAATACTTCCTTGGCGGCAAGCAGGCAGGCTGCTTTGTCGGTGACATCGCAGGCCAGTCCGATATGCTCGGGGCCGATATCGGCAGCGGCAGCGGCGGCGGCCGCTGCGTCCAGATCGAGAATGGCAACGCGTGCGCCGTGAGCCGCGAATAAGCGGGCGACTGCTTTACCGATGCCTCTGGCCGAAGCCGCTCCGGTGATGATGGCAACTTTATCTTTGAGTAGCACTTGTTCCTCCTTGTTGGACGAGGAAACTCCTGCGGCCACGCCGTATCAGGTTATGGCGTTGCGATTGCAGTGTCTCCTGCGTGGTGTCGTTATATTTTTTATCCGTCTTTAGGGTCTGTTGACGTTCATTGACGAGATGCGTTTTTCCCAGAAAGTGTGATGGCAAGACGCATAGGGTGGCAGGTGGGGGGCTCACCTGCCACCCTATGCAACACCGCCAACGCGCTTTCTGGGGAAAACCCTCCGGGAACGGCTACAGGCGTCGCCTGCCGCGCGTTCGCACTCGTCAATGAACGTCAACAGACCCAAGTAAAGCGATTGCAGTATTCCATACAGAAATAGAGCCAGCCAGATACAATCCTTCAAAGAGCTTTGAATTTTTTTCATAACTAAAATAATAATGACAACGACACTGATCACTCCCCCACCAATGCACCTGCCTCCGCTCAAGGCAGTCATTGCCTTTGAAGTCGTGGCACGCCATACCAACATCAGTAAAGCGGCGGAAGAATTGAATCTGACGCCCTCCGCGGTGAGCCATCAGATTGCCAAACTGGAGTCCTACGTCGGGATGAAATTGTTTGAACGCACCTTCCGCGGCGTCACGCTCACACCCGCCGGAGAGCGCTATCAGCAAAGTCTGGCCGGGGCGCTGGCACTGATTGCGAATGCGGCGCAAAGCGCGCGCGGGGAAGATGGTATTGAAATTTTGCGCCTGCACTGTGCCCCCAGCTTTGCCAGTTTGTGGCTCATGCCGCGCTTGCCGGCGTTTATGCAGAGCCACCCCGACATCCGCCTCAAGTTGTCGGCCTCGCATATGTACACCGATTTCTCACGCGGCGATGTCGATCTCGATATCCGCTATGGGGCGATGCGCTGGGCTGATCTGCATGTGGAAACCATTTTCAACGAAGAGATGCTGCCGGTGATGAGTCCGACGCTGGCCGCTCAATTGAATCTACACAGCCCGCAACAACTGCTACAGCAAAACCTGATTTTTTCCGAAGTCAATCTGGTGCAATGGCCGCAATGGTTTGCCATGCATGGATCGCCGGTCAGCCCAAGTCAGTACGGTCTCAGTTTCGATCGCGCTTATCTGGCGATTGAAGCAGCGGTGCAGGGTCTGGGCATTGCGCTGGAAAGCAATCGCCTGTCGGAAGATTTTTTGAAACGCGGCTTGCTGGTGCCGGTTTTCCCGGACACCAAGGGCATACGGGTGCATGCCCATCATTTGGTTTACCCGAGCGCACATGGCAAGCGGAGCAAAGTCGCCCGCTTCATCAAATGGCTGCTGTCGCAGGTTGGGGGACGTTAGACGGATCTGCACTTGCGTCAGCCCAATCTGGGCCGCTCGCTCCTCCTGACAAGTCACCAAGATCAAAGACCAATAAAATTCGAGCATAAGCTGATACAATTCCCAGATGATATTCATTCTCATGCACGCACTTCGGCCCAACAGAAAGCACATCTTTCTGTCCTTGCTGTTGTGCGCGCTGGCGCTTCGCGCATTGGTGCCGGCGGGTTACATGCCGAATCTTGCGGCGCTAAAGAAGGGGCAGATTGCCATGCAAATCTGCTCCGTTGCGGACAGTTCTTTCTCCGCACCGGATAGCCTGAACGATAATCCGGCACGTCACACCAATAGCGATAAAACACATTCAGCGACCGACTGCCCGTTCAATTTCATGAGCTCGCTGGCGGCGATACCATCGATACCGCCGGTAGTCGACGGCATACCGCAACTCGCGTGGATGGCCGTCGTGGCGCCACGTCAGCTGATTTATTCGTCATTCCCTGCGCAAGGCCCGCCGCTCGGGTCAAGAGCGCCGCCTCTCCTCGGTTAAGTGTCCATTGTCCGTCCCGCCACCTGCGGCACAGTTGTCCGACCCTTTCCCCACCGAGGATATTTCCCCATGTTCAATTTTCAAATCCGCGCACTGCCCACCTTGCCTTTAGCCGCCGCACTCGCCGCTGTCCTTACCGCCATGATCGCCCTCCCTGCATCGGCGCACATCACACTCGAAACGCAACAAGCCCCCGTCGGTAGTTATTACAAGGCTGTTTTCCACGTACCTCATGGCTGCAAGGGCTCCGACACTTTAAAGATCCGCGTGCAGATTCCCGAAGGCGTGTTGTCCGTCAAACCGCAGCCGAAGACTGGCTGGAAGCTGGAAACAGTCGACGCCGCGTATCCCAAGGCCTATGAAGTCCATGGTTCCAAAGTGACTTCCGGCGTGCGCGAAGTGTCCTGGACCGGCCGCTTGCCGAATGCGTATTACGAAGAATTCACCTTCCTCTCCTATCTCGCCCCGGAACTGACTGCCGGCACTGTCGTGCGTTTCCCGGTTGTGCAGGAATGCGAAAAAGGTGTGTCGCGCTGGATCGATACCAAGGAACCGTCGGAAAACCCTGCGCCGAAACTGAGCATCGTTCCGAAACCCTGATCCTCAATCGCTGATGATCGCCGACATAATCGCCGGTATTCGCCGACATTCGCCGACCGTCGCGACGATATACCGGCGCGATTGTCCTCAAGCGGCGTGATTCCGCAGCAGGCTCAAACCGCATGAATAACGGTCTGAAACGGCTGTCCACTCGCGTCGCGCGCATTTTCACCATGAGCGCCACATGACTATTTTTTATAAATTCATACAATCGTTTTCACTGGCCGGGTTTCTCGCTTTATCGCTGTGGCACGGCTATACCTTCGCGGTCGGCAATATCAAATCGCAGGAATCGCCAGCGATGATCCTGGAAGAACTTCACATAAACCCCGGCCAACAATGCTGTTCTGCCCCATCTCCGCTTCCGCAGCCAATCAAGCCTGGGAATATGAAATGAGCCACAGATCGCCCCTGAACGCCTCCGGCGCATCGGTTCGTTCAGCCTCATAATGAATAAGTGCGGTGACAATCATTCCGATAATGCACCGCACTGCTACAAGGAATACCGATCATGAAACCCAATCTGAGCGACCGCCTTTGTTCGCTTAAAAAAGGTGAACAGGCAGTCCTGGCCGGATTGGCCACGCCACTCAACGATGAAGAAGCCGTGCTGAACCGACGACTGGAAGAGCTTGGTTTCGTCAGCGGAGAAACGGTGCGCATCGTTGCGCAATCGTTTCCGCATGGCGATCCGATTGCCGTGCGCATCGGCAACACCACCTTTGCGCTGAGAAAACATGAATCCACGATGATTAAAATCGTGCGCGACGACCTCTCGCCAACTCTGCAAACACTGCAAAAAATCGAAGACGTCTTATGCTGAATCAACAGAAAGCCCCGCTCCGACTGGCATTGGTCGGCAATCCTAATTGCGGAAAAACGGCCTTGTTCAACCGCCTTACCGGCGCACGTCAAAAAGTGGCCAACTACGCCGGCGTGACCGTCGAACGAAAAGTCGGCAGCTTCGTTTCCGAACAAGGCAAGACGTATCAGGTCATCGATCTCCCCGGCGCTTACAGCCTCAATGCCTTGAGTCCAGATGAAGCCGTAACACGCGACGTATTGCTAGGCAAGCGCGCCGATGAAGCGCCGCCCGATCTGATCGTGCTGGTCGCCGATGCCACCAAACTGCGCCTCAATCTGAAACTGTTCATTGATGTGCTGCGACTCAAAATACCGGCGGTGCTGGCGCTCAACATGATGGATATTGCGCGGCAACGCGGCGTCCATATCGATACCGAAGGCCTCGCGCGTGAACTCGGCATTCCGGTCATTGAAACCATCGCCGTTCAATCCGGCGGACAAAACAAACTGGTGACAGCGATTGACGCATGGAGCGCCTCCCACGCCGATACGACGTCCACGCCACCTGCGAACCAAATCAGCGATACCGAAGAACTATCAGCACAAGACAAGCAACATGAAATCCGCCGCATCCTGAGCCTGACCGTCACCGAAGAGCCTCAAACCGACACCCTGGAAGACAAGATCGACGCCTGGGTCCTGCACCCGGTCATCGGTTATCTGATTCTGTTCAGCTTGCTGTTTCTGATTTTTCAGGCGGTGTTCAGCTGGTCGGCAGCCCCGATGGATTTCATCAAAGACACCGTGGGCGCAGCAGGCACCTTCGTGCAGCATCTTTTGCCGGAGGGCCCGCTGCGCAGCCTGCTGGTCGATGGCATCTTCGCCGGTGCCGGCAGCGTTCTGGTCTTTTTGCCGCAGATTCTGATTTTGTTCTTTTTCATTTTGCTGCTGGAAGATTCGGGCTATCTGCCACGCGCCGCGTTCCTGCTGGATAAACTGATGGGCAGTGTCGGCCTGTCTGGCCGCGCCTTCATTCCGCTGCTATCTAGCTTTGCCTGCGCCATTCCCGGCATCATGGCAACGCGGTCGATACAAAGCCGGCGTGACCGTTTAGTCACCATCATGATCGCACCGCTGATGACCTGTTCGGCGCGTCTGCCCGTGTACGCGCTGATCATCGGCGCATTCATTCCGCAACGGTCTATCGGTATTTTCAATTTGCAGGGACTGGTACTGTTCGGGCTCTATGTCGCCGGTATCGTTTCCGCCATGGCGATTGCCTTTCTCATCAAGCTGTTCATGCGCAAGGGATCGCGGCAACCACTGTTGCTGGAATTGCCAAATTACCATCGCCCGCACCTTCGTAATCTTGCGATTGGATTATGGGAACGCGCCAGAATTTTCGTCACCCGCGTCGGCACCATCATTCTTACGCTGATGGTCGTGCTGTGGTTCCTGTCGAGTTATCCCGCCGCGCCCGTCGGGTCTATCGGACCAGCGATCCAATATAGTTTTGCCGGCCAGATCGGCCATCTGATGGAGCATGTTTTTGCCCCGATAGGATTCAACTGGCAGATATCCATTGCGCTAGTACCGGGCATGGCAGCACGCGAAGTGGCCGTCGGCGCACTCGGTACGGTCTATGCGCTATCGGCCAGCGGTGACGAGGTTTCTTCCGTGTTGGGGCCATTGCTCGCTGCCAACTGGAGCTTACCTACCGCGCTCTCACTGCTGGTCTGGTACATCTTCGCGCCGCAATGTATCGCCACGCTGTCCGTCGTCAAACGCGAAACCAACTCCTGGACGCCCGCGCTGGCCATGGCGGCTTATATGTTCGCGCTGGCCTACGGTGCCTCGTTCGCCACGTTTCAGATCAGTCGTTACTTAGTCGGATAGGAGTCCCATGCAAAACGCTGCCGTTTTCATCATCGTTTCTCTTGCCTTCCTGGCGTTGCTGAAACGCTATCTGCCCGTCCGCATCCGGCACGCGTTTTCACGCCGCTTGCTGTTGCTATGCCGCTACCTTGGCCTGAATAAAACGGCAGCATGGCTTGCCGAAAAATCCATCGCGCAATCGGGCGCATGCGGCTCCTGCTCCAATTGCCACGCTACCGCACCCACCAAGACCGATGCGTTTTCAGGAACACCCGAAGCACTGAAGAAAACGATGAAACGCACCGCCACCTCCACTGAAAAGAACAAGCCATAATGAATTTAGCAATGAAGAATCGTCGTTTCTTCGCATTGCCAGGATTCTCGACGCAACTGAAAAAGACAGTTCCGCTCACCGTGATCCTGCTATTGCATGTGGGATTATTTATCGCCCTGCAAAATGGTCTGTTGCATCAGACGTCAGTGGCTGCGCCTAAAGAAGTGATGGTGAGTCTGATTACCCCTCCGGCAGCGATACAAGCACCCACACCGCAGCCAACACCGGTCAAAGAAAAACCAAAGACCGTCGCCATCGTCAAAAAATCGGTACCGCGTCCGCTCCCCGTGATTGAAAAAGCTTCGACAGAAACTGTCGCCGCAGCACCTCCGTCGCCCGCGCCACCGGCGGCACCAGCAGCACCGGCCGCACCGACATCCGTCGCTACCGCCTCACCACCTCCTCCGCGTACGGTCAGCGGCGTGGAATACCTCCGCCCCCCGTCCCCACAATATCCTTCTGCCGCCAAACGCCGCGGGGAAGAAGGGCAAGTCACTTTCCGCATTCTGGTTAGTGACAAGGGGGCGCCTGAACAAATCACGCTACAAAAAAGCTCCGGCTCCACCCAACTGGACGAAGCAGCCAGACAAGCCGTACAACGCGCCCTGTTCAAACCGTATATCGACAACGGTCAGGCCGTCGCGGTGTACGTGATCGTGCCCATCAAATTTCAGCTCAACGCTTAACGCTATTGACGCTATTGACGCTATTAACGGAGAAGGAAGTCACAATGGAAATGAATCCCTATGGATTGGAAAGTCTGTGGACGCAAGGCGATTTCGTCACCAAAGGCGTCGCGATACTGCTGCTGGCCATGTCCATCGCCTCCTGGTATGTGATTCTGACCAAGGCCATCAAGTTGTTCAGCTTGCGCCGCGCTGCGCACGCTGCCGGTCATCTGTTCTGGAAAGCTGCTGACTTGAAGGAAGGCGTGCAAACGCTGGGCACCGACAATCCCTTCAGCGCCATGGCCAGCTCGGGCGCTGACGCCATCGCTCATCACCACTCGCACCGCAGCCATCTGCACGATCAACTCTCGGTCAGCGACTGGATTACCTTGTCGCTGCGCCAGTCTATCGACGAATCTTCTGCCGCCTTGCAAAACGGCATGGCCGTACTGGCCTCGGTCGGCTCCACCGCGCCTTTTGTCGGTTTGTTCGGCACCGTGTGGGGCATCTATCACGCCCTCGTTGCCATCGGCACTTCCGGACAAGCCAGCATCGACAAAGTCGCCGGCCCGGTCGGTGAATCGCTGATCATGACGGCACTCGGTCTGGCGGTCGCCATTCCCGCCACCTTCGGCTACAACGCGCTGGTTCGCGGCAACAAATCGACCATCGCGCAACTCAATAAATTCGGCTTCGATCTGCACGCCCTGTTTATCACCGGATCGCGCTCGACGCGTGCCGATAACCCGGAGGCCACTGCCGACACGATTGCACTGCCTGCCGAAAGAGGTCTGTAATGGCCATGGGAAGCCTGTCCGATGCGGATGACGATTTCAATCCTGAAATCAATACCACGCCGCTGGTCGACGTCATGCTGGTGCTGTTGATTATTTTCATCATGACCATCCCGGTGATGAACCACGCAGTCAAGATCGACCTGCCCCGCGCCAGCAACCAGCCCGATCAGGTCAAACCTGAGAATATCGATCTGTCCATCGACAGCAGCGGCGCGATTCGCTGGAACAACGAAGCGATCGACATGAGCCAGCTGGAAGCCCATATCGCCGTTTCCGCCAAAACCCAACCGCAGCCGGAACTGCATCTGCGCGCAGAACGGACAACGCAATATGAAAAAATTGCGCAAGTGATGGCTGCTGCGCAAACAGGGGGACTGAGCAAGATCGGCTTTGTGACCGAACCAAAGAAATAGCGCCATGCCCTCCTTCTTTACTGGCAAAGCCGGACGCGCAGTCTGGTTCCTCTGCGCCTTGTCCTTGATGCTGTGCTTGCCACTGACAGCGTCGTGCGCATGGGCGCATGCTTCTCTGATCGAAACGCAACCGCCCGAAGCGGCAGTGCTTGATCGCAGTCCTGCCGCGATTGCACTGCACTTCAATGAATCGGTCGCACCGCTGGTATTCAAACTGGTGTCGCCCGACGGCACGATACAAGCACTATCGCAGACCAGCGTAATTGATGATGGTTTGAGTATCCTGCTGCCAGCATCGGGCGTACATGGCACCTATCTGTTGAGCTGGCGCGTGGTATCCACCGATGGTCATCCGGTCGGCGGCTCGCTGACCTATTCAGTGGGAGCCGCAAGCGGCAGCAATGCCAGTGCCATATCCACCTCTGCATCTACCTCGTCAGCCACGCTATTGGCAGCCATCTGGCTGGCACGCTTCGGTTTGTATGTCGTCCTGTTTGCCGCCATCGGCGCGGTGTTGTTCCGCGCATTTTTGTCTCGCGACACGGAACCGGTGTCTTACGTCAATCCGGCATTGGCGGTCGGCGGAGGACTACTGATACTGGCGATCGGTGCGCAAGGCCTTGATGCCATGGCTTTGGCGTGGAACGGTTTGCTGGCATGGGACACCTGGAAAACCAGTATGGCGACCGCTTACGGCAGAACGGCGTTACTACTGCTGGCCGCGCTGATCGCTGCGCGCATCGGCAATGGTCGGCAGATCGCCAAGGCCGCCAGTGGCCTCGCACTTGTGCTGCTGGCTACGGCCATCGCCGCCAGCGGTCATGCTGCTTCCGCGCCACCAGTCTGGCTAGCGCGGCCGGCAGTGTTCATTCACATCCTGATGCTGACTTTATGGATAGGCTCGCTGTTGCCGCTATGGGCGCTCTTGCGTCCGACATCGGCCTTATCTGCGAATACCGCACCCGCCGCTTTGGCAAGCTTTTCAAACAGAATTCCCTGGGTAGTATTCTTGCTTGTGGCCAGCGGCACTACGCTGGCATTGCTGCAAATCGATCGCCTCGATGCCTTGTGGCGCAGTGATTACGGTAGGATTTTCGGTATCAAGATGATGCTGTTTGCGCTGTTGCTCATCGTTGCGGCATGGAACCGCTACGTCCTGACCGCAGGTGTCAGGCTGGAACAAAGCCGCGCGCGCAGACGCATGGCGCACGCCATCCTCATTGAAATTTTCCTGGTGTTATTGATTCTGGCTGCCGCCACCACATGGCGTTTCACCCCGCCCCCCAGAGCCCTGGATACGGTACGCCCTGCACCCTCGCATGTGCATATCCATCAGGCGCAAGCAATGGCCGACCTGACGCTGACGCCGCAGGACGGTCGTCGTTTGCGCGCCGAACTGTTCGTCATGGGCAGCGATGAAAGCCCGCTCAAGCCGAAAGAAATGACATTGCAATTTTCCAATCCTGCAATGGGAATTGAAGCACTGAGCGAAGACCTGCATGCCGATCCCGTCGGCACCTGGAGCAGCGCAAGCTTCGCGCTGCCTTCGCCGGGAATCTGGCATGTGCGCATCGATATGCTGGTCAGTGATTTCGAAAGCATCACGCTGGAACAGGATATCGATATCGCGTTTTAAACCGCTTGCGCCGGGCATGATGCGGATATTTTTTCCCGGCAATATCCACTCAGAATGCAGCAACCACGCCGTCCGAGCGCGGATCGGATGCGCCCTCCATCAGGCCATCCGGGTGTCGCACAATCGCACCGGCGTGACCGAGCGCCGAATCGTAGGCCGCCATCACATCAACCTCATGGCCGCGCGCCCGCAACGCCTCAATCACCGCCACCGGAAAGCGCGACTCCAGTTTCAGCGAGTCCGAACTTTTGCCCCAGGTGCGACCGAGTAACCAGCGTGGTGCAGTGATCGCCGTTTGCAATGCTTGCCCGAAAACCACATGCCGCGTAAATACCGCCGACTGACTTTGCGGCTGACCATCTCCGCCCATATTGCCGTACACCATGACCCGCCCATCCTTCAGACGCGCTGCCGCCGGATTGAGCGTGTGAAACGGTTTTTTGCCGGGAACCAGCGCCCACAGATGCTGTGAGTCGAGTTGAAAAGAAGCGCCGCGATTCTGCCAGTTGATGCCGGTTTCCTTGAGCACGATACCGCTGCCAAACTCATGATAAATACTTTGAATGAACGACACCGACAAGCCACTGGCGTCACAAGTCCCCATCCAGATCGTGTCTCCCGGCCCTTTGCCTTTGCCCCATGACGCAGCCTGCGCGATATCGATGCCGGACGCCAATGCGTCGAGCGCGGCAGGTGCCAGCAAAGCCTGCGGATCGACGGTCATGTAAGCCGGGTCGTTAATGAATTGATCGCGCAGACCGAATGCGCGCTTGGTGGCTTCCACCGCAAGATGAACGTGATCGGCGCTGTCCGGTTCCACATCCGACAAGCCCACGCGATCGAGCAAACCCAGAATCGCCAGCGACACCAGTCCTTGCGTCGGCGGTGCGGTATTGAACAAGGTGCCGGCGCTATGCGCGAGTTGCAAGGGTTTTTTCAGTTCAGCGCGATGCGCCTGAAGATCGGCAATCGTTAATAAAGAACCAGCCGCCGCGAGATCCGCCACAATGCGTTGCGCCAGAGCGCCACGATAAAAACTATCCAGACCATCATCGGCCAGCGACTGCAAAGTAGATGCCAATGGCAAATTCACGAACTGATCGCCAGCCTTTGGCACCGCGCCCTGCGGAACAAAAACCTCGGCAAATCCCGGCACGTCTTTTAACTCAGCCAGTTTGGAAAGCGTCGTTTCCGCCTGACCATCGGTCACCGGAAAACCATTCCGCGCATAGTGAATCGCATCGGCTAACAGCGCAGACAAGGGCAATTTTCCACCAAGGGTCTGAGAAATTTTCAAGGCCATGTCCCATCCCGACACGGTGCCGGCAACGGTATTCGCAGCCAGCGGTCCGCGAAAAGGAATCGTCTCCATGCCGCGCGAACGGTAAGCCTCGATACTGACGGCGGAACCCGCTGCGCCGCAGGCATCAATCGCCACCGTTTCGCCATCTGGTTTGACAATGAGCCAGAAGCCGTCGCCACCAATGCTGTTCATGTGCGGGTAAACCACAGCGATGGTGGATGCTGCCGCCACCATGGCCTCGATTGCATTGCCGCCGTCGCGCAGAATTGCCAGTGCGGCCTGCGATGCCAAATGATGTGGCGCAACAGCCATTCCGCGAGAAGTTCGTTTGGTATGAATCATGGGGAGAGGTCCGTATCGAAATGGTGGAAGTGATGAAATCAGTGCCTTGCTATCAGCGGACAGCTCTGCGCGATAAAGTGGACGCAGGGTAGCGGTCGATCATAGCGCTTAACGGTCACTTACGCCGTCTGCAATAGCAGCGCCGATGGTGTCGTGACCGGACGGGTAACCGCCACGCGGGCAGACATGAGGTGATTGCGCATTTCCCGATAAGCCAGCAGCGCATCGTGATTGAGGATCGCATCGACGATGATGCTGTGTTCCGCAAACGACTCGCCGATACGCTCCAGATGCCGGAATTGCGAACTGCGAAACGGCGCAATCCGGTCGCGCAATCCGCATGCCGTTTCAGCCAATGCCGCGTTGTGCGCGCCACGGATGATGAGCATGTGCAAGTCCACATTCAGGCGATCATAGGTCTGGCTGTCATTCGTTTGCATGGCGGCACGACCCGCCGCGTGAATTTCGCGCAGCTCAGTACGTTCGGCGTCGCTCATGCGCAAGGAAGCATGACGGGCGCAAGCGGCCTCGATATCGCCTATCGCCTCGAACATCTGATCCAGCCGCTCCGCCGTCATGCTGGCGACCACCGCGCCACGATTGGGCCGGTACACGGCCAGCCCACTGATCACTAATTGTTTTAAGGCTTCGCGCACCGGCGTGCGGGACACCTCGAAGCGCGAGGCCAGCATGACTTCATCGAGTCTGGCACCGGGCTCAAACTGTCCTGTGACAATATCGCTGGCCAATTGTTTGTACACGTCCTCAGCGATGCGGCCACGCATTTTTCCATCGCCTTTTGCATGCGCCGGATCGCTCATGCCGCCACTGCTTTTTCGCTGAATGACGCAGACCAGGCGATGGGAAACCAGCATGCGGTCTTGCTGGCGCCATGCTGCGCCAACACCGGTTGCTCCTGACGACAAATATCCTCGGCATAAGAACAGCGCGGCGCAAACGCGCAACCAGCAGGCAAGGCCGCCAGATCGGGCGGACTTCCGGGAATCGTGGTCAGCGTGTGTCCCCGGTCGGCTTCGCCCACGGTCGATTGCAACAAACCCGCCGTGTAGGGATGGCGCGGACGCTGCACGATGTCGGCCACTGCCGCCTGTTCGACGATGCGACCGGCATACATGACGGCAATGCTATCGGCCATTTCTACCGCAGCGCCGATATCGTGCGTGACGAAAATAACCGACATGCCGGTTTCCCTTTGCAGGGCGCGCAGCAAGAGCAAAATCTGAATCTGCACCGTCGCGTCCAGCGCCGTGGTCGGTTCGTCGGCCAGCAATAATTTCGGCGAGCAAGCTAATGCCAATGCAATCATGGCGCGCTGGCGCATGCCGCCGGACAGCTCGTGCGGATAAGCCTCGTAGCGCTGCTGCGGCTGCGGTATCTGGACTTTCTCCAGCATCTGCAAAGCGCGTTCGCGGGCGTCTTTGCGGCTGATTTTTTCATGCGCGCGAATCGCTTCGGAAATCTGCTGACCGATGGTGTACACCGGATCAAACGCCAGTCCCGACTCCTGAAACACCATAGACACGATGCCGCCGCGATAGTGTTCGAGTTCTTTGCCGCGCATCTGCAGCACATCAACGCCATCGACCACGATGCTGCCGCTGATGTGCGTGCTGCGCTCCGCATGCAGTCGCAGCAAGGTACGCAGCGTCACACTTTTACCGGAACCGGATTCGCCCAGCAAGGCCAGCACATGGCCTGACGGCACATCCAGATTCACCTGATTAAGCGCACTGGCGGTACGGTTGCCGTGAAACTCCACCGATAAATTGCGCACTGACAATAAGGGCGCACTCATGCTGCCACCCGCGCAACGGCGTCCGGATGTTCCGAGGCGGGATCATTCAAATGACAGGCGGCCATGTGACGCTCTCCCTCACTGAGTAATTGCAGGACCGGCATCTTGATGGCACAGACGGCTTTGGCGTATTGGCAGCGGCTACGGAAACGACAGCCGGACGGCGGGTCAATCGGATTCGGTGGATCGCCCGACAAGGGGGATGTCATCGTCCTGTTGGCCGGGTCCATCGACGGGACAGCCGACAGCAAGGCCCGCGTGTAGGGGTGTGCCGAAGCGCCAAAGATGCGGTCGACCGGGCCGATTTCGACGATCTGCCCCAGATACATCACCATCACGCGATCGCTGATGTAGCGCACCACATGCAGGTCATGCGAAATAAACAAATAGGTCAGCTGCCGCTCTTTTTTGAGTTCTTGCAGCAAATTCAGCACCTGCGCCTGCACCGATTTATCGAGCGCGGCTACGGCCTCGTCCAGAATCACCAGCCGCGGTTCAAACGCCAGCGCCCGCGCAATATTGACCCGCTGCCGCTGACCGCCCGAAAGTTCATGCGGATAACGCATCGCAAACTGTGCCGGTTCGAGGCCGACGCGCGACAGCAAATCGTGCGCACGTTCCATCGCTGCGGCACGATCAAGTCCGTGTACATGCGGCCCGTAAGCAATAGTCTCGCCAATCGTCAGGCGCGGATTGAGCGAGGCATGCGAATCCTGAAACACCATCTGTAAATTCTGACGGAAATCCTTGAGTTCCATGCCGCCGAATTCGGCCACACCATCGCCATCAAAAATCATGGCGCCGCTGTCCGGCGGCATGAGTCGTGCAATCAGGCGCGCTGTCGTCGATTTGCCGCAGCCGGATTCACCGACGATGCCCAAGGTTTCCCCTTTGGCAACGACGAAGTTGATGTCGTCCACCGCATGAACGGCTTTCGCTTTGCGGCCGAACAGCTTATCGACGATACCGCTGCGAATCGTGAAGTGCTTGGTCAGATGATTGACGATCAACAAGGGTTGCGCCGGCCCGCCGCGTTCTTGTTGCGGCGACTCAAGGCCATCGTGCGGCAAGCCGCCGATCAGGGTGGTATCGAATAGTGTGTTCAGCATCAGTGAATATCCATCGCAGAACGTACGCTGTCAGCCAGCAGGTTGAAGGCAATCGAGGTGACGAAAATGAAAATGCCGGGCATGGCGGCAACGCCCGGATTGTTATAGATGGCCGCACGCAGGGTATTGAGCATCAGCCCCCATTCCGGCTCGGGCGGCTTGACGCCGAGACCGAGAAACGACAGTCCCGAAGCCAGGATAAGACTGACGCTGATCAAACCGGTGGCATACACGAACACCGGACCCAGCACATTGCCCAGCACATGCGTGCGGACGATGGAAAAGGCAGAGGCTCCGCTCATTCTGGCGGCTTCGATGTAATCGAGATGACTGACCTGCGTCGTCACGCTCTCGGCTACACGCACTACCTGCGGGATAAAAATCAATGTCAGAGCGATGATGGTATTGCTCATGCCGGGACCCAGCGCGCCGGAAATGGCGACCGCCAGCAACACCGAAGGAAAGGCGTAGAACACATCCAGCACCCGCATCACGACGGTATTGAAGCGACCGCCGATATAGCCGGCGAACAAGCCAATGAAAGTACCGATACCGAAGGCGAGCAAGACCGGCAGCACGCCCATGACCAGGGAGAGCCGTCCGCCGTACATCAGGCGGCTGATCATGTCGCGCCCGAGTTCATCGGTGCCTAGCCAGTGGCCGACGCTGCCCACATGCAGCAGGCGGCGCATCATGCTGCCCTTGTATGGATCGGCCGGGGCCAGCATCGGAGCGAAAACAGCCGCGGCGATGATCGCCAGAATCAACACGGCACTCGCCACCGCTACCGGATCACGGCAGACGCGTTGCCACACCAAGCGCCAGTAGTTGCGACTGACGGGCGTGGTCGACACCGGCGTATGGACAGGAGCCAAAGAAAAAGAAAGAGCCATGAGAACCTTGATATCCGGTTAGTGTTGACGACGCATGCGGGGATCAATCAAGGGCTGCACCATATCGACGACCAGATTCAGCACGACGAAAAACATGCACAGCACCAGAATGGTTCCCTGTAGCAGCGGCATATCGCGCTGGAAGATGGCGGTGTTGAGCAGGAAGCCGGTGCCGGGCCAGGCGAACACGGTTTCCACTAAAATCGAACCACCCATCAGATAGCCTATTTGCAGGCCTGCTACTGCCAGTACCGTCGGTGCCGTGTTTTTGGCGACATGCCGGAAAATGGCGTAGCGATTGAGTCCGCGCGCGCGCAGAGCGATCACAAAATCTTGTCCCAGCATGTCGCCAATCAGTGCGCGAACGGTGCGGGTGATGATGCCCATGGGAATCACGGATAAGGTAATGGCAGGTAAAACCAGATGACGCATGTGAGCGTAATCCCAGAGCCATTCGGAAGAACCGCCCGGCCCTGCTCCCATGGCTGGAAACCAGGACAGCCAGACCGAAAAGATAATCGTCAGCACCAGTCCCAGCCAATAATGCGGCACGCTGACACCCACTACGGCCAGCCCGCTGGCAATGCGATCAAGCCAACTGCCCTGCTGGTAGCCGGCAATCGCGCCCAAAATACATCCCAGAACCACGCCGAACAAACCTGCCACGCCCGCCAGAATCAGCGTATTGCTGACGGCGCTCAATACCTCGCTTGCGACCGGACGACCGGAAGCGATTGAGGCACCCAGATCGCCATGCACGGCACGCCATAACCACAGGCCGTACTGAACCGGTACCGGTTTATCGAGACCGTAAGCGGCCTTGAGCGCAGCAATCACTTCGGCCGGTGCATCGGAAGGGGCGATTGCGTTGAGCGGATCGCCCGGTGCCAGATACACCAGCATGAAGGAAAACGCTGTCACGCTCAATGCGATGGGAATCGCATAGAGCAAGCGCTTCAGGAGATAGGAAAGCATGCGTGTCTTTCAGAAAAATACGTGCGCCGGAAATGCGCTGCCTTTCCGGTGCAACCTGTTACATGGCGATCGTGGTGAGATCCTGGAACCAGTGCTGCGCTTGAACGAAGCTTTTCACTTTCGGAGAAATGACATGCGGGTTGGTATCGTGGACCACCCATAACATCATGGCGTCGTTGACCATGGTCTGATGTACCTGCGCCAGCAAACTATCCTGTGCCTTGGTATCAAAGGTGACGCTGATTTTGCTGATCAGGGCATCGACTTCCGGATTTTTGTAACCACTCCAGTTGACGCCATTCGGGGCAACGTATTTGCTGTTGGCAAAGCGGGTGATGGCATAGAAAGGATCGGCGGTAACGTAACCGAGATTGATCGCTGAAATACCTTTGCTGACATTGCCCGGCGAGGCCGCACCGGAGCGCCAGTTCAGATACAGGCTTTCCAGTTCAACGACTTCAAACTCGACCTGGATCCCGATTTCCTTGAGGCTTTGCTGAATGTATTCATTCATCGGCAAGGACAACATCTGCCCCGTGCCGCCCTGCGCGATGATGACCTTCGCCTTCAAGGGTTTGGCCTGGCTGTATCCGGCCTGCGCCATCAAAGCGCGTGCTGCCGGCAGATCGTATTTGATCTGGAAAGTCGGCTTGCCGAACCAGGGGCTGGTGGCATCTACCTGACCTTTGGCGGGGACGGCCAGTCCATTCATCAAGGCAACGACTTCATTGCGGTCAATGGCCAGATTGGCGGCTTTACGCACGCGGATATCGGTCCATGGCGAACCGGGCAAGGTACTGAAATGGTAGGGCCAGACATGCGGCGTGACATTGCTGACCAGCTTGAAACCAGCGCTCTTCAATTGCCCCAGCGCATCTGGCGGCGGGGTTTCGATGATATCGACCTGTCCGTTCAACAGCGCATTGGTGCGGGTCAAGGCATCAGGAATCGGGATCAGGATAATGCGGTCGGTTTTGGCGAGACGGGTTTTATCCCAGTAGCCGGCATTCTTGACCAGTTCTGCACGTTCACGCGGGACTAATTTATCCAGCTTGAAGGGACCTGTGCCTGACGGTTGCGAGGCAAATTTATTCCAGTCCTTGCCCAGCTTTTCCCACTGTGCAGGGCTGGAAATGAGGAACCACGGCAGTTGATACAAAAACAGGGCATCGACTTCCTTGGTGGTAATTTCCACCGTGTAATCGTCCACTTTTTTGTAGCTGGCGATAGAGGGAATCCGCGAGCGCACCTGGGCGCTTTGCTTGGGATCAAACTGCGGCGACTTGTCGTTGAGCACTTTCTCCAGATTCCAGATTACGGCGTCGGCCTTGAAGTCGGAACCGTCGTGAAACTTGACACCCTTGCGCAGCGTGAAGAGCCACTTTTTATTGTCGGCAGGATTGATCTTCCAGGACGAAGCGAGCCCCGGCACCAGCTTGCCGGGACGGGTGGAGATATTCGCTTCCCACGCCACCAGCGGATCGTAAATGGTGTGTCCGGTGAACTGATACGCGCCTGCGCCGCGATCGGGTTGGCCGGTGGTCAGCGGAATATCTGACATGGAAATGCCGTAACGGGCGACTGTTTCAGCCTGCGCGGGGGCGTGCAGCATGAACGCGATCGGGGCTAATGAAAGCCAGCGGACTACTTTTTTGGTGACGGAAATCTTGGATCGCATGAGAACCTCTTGGTGGATTTGTGAGGAGATGTCCCATGTTCATGAGCAGATTTCGTGCCACTACAATTGCGCTCAGGAATGTTTTTTTAAGAACTGTTTATTTACAGTGATTTAGCAGCACATTGCATAAACGGGGGTTATCAGACTGCCAACCTAAGGCCGATACGCGAACGCGCTTTGTATGCAAGATAAAGAGAATTCCCCGTATTCGGGCAGAATTGTATGCACCGATATGGCGCGCAGTGGTCATGGAGGGTCAAAAACAGCCGCGATCTCCACCCTCCGCACCGATCAAAGATGCAGAGAGCGGCGCGGCAGAAAAGACTTCGATGTTTTACATAGAGGACTTACGCAAAACAGACACTTCCCCTTGAATAGCCCCAGAAAATGTCAGGTATCTCTTGAGCATGGGTTATCATCCGCAGCAACTCCTCTATAGACAAAATCCCCTCATGCAAAACATTTCTTCTCCCGCCCCGGCGCAGGGCTTTTCGTTTTCCTGGAAACCCATCCTGTTTGTACTGATCGCTGCGCTTGGTCTGTACTACGTCAAATGGTCACCCTACTACCTCAAGTCCTTCGTTGCTGCGGCTCATCACTCTATTGGCGCGTCGATTCTGAGCGACCACCCTGCCGATCCGCTGGCGGCGGCCTTGTCTTACTCCAAAGCCTATTTTCTGGCGATCTGGAAAGCGGCCGTGCTGGGCGTTTTACTGGGTTCACTGATTCAGGTACTGATTCCGCAGAACTGGTTGTTGCGCATGTTCGGCCGGGCCGGTATCAGCTCAACGGTGCGTGGCGGTCTGTTTGCCTTGCCGGGAATGATGTGCACCTGCTGCGCCGCGCCAGTCGTGGCGGGCATGCGTCGACAGCACGTTTCCACAGGTGCGGCGCTGGCCTTCTGGATTGCCAACCCGGTGCTGAATCCGGCAACGCTGGTGTTCATGGGCTTCGTGTTGGGCTGGGAGTTTACTGCGCTGCGGCTGGTGGCAGGCGTGCTGATGGTGCTGGGAATTGCGCTGGTCGCACAGCGTATGACAGGGGCGGAAGAAGTGACTGAACCTGCTGTTCTCGCTAATACGCCTGAGCAGGAAAATCTGCTGACGCGCTGGATGCGCAAAATGTGGCAACTGTTCTGGAGCACCATCCCTATCTATATCCTGGCCGTATTTGCATTGGGCGCGGCGCGGGTCTGGCTGTTTCCGCATGTGGACGAAGTGATGGTCAATAGCTGGTACTGGTTCATCGCACTGGCGATTGCCGGCACGCTGTTCATGATTCCGACTGCGGCGGAAATTCCTATCGTGCAAACCATGATGTCGCTGGGATTGGGCGTTGGCCCGGCAGTGGCTTTGCTGATGACTTTGCCTAGCATCAGCCTGCCTTCGCTGCTGATGCTGCGCAAGTCCTTCAATGCCAGAGTCCTGGTCGTGGTTACTTTGCTGACGATAGTCATCGGCATCGTCACCGGGCTGGCGGGCGCGCTGGTACTTTAAGTTTTAGAGTCGGCAGTCGGTTTCAGGACCGGCTGCTGCGTTCTTAGCTACGTTCTTAGCTGCGCTATTTGCTCCGTTCTCTGCTGCGTTCCTTCAGATACGCCACGACTGCTTCCTGCTCGCCGCAAAACTCGATGCGCGATGCCTTGCTTTCGCGCTGGTAGTCGTAAATCGGATCGTAATATTCCAGCAGCAGACGGCTGATCCAGACCCGATGCAAATCCACTTCCCCGCTGCGCGCCTGCTCGGTCAGCGCGGCTTGCATATCCGCCATCAGGCGCTGATGACGATCGCCACCCAGTCGCTTGTGCAGCTTGCTCAAGCTGGTCAGCAAGTGCTCGGCAAACAAATCGCCGCCCTGCTCGCCATAGGCGGCGATATATTCGGTCGATAAATCAATCACGTAATCGCGCAGAATGCGCTCGACCCGCCCGGCCAGACTATCCTCCAGCCATATCATCGGACGCTCTTGCATGGTCTGATAGAGCGGCAAAGGCAATGCGCAACGGCCTACCAGACGGCTTTCATCTTCCAGCACGAACTGCGCAATTCCTCCAGCGCGTTTTTTGAGCATGTCGATCGCCAGCCGGTTTTCGAAGTCGATGGTGGAAGGCTGATCCGTCACGCGTTTGCCGAAACTGGAACCACGGTGATTGGCATGTCCTTCCAGATCCAGCGCATGGTTCAGTTGCAGCAGTACGTCGGTTTTTCCGGTGCCGGTCATTCCGCCCAGCACGACCAGATCGCACTGCGCGATGGTGTCATCGATGGTTTCCAGCAAGAAGGTGCGCATCGCCTTGTAACCGCCGGCGACGCGCGGGTAATCGATACCCGCTTCATTTTTGAGCCATTGCCGGGTGATCTGCGAACGCAGTCCGCCGCGAAAACAGTACAGACATCCGTCCGGATTGGCGCGGGCGAAATCGGCCCAGGCTTGTATCCGTTCCGACTTGACGCTGCCACTCACCAACTGATGCCCCAATGCAATGGCGGCTTGCTGGCCTTGTTGTTTGTAGCAGAGTCCGACTTGCTGTCGCTCGCTGTCGTTCATCAGCGGAAGATTGACGGCGCCGGGAAAGCTGCCCCGGATAAATTCCACCGGAGCGCGGGCATCGATCATGGGCCGCCCGCTCAGGAATAATTCGCGATAGTTAGCGATATCCACTGCATCGCCGGACATCAGGAAATCTCTACTGCATGACTCTGTCGCGCTGCCAGATGACCGATCGGCGACAGCGTCAATCCCAGCTCGCTTGCCACGGCAAGGAACTCTGCATTGCCTTCCGGCGTGACGGCCACCAGCAATCCACCGCTGGTTTGCGGGTCGCACAGTAATTGCTTCTGGGTTTCGCTGAGCGTACCGATCTTGTCGGCGTAGCTGGCGTAATTACGTTCGGTTCCACCCGGCACGCAGCCTTCGTCCAGATAATGTCCGACGCCAGGAAGTCGCGGCACGCTGGCGTAGTCGATATGCGCCGTCAGGCCGCTGCCGTCGCACATTTCCACCAGATGACCGAGCAGGCCAAAGCCGGTGACATCGGTCATGGCCGTGATGCCGGGCAATTTGCCGAAGCGACTGCCGGCATTGTTCATGACACACATCCAGTCGCGCGCGAGGCCGATATCCACTTCGCGCAATTTTCCTTTTTTTTCCGCCGTGGTCAGAATGCCTATCCCTAGCGGCTTGGTCAGGTAGAGCAGGCAACCAGCAGTGGCGGTGTCGTTGCGTTTCATGTGGCGTTTGTCGACCACGCCGGTGACGGCCAGACCGAAGATAGGTTCGGGCGTGTCGATGGAATGCCCCCCGGCCAGCGGAATGCCGGCCGCATCGCAGGCTGCACGGCCGCCGCGTATGACTTCGCGTGCAACTTCCGGCGGCAACAGATTGACCGGCCAGCCGAGAATCGCAATCGCCATCAAGGGATCGCCGCCCATGGCGTAGATGTCGCTGATGGCGTTGGTGGCGGCAATGCGGCCGAAGTCGAAGGGGTCATCGACAATCGGCATGAAAAAATCGGTGGTGGAAACGACGCCGCGGTGCTCATCCAGTGCATACACGGCCGCATCGTCACGCGAGGCATTGCCGACCCACAGTTTAGAATCGAGATTTTGCGCGCCGCTTCCGGCAAGGATGACTTCCAATACCTGTGGGGAAATCTTGCAACCGCAGCCAGCGCCGTGGCTGTACTGGGTCAGACGGATAGGCTCGGTCATTTCGTATCTTTGCGTGGGTAAAAAACCGCTCGATTCTAGTGCAATTCGAGTAGGTCTGTACGTTTGATACGGATTGGCGGGAGCTGTACAGCAGGAGAAAATGGAGGGCGTGGTCAGGCTGGGACGGCGGGATGGAAATGCGGACCCACCTTATTGACGTGGATGGCGGCGCAAGTCGCGGCTTGATTGTGGATCATGAATACGCTTCATGGGGATTGTCGGCAATATCTTTCCCCCTCTAGCTCAGGCTTTTTGCATGCACGCCATCGATTTTAAATACGCTGACAAGTTGTGTCAGATTGGCGGCCTGATCCTGCAGGGCGGATGCTGCCGCTGCTGCCTGTTCCACCATCGCGGCATTTTGATGGGTGACGTTATCCATTTCGATAATCGCGTGATTGATCTGTTCGATGCCGGAAGTTTGCTCCTGACTGGCCAGGGTAATTTCGCCCATGATGTCGGTGACACGACCGATGCTCGCCACGACTTCGTCCATCGTGCCGCCGGCTTGATCGACGAGTTTGCTACCGGTTTCGACCTTGTTGACCGAGTCGTTAATCAATTCCTTGATTTCCTTGGCGGCACCCGCCGAGCGCTGCGCCAGACTACGCACTTCCGATGCCACCACCGCAAAGCCGCGCCCCTGCTCACCTGCGCGAGCCGCTTCTACCGCGGCATTGAGCGCCAGAATGTTGGTTTGGAATGCGATACCGTCAATGACGCCAATGATGTCAACTATCTTCTTTGAAGATTCGTTGATCGACCCCATGGTTTCGACCATTTGCGACACCACCGTACCGCCTTTGACCGCAACTTCAGAGGCCATTTTTGCCAACTGGTTTGCCCGATTGGCGTTTTCGGCGTTTTGTTTCACCGTGGTGGTCAGCTCTTTCATCGACGATGCCGTTTTTTCCAGCGAACTGGCTTGGTATTCGGTGCGATTCGAAAGATCCAGGTTGCCGCTGGCGATTTCGGTCGATGCGGCGGAGATGGTGTCGGTCCCGACGCGCACATTGCTGACAATATCGGCAAGATGCTCGCGCATGGACTTCATCGAAAATAAAAGGCTGGATCGATCGCTATCCTTCGTATCGACATGGATGCTGAGGTCGCCTGCCGAGATTTTTCCCGCGATCATGCTGGCATAGTCCGGTTCACCGCCAAGCGATTTGAGCAAACTGCGTGTAATCGTGGTTGCGACAAAGATGCTGGCAAGCAAGCCTGCGATGAAAATAGAAATCAGCAGCGTCTTCGCAAAATTATAGGTTTTGTCGGCTTTCGTGACGCCTTGGCTTAATAAGTCATTTTCAAATTGGATGAAATCTTTCCACGATTGAATATAAGCGGTTTGCAAATCATTGGTTTCCGTAAACATCAGATCGGATGCTTTGTTATTCTCTCCGGCCTTTTTTAAATCGAGTACGGTGTTGCGGCTTTTTCCGTAAGCGGCGCGGCGCTGCTTGACATTGGCGAGCAAGGCTTTTTCCTGATCGTCAGAAAGCATTTTTTCCAGATCAGCGACATTATTATTGACCAGGGTAACGGTGTCCTTCAGCACATCATGCGCTTTGCTCAGTGCACCGACATCGGCATTTGCCCTGCCTTCGGAGGTAACGATATAAGCAAAGGAACGCGCATAGTCATACGCGGCTCGTATGTTTTCATGCGCGATATTTGTCTTGGGCAAGATATTTCTGGTGATGTCTTTGAAGCCATCCGTCACGGAAGAAAGGCTGCCCAAGCCACTAAATGCAAGCACGGCAGCAATGCCGACAAGCATCCCAAAACTAAGACCCAAACGCGCGCCTAACTTTATATTTGTAGACATGGATACTCACAATTTGTATTGGGCTGACGATTTTTTTATGGGAGAAACATTTTATTTATTATTTTTTAATTTAAGAATTTTATAAACAATAGCATAAATAAATTTTGCGTAAATATATAATTTTTTATATTTCCAAATGGAAATTATAGATAATAAAAATGTTTTATTTTGGCACCTTAATCTACTACTCTGCATTATCTTTTATTATTAATAATTAATCGACCTATAAATAAAATTTGCAGAGACTTTAAGGAGACGCTTCAGGTTTTGTGCGAGGTTTTACGATACGAATGTTATAGGAGGATATGGGCCTCTAAAGACATGAAGACTGAGCCCACGACTATCTTGGATATTTATATTGGCGGCGTAAAAGTGTCCCCATAGAAATGGTGTCCCTGAACGTGACATCTATATTTTTTCTTGCATGCGAGCTATGCATCCATCGTTGACATCAACTGAATTAAGGTCTAAATTTAGACCCATCCATGTAAAGGAGTTCGCCATGCAATCCATCGCCAACATCAAGTCAATTTCCTATCTGAAAAGCCATGCAGCGCAAATTGCCGAAGACCTGGAAATGAATGGAACTCCATTCGTCATTACCCAGAACGGCGAGGCCAGCATGGTGATCGAAAGCATCAAACAATTTCAGGAAAAAGAAGCGCTTATAGCCGCGCTGAAAATCATCGCCTTGGGCGAAAAAGATCGCCTGCTAGGCAAGGGCCTTACCGCTGACGAATCTCGCGCACAACTTCGAGCTGCCCGTCAGCGACGTAAATAATGGCTATCGTCATACTGCCCGATGCGCAAGAAGACTTGCTCTCGCTTCAGGAATACATGCTGGATAAATGGGATGAGCTCGAGTGGCTGAAAGCCGAGGACGCGATTTTTGAAAAACTGGAACAGGTTGATGCCGGGAGCTACCCGGGCATTTCTGTAAAAGAGTTGGAGTCGGTTGGCATCTTTGAATACCGGAACATTTTTACATCGCCTCACAAGCTGGTCTACCGGCGAATCGACAGTGACATTTATGTGTATGTCATCGCGGGACATAGACAGGATTTCGCTACCCTGATGATGAAGCGGTTGTTGAAAAAATGATCGGGCTCAAACAAAAGGGATAACGAGAGGCTAATCCCTCTGCAAAACAGAAACCCCGCACAGACTTTAAGGGAGGGTTGGATTCGAATCATATCAACAAAGCCCTTCCATCACTGCACATTGCATTTTAAAATATCAGCAATGCCCCCAAAAATGCCCCCAAAAGATTTTGCGTCTCTGTTTTTGACTTCCGCCGATGGCGGGGGTCTCGGTTCCATTATCGCCGGGGTGAGTTTGCTTTAAAGCGTGCTCCATAAATTTGTGGAGCACGCTCCTGAGCGGCAGGAAATTTTTCCGACTATCCCCGGGATGCCGGAAATTTCCCGCTGTCTATTCCGGCTCCTCGCGTGCGCGTCATGGGGTTTGTTTCAAAACGGCCCTTTCCAAGCGTCCGGCCTGCGAATCTGATCATGTCCCAAACGGAGGTACTGAGATTCGGCCGGCAATCCACCGGTCTGTCCAAAACTGGATACACCTACTTAATGCAGGTATTCCGGCAGTTGCCGATTTACCGCCTCCACTGTTTGGGGGGAGTAGGTGAGCACTTATCCGCGAACTTACCAGGCCCATTTTTTCCCGGTAGCGGGGGGGGTCGTGGTTTTAGCTGCGAACCTATCCGGCCAATGCCTCGCGTGCGCGGGCGCGTACTGGTCTTTAAACGCATTGGATAATCAAGGCATCGTCTATCTGTCGCCCCCGCTGTGCCTCACATGCCTTTGCCAGAACCCGGAGCGCCGCTCGTTCCTGGCGCTTTGCCTCCTTCAGTCGCTCGCCTGCCTTGATCTGCTCCCGATATATCCATAGCGGAGCGTTGTAATCGATGCCGGGCTTGTGCCTTGCCATGTCCAGACGGCGGATGCGTGCGTCATGCCACCGCAAAGCCGCCAATGAAATATCCCGCTCACTCATAGCCGCCTCCCTGGATTAGTCGCAGCCTTGCGGCCTTGGCGCTGTCCCTGCGCGCATAGTTCATCTGTGGGGGCTGGGTGGGTGCCGGTCGCGTTGGAGCGGATTCCCGGTGCATTGCCTCCAGCTCCCGCTTAAACCACGCCAGCGCCGCCGGGATGGACGCCAGCGATTGACTGCTCCGTGCTGTCATCATGTGGGCCAGTACATCACCGGGCAAACCCGCCGCCAGACAATACGCCTCGATAGCGGCATCCAGCTCTGCGATCAGCGCCAGCCATTCATCAGCAGGCCGGGGCTGAGCGCATACCGCCGCCAGTGCTTGCGCGTCCTCCAAGGTCAGTCCGTCCAAGTCCATCAACTCCTGTACCAGATCAAGCGGAGCGGCACGCTCAGTCAGGTACCGGACAATCTCTATCTTGTTCTTCTTTAGAATTGACCGAAAGCATCCCACCGCTTCCGGTAATCCCCTTGCCGATATACCGCCGCTGGAAAGAAACACGGTTACGCCATGCTCCCGGCAGTCCCTTAAAATCGCGGCGGGGTTCACAATTCCACCTCGATTTCGTTGCTTTCTGGAAACGGCTTATCCCCCGTCTTTTGCGAAGGGAGCGCCGAAGGGTGCGAAGGGAGCGCTTTATTTTCTGTGCTCCCTTCGCTCCCTTCGTGCTCCCTTCGTAGATTTATGATCGGCAGGCACCACATCCATGAGCCGCCCATGCTGGCTTTTATGGAATCAATTCCAAGTGATTTTTTTACTCTTTTGGCGGCATCCCATGAGTGTCCGGCATCGCGGATTTCGGCTTGGAGCATTTTTACCTGCATCCTGCCGCCGTTGTCGGTCAGCGTGTCGATCAGCATCCTTTCCAGATCGTCACGCTCAGCGCCGCCGCCGTCCTCGTCATGCTCCACGTCCCCGAGTATTTCCCGCGCTGTGCCTTCGATGGCTCCTTCCCATACGGCGTGGGTGGCTTCGATGCCGCCATCGATGGTGGTCAGGGCAAGGCTATACGCTACGCCGCCATCGTCGGGGGCAATGTTTGACTTGGCCCGTGCCAATACGCGCCGGGTGCCGTCCTCTTCTTTCGCTGCCACCAGCACCATACGGGCCAGCGCACCAAACGCCTGAGAGCCGATAACGCGATCCTGCGGCGCTTTGCCTGCCCCGCCTTTGGCAAAGTGGGTGATGCCGATCACGGCGCACTGGTGAGCCTCTGCGAAGTCCACCACGGCCTGCAAGCTGCGGCGCACATCGTTGGCCCGGTGCATGTCGCCTGATACCGCTGAGACAATCGGGTCAATCAATAGCAGGGAAACCCCGCCCATTCTTTCCACGGCATGATGAAGAGAGAGAATGTCCTGTGCCGGGTCAAACGGCGCGCTCTCGCCGTTCTCTGTAATCCCCTCGATAAAGTGGCAGCGGTTCAAATCAGCGCCAGACGCGATCAGGCGTGGTACAAGCGTGTCGTCTGCCACGTCCTCGCTTGACCAGATCAATACGTTCCCCTTGGCGGTGCAATGGCTTGCGTCTGGCCATCGTCCGCCTGACGTCAGCGCCGCCGCCAATCCTAGGGCTAAGGTTGTTTTACCGGTACCGGCAGCGCCAGCCAGAATGGTGAGTTTGCCAGCCGGTAGCCATCCCTCCCAAAGCCACGTTATGGGCTGTGGCTTGATTTCTGCTCCGCACCTTATCTTTACCGCCCGGTCTCCCGGCTTGCCTGTGGCGACTGCTTTGGTGGGTGCTGGCGCTGGTGCATCGTCGCCATGATCTACATCAGCGGCCAGCGGTACGGCTTGCACGGTATCGAAACAGGCGCGTACTGCATCGGCCCCTTCCTGTTGGTGCAGGTCGTTAAAGTCGGTGGGCTTGCTGTCATCACTGGCAAACACCGGCAGCGCCAGCAATCCGCTCACTGACTGCGCGGCGGCGGTCGCTTTCATGACGCCGACATTGCCGCCCTCGGTGAATCGGTCGTTATCTGCACAGACGATAATTTTGATGCCTGGCAGTTTAGCGCGCAGCACTTGCGCCACGGCTTCAAGGTTTCCGGCATTGAAAGCTACCGCTACCGGGTACCCTATGACGGCGTGGAGGCTGGCGCCGGTGGCGAAGCCCTCACAGAGCAGCACAGTATCGGTGGGTTTTCCGCCGAAGCTGTAATAGCAAGCTTTGATCTTGCCGTAGGTTTTGAAGCGCTTGACGCCATCCTCATCGATAAATTGCAGGCTGGTCAGTGTGCCGGTACCGTCCCGTATCGGGACAATCAAGGTGCGCTTGTCTTTAAATTCCTTGAGGCCGTAGGGCTTGATTCCTTTGCGGATGCAGTAGGCGTTATCGTCGGTCGCGTCCCTTGCCGCTGCCCAGATTCCGATGCATAACTTGGCGGCGTCTGCCTCCAATTGCAGGTGGGTAAATTCGGCCTCCTGTTTAGCCCTTTCAATCCGCGCGTGGTACTCGGTGCGCTCTGCCGGTGTCAGGGATTTATCGGCCTTGCCGCACCACTTTTCGGACAGGCCGGTTTTCCAATTGCCGAAAGAGCCAGCAGGTACGCCGTCGCCGTGCAGCCGATACCACCCTGAAACTCTGCCGCGCTTGTCGTCCGGTGCGTCGAATCGGTGGCGCTCACCGTCTGCCACGATCTCGGTCGGCATCAGTCCGTACGCGGCCATTGCTACGGCGAATTGAGATTCGGTGCTGGTTGTGGTGGCGATCATGCGTGCCTCCGTCTTTTAAATTCCAGTATGTCATCTGCCTCTCCCGCCATTGCCTCGATTGCTGCCGGGATGAAGCGCATCATGCAGTCGGTATCGCGAAAATTGAGTGTGGGCGCGTCGCCGTTACTTCTCGCCAGCGAATCGGAATAAATAATTTCAGCGCAAACTTGCAAGCCCTGTGCAAGGCTCAGTATTCGGGCGGCAAACTCTGTATCACAGTCATATGGCAAGGCACCATCAATCCATGAAAAAGCTCTATGGAAAGCCTTGGGTTCTGGTGCGGCTTTCTGCTCGGGCACGAAGCCCATTGCCGGGTCTTGGACTGGCACGGAGGGATTGACGGATTGTTTTGTTTTTGTCGTGCTGGTCATGGCGTGATTCCTTGGTGTGCGGTTGAACCGCTCCCCACTGTCAAATGGGGTGGGCGGCAAATAACAGGGTTGACAGACTGGTACACCAAAGGAAAACCAGCAGGCCGAAGCCTCCCCGCTACTGCCGCCCATAAAGGACACGCGCCAGCATACGCACGTAAAAAAACCGCATTGCGCGGTCTGTGCGCTTTGGTGTTATTCAGGCTGTCAAACCCGGCCCCCTCTTTGTCAGGGACAGGCGAAGCATAGGGCCATCGCTGGCCATGCGTCAAATGGTTTTGATTATTCATCTGTGCGGCCCTCCAGGAGGTACACGCCGACACGGTGATAAACACCGCTTTCCGTTTGCTCTTCGCGGTAGACGGTTTTAATGCGCTTGCCTGCGCTGCGCATCTCATGGATACGTGGCCGTGGGTCGTAGCAATCGAGATAACGTGAGGCTTCGTAAGTGGTCACGCTGCCCAGACGCTCCATTGCGGCCAACATCCGGCCGCGCTGGATGGCGCAATCGTTGCCGGGCATGGTGTGCAGTATTGCGGCCAAGGCGTCGGTGCGGGCGCTCATCGCTTTACCTCCACGTCCGCACGATAATTCAACGGGTCAGCAAAGAACCTGTGCAGCTCACGATTGGAATACGCGGTGCAGCGGTCGGAGAATTTGATCGGCGGCGGCGCTTTGCCTGCAATGACAAGCTGGCGGAATTTCTCCCGACTGAATGGGGAGTAAGGGAGGATTTGTTTCCAGCGGCTCATGCCGTCGGATGGAAGTGATTTGCTGAGGGTTGTTGCTGTGGTTGCGCTGGTTACCATATTTGCCTAACTTTGCATGTTGCCGCCATGATTCGGCGGGGTGATGCAAGGTTAGGGGGCAGATCAGGGTGTTGAATAGCTGGGTGGGTTGCGAAAACACACCCAGCCATCAGTGCGTAAGGGGTGGGTGGGTTATGCCAATTAACAGGTGGGTGAGTTCCTGAAAGCCTTTGCTGTTGCGGGTTTTAACGGTGGGTGGGTTATTCTGGCGTTTTTGTTGCGCCGCCATTCTTGTTCCAGTTGGAGACTGTTTTTATTCTCTCGATAGCTTCGCCCGACAATGACTTGTATTCAGGATCGTTCTTCATCGCCTCGCCAATAGCTGCTCTAACAGCCTTGCCATTTGCTCGCGGATCGCCGTTTTTTGCCACCTTCTCCCATGCCCTCGTTGCCACTCTAAGCTCCAAAGGAGACAGAGGATTATTTGCATCCATGTAGGCAGGAGCTGCAAGCTGGAGGATTGGGTTGGGCGGCGAGGGTTGAATGTTTCGAGATTCTAAAAATGCTGATCTCTCTATCTGCAGTTCTTGCCTGTACTCTTGCGCATCCTTTTTTTGCAATATTTGACGGTACGATGGAATATTCTTGCTTTTTGTCCATTGTAAAAACGCTGCTTGCTTTATGCGTGTTTTATGTTGAATTAGAGCATGGGAATCTGGCAAGTCAGGAAATTCAACTTTCTTTTCCCAAGGGCCATTTTGATAATCTTCGTGATCTTCCCAGGCACTTTCAAAAGATAGCGTCCCAACACAAACAGCCTCAGAAATTGCGCGCTGAAAAAGTTTGGAATTTTGATGTTGAATCTTCGGTACTTTCGACACCAATGCAGATATGCGCAGCCCCTCATGATCGAGAGGGTTGATGCCTGCCCATATCATCGCAGCCTCCTCCACCGTCCAAACCTCTACGTATCGCCAGTATGATAGGTCTGGCAGTTCATCCAATCGCATTACATTGCCCCTTCCCCCTTAATTCAGAAGCCACGCCAGCAGATCAAAAGGGGTAACGATCTGTTTTCCCGCCGTCGCGGTAGGCATGGCAAAGCGTTGACGCTAGGCGTTCATTCTTCGTAGTGGTATCGGCAGGCCAGAACGGTGAGCGTGTCATCGTCGGCGGCATACACCAGCCGGTGGCGCTCATCAATGCGCCGTGACCAGAACCCCGACATATCGCCAAGTAATGCCTCCGGCTTTCCGATGCCCTCGAAAGGGGTTCGCGCCGATGCCTCGATCAGCAGGTTAATTCTGCGCAGCGTTTTTTTGTCCTGGCCTTGCCAGTAGGTGTAGTCACCCCATGCGGCGGGCGTGAATTTGATATGACGGCTCACAGATCGGGGTCAGTCAATGCGCGCTTACCAGCCTTGCCGCCACGGTATTGCTGGATGGATTCTGCCAGGTGCTTTGCATTGGCGGGTGTCGATAGCAGGTAGAGCGTTTCCGCCATCTGTTGGTAGTGATCGAGGGACATGACTACGGCGTCGCCACCATCGCGGCGATTGATGATGGTGATGTCGGCGTTTTCGATTACGCCATCAATGACTGACTTCAGTGAATTGCGCGCTTCTGAGTAGCTGATAACTTGCATGGCAAACTCCTGTACTTGTGCATTTTATTGTCCAAGTATAGCTTTTAATGCCAAGGGTTGCCAACTGCTTCAGTATTTATGCCGCCTTAAATAGGGCGTGTATGACCTTGCCGCCTCGGGCCATGACGTCCAGGTAGTCGGCCCATTCCTGCATCATCTTTTTGCGCTCGTCGAGGAACTGCGCTCTATCGTAGGCGCTGGCGATTTTGTCTTTTTGTGCGTGGGCAAGCTGGCGGTCTACCACTTCATGCCGATAACCTAGCCGCTCCTTAATCGTACTCATGGCCAATGCCCGGAATCCGTGACCGGTCATCTTGTTTTGATAGCCCATGCGCTTGAGTGCCGCCAGTATCGCGCCGTTGCTCATGGGCTTTTTAGGGTCGCGCTGATTCGGGAAAAGGTAGGTGCTGCCGCCAGTAAGCGTATGCAATTCGCGCAGAAGCTCTAAAGCCTGCCGTGATAGGCAAACGTGATGATTAGCTTTATCCGGGTTCACGGTCAGCTTGCCGCGCTTCATACGCTGCCACGGGATAACCCATTCCCCTGCTTCCAGATCAATTTCTGGCCATGTCGCTTCGATCAGTTCGCTGGTGCGCACAAATACCAGCATCATCAGGTGCATGGCGATTCGGGTGGGTTTGAATAGCCGGGCGTCGTTCTTGTCCATCGCTGCCAAGAAAGCCGGTAGCTCGTCGGAGGTGATGGCGGCAAAGTGTCCGGCCTGTACCGGCTTGAGTACGTCCCTGAGGTCGGCGGCCGGGTTCGGGTTGGTAATGCCTTGCTGGTTGGCATAGCTAAAAACCCGGCTGCATGTTGATTTGAGCCGGTGGGCGACTTCTTGCGCGCCGCGTACCTCTATCTTGCGAAGCGCCGCGATCATGTGCTGGTGTGTGACTGAGCCGATAGGCATTGCGCCGATTTCGGGAAATATATCGATCTCCAAGCGCCTGAGCGTGTCTTTGGCGGTCGTCCCCTTCCAGCTAGGTAGTTTATTGGTGTGCCACTCTCGGGCCAGCTTCTCGAATGTCTGCGCCGCCTGCTCTGATGCAAGTCGGTCTTTATCTCGCTTGGCCTGCCCGGGGTCGATGCCGTCCGCCTTGTGCTTCTTGGCCGTATCGCGCAGTTTCCGGGCCTCGATCAACGTTACTACCGGGTATGCCCCGAAGGACAGGCGGTTTTCTTTGCCGCTGGCTTGCCTGAACTTCATACGCCATAGCTTGCCCCCTGTTGGAATGACTTCAAGGTACAAGCCTCCGCCGTCTGCCAGCTTGTACGGCTTATCCTTGGGCTTGGCGTTCTTGACTTGAATGTCGGTCAGTGGGGCGATCTTTTTAGGCATTTTGGGGGCATCCTGTTTTTGGTGTTCTGGACATGCCCCCAAGACTGCCCCCAAAAAACGTGGCAGTCAATAGGCAAACTTTGGCGCTATGGGCGTAAAAAAGCCCCTAAGTCGTTGATTACTTAGGGGCTTTTTGTCAAACTTAGGCAACGTTTGCTATGTACTTGGCGGAGAGGGTGGGATTCGAACCCACGTTAGGCCTAAACCTAAACCAGATTTCGAGTCTGGCGCATTCGACCACTCTGCCACCTCTCCTGCTGGTCTTTATTCACTACCCGGAGGCAGCAAAGCTCATGATTATAGCAGGAAATTTTACTGAAGAAACTCGCAATGCACACTAAACTCGTTTTTCTTTATTGCTGCCCTGCTCAATTCGGCCCGATTCCGGCAAACACGCTTGAATGCCCGTCCAAAGCTCTGTTGCAATAAAGCTGCGGCATATCATCATCCTGTCACAAATGAATAATAGGATGAGTTTTCAACAGCGGACACCGCTGCATACTGCGGCAAATAGCATCTCAGACATGGTCCCATACAACTCAACCTCGCTGTTTAGCGATGCCCCTCCGCTGACATCACTGCAATCCCCCACGTCATCCGCTTCTGATGCGCATGCACTGGCGCATCTGATGGAGATTGTCAGCGAGCGCCGATTACATGCGCTGTTTCAGCCCATCATCCGCATGCAGAGCGGCGAGGTGATCGGTTACGAGGGACTCATTCGCGGCCCTTCCAATAGCCCGCTGCATTCACCGCTGAACCTGTTCAAGGTCGCCCGCGCAAACGGCATGTCGGTGCAGGTCGAACACCTGTGCCGTCATATCGTGATGTCGCAATTTGCCAAGTCCGGCCTGCCAGGCCGACTGTTTCTCAATGTCAGCCCCGGCACGCTGGTGCATCCGGAAGCGCGGCAGGGCGAAACGCTGCGCTATCTGAATGAACTCGGGATCAACCCCGAACGCATCATCATCGAGCTGACCGAAAACGAACCGACCTACGATTACACCTTGCTGCGCAATGCCGCGATGCACTACCGCAGCATGGGGTTTCAGATCGCCATCGATGATCTGGGCGAAGGCTTTTCCAGTTTGCGGCTCTGGTCGGAATTGCGACCGGAGTACGTCAAGGTCGACATGCATTTCATCCAGGGCATCAATCTCGATCCGATGAAACTGCAATTCGTCCGTTCGATTCAGGAAATCGCTGAAAAATCAGGCTGCATGGTCATTGCTGAAGGCATAGAAACACAGGCCGAGCTGCTGACCGTGCGCGACATGGGCATCGCCTGCGGTCAGGGTTATCACATAGGACGGCCGCATATCGCCCCCAGCACCAGCATCAGCGATGAGATGGTCAAGCTGCTGCGCCGCGAGAAAACCCCCTTGCCGGCCAACAATGCGCACGGCAAAAACAGGGCGACCGTCCTCAAGCTGCTGCGCGTAGTCACGCCGATTTCACCCGACATGCCCAATGATCAGGTCTATGCACTGTTCGTCAACAATCCCGATTTGCAAACCCTGCCAGTAGTGAGCGACTCCATTCCGGTCGGCCTGATCAACCGCTACAGCATGGTGGAACGCTATGCGCGGCTGTACGGGCGCGAACTGCATGGCAAAAAATCCTGTACGTTTTTTATGGATTCGCAGCCGCTGCTGACCGATCAGCACACCAGCCTGCAAGATCTCAGTCACATTCTGGTTCAGGCGGAAGCGCACCATTTGGCGAATGGCTTCATCATTACCGACGAGGGACGTTATCTGGGCATGGGCAGCGGCCACGACCTGTTGCGCGAAATTACGCAAATGCAAATGGACGCCGCCCGTTACGCCAATCCGCTGACGCAGTTACCGGGCAATGTGCCGATCAACGAGCATATCGAGTACCTGCTGCAAAACGGCGTCCATTTTTGTATTTGCTATTGCGATCTGGATCACTTCAAACCGTTCAACGACATCTACGGCTATCGGCGCGGCGACGACATGATCCAGATGACCGGAAGAATTCTGAGCGAACACTGCGACCCCGATCACGATTTCATCGGCCATATCGGCGGCGACGATTTCCTGATCATGTTTCAGAGTCCCGACTGGCAAAACCGCTGCGAAAAAATACTGGCCGAATTCGGGAAGGTCAGCGCCGTGTTTTATAACGAAGATGACCGCCTGCGCGAGGGCTATTTCAGCGAAAATCGCAAAGGCGGCAGGGAATTCAACCCGCTGGTGAGCCTGTCGCTGGGAGCAGTCCTGATCGAACCAGGACAATATTCCTCTCCGCACCAGATTGCCTCTGCCGCAACCAAGGCAAAAAAACTCGCAAAAAAAACACCGGGCAACAGCCTGTTCATCGAACAGCGCGCACCGGTGTCATTCGCCTGGGCAACCTGACTGCGGTCGGCCGGGTACTCTCCTCTCAAGCCTGCGGCGTCAGTCGCGTCAGGCCACCCAGATAAGGATGCAGCACCTCAGGAATCTCGACGCTGCCGTCGGCTTGCTGGTAGTTCTCCAGCAAGGCCACCAGCGTGCGGCCGACTGCCAGACCAGAACCGTTGAGGGTATGCGCCAGTTCCGGTTTGCCTTGCGCATTGCGGAAACGTGCTTGCATACGGCGCGCCTGAAACGCTTCGCAATTGGAAACCGATGAAATTTCGCGATACGTCCCTTGCGCCGGCAACCACACTTCAATGTCGTAGGTCTTGGCCGAACCGAAACCCATATCGCCGGTACACAAAGTAATCACACGATAAGGCAGGCCGAGTTTTTTCAGGATGCTTTCGGCGTGACCCAGCATTTCTTCCAGCGCGACATACGACTGTTCAGGATGCACCACCTGCACCATCTCGACCTTGTCGAACTGATGCTGACGAATCATGCCGCGCGTATCGCGACCGTAGCTGCCCGCTTCGGAGCGGAAGCAAGGCGAATGCGCCGTCATTTTGAGCGGCAAGGCATCGGCAGCAAGAATTTCATCGCGCACCAGATTGGTCAGCGGCACTTCTGCTGTCGGAATCAGATAGAGCGCGGCAGTTTCAGCTTCGCCTTCCTGACCGCCTTTTTTAACCGCAAACAGATCGGCTTCAAATTTCGGCAATTGTCCGGTGCCACGCAGCGAGTCGGCATTGACGATGTAGGGCGTATAGCATTCGGTATAACCGTGTTCATCCACATGGGTATCGAGCATGAATTGCGCCAACGCCCGATGCAGACGGGCAATGCCGCCCTTCATCACGGCAAAGCGCGAACCGGTCAGTTTGACTGCGACGTCAAAATCCAGTCCCACCGCAGCGCCGACATCGACGTGATCGCGCACCTCGAAATCAAAAGTACGCGGCGTGCCGACCTTGCGCAGTTCGACGTTACCGCTTTCATCGGTGCCGGGCGGCACGGAGGCGTGCGGCAAATTCGGCAGCGTCAGCAAAAAATCGGAGAGTTGCAGCTGCAACTGATCCAGCCGCAGCGAGGAGGTTTTCAGCTCATCGTTGACACCGTTGGCTTCCGCCATCGGCTCCGCCGCATCCTTGCCCTGCCCTTTGAGCATGCCGATCTGCTTGGACAGCGCATTGCGCTTGCCCTGTAATTCTTCGGTACGGGTCTGGATTTGCTTGCGTTCGCCTTCCATGGCGTTGAACGCATCGACATCGAGAATAAATTTACGTGCGGCCAGCCGCTCAGCGACGCCGGCGATGTCTTTGCGCAATAGTTGGATATCGATCATGGAATAGGAATAAAAAAGGAAAAAGGGGCCAATAACGGCAGGGAGCACCGCTCAGGAAATGGCGCTGTGCAAAGGCGGTATTGTAACAAGCGAAGCCGACTGAGAACTCAAGCCTTGCCCGCTTCTTCGTCGAGCCAGCGCAAATGCGCCATTTTTTCAGCGATTTTGGCTTCCAGACCACGCGGTACAGGGCGATACCAGTGCGGCTCCGCCATGCCTTCGGGCAAATAGGTTTCCCCGGCGGCGTAAGCCTCCGGCTCGTCGTGGGCGTAGCGGTACAACTTGCCGTAGCCCAGTTCCTTCATCAGCTTGGTCGGCGCATTGCGCAGATGTTCCGGCACACCGCGCGATTTGTCCTTGGCGACGAAGGCCCGTGCCGCGTTATACGCCATATAGCCGGCGTTGCTCTTGGCGGCAATCGCCAGATAAATTACCGCCTGCGCCAGCGCCAGTTCGCCTTCGGGCGAGCCTAAGCGTTCATAGGTGGCGGCGGCGTCGTTGGCGATCTGCATCGCGCGCGGGTCGGCCAGGCCAATGTCTTCCCACGCCATGCGCACGATGCGACGCGCCAGATAACGCGCATCAACGCCGCCGTCCAGCATGCGGGTAAGCCAGTACAGCGCGCCGTCCGGACTGGAACCGCGCACCGATTTGTGCAGAGCCGAGATCTGGTCGTAAAACGCATCGCCGCCTTTGTCGAAACGACGCAAGGTATCGCCCAGACATTCGATCAGCAAAGCGGCATCGACCTGCGTCTGTTGTTTGGCACTAGCGGCACGGGCCACGATTTCCAGATTATTGAGCAGTTTGCGACCGTCACCATCGGCGCTGGCGATCAGACTGGCTTTGGCGTCCCCGTCGAAGCTCAGTCCGCCCAATTCAGCACTGGCAGCGCGGTCGATGAGCTGGCTCAGATCCTCGTCGGTCAGGGACTTGAGCACGTACACCGCCGCCCGCGACAGCAAGGCGCCGTTGACTTCAAACGAGGGGTTTTCAGTGGTCGCGCCGATGAAGGTGAACAAGCCGCTTTCAACGTGCGGCAGGAAGGCATCCTGCTGGCTCTTGTTGAAGCGATGCACTTCATCGACAAACAGAATAGTGCGACGCCCCGAATTGGCCTTGATGACCTGCGCCCGTTCCACCGCTTCGCGAATATCCTTGACGCCCGACAGCACTGCCGACAAGGCAATGAATTCGGCATTGAAACTATCCGCCATCAGCCGCGCCAGCGTGGTCTTGCCCACTCCCGGCGGACCCCACAGGATCATCGAATGCGGCTCGCCGGATTCAAACGCCACGCGCAGCGGTTTACCTGCGCTGAGCAGATGTTGCTGTCCAATGACATCGTCAAGGGTGCGAGGTCGGAGACGTTCGGCTAACGGCGCGGAATTCATGCAGAGGGAAAGGGGGAAGAGAAATGGACTGCTAGTCTAACCGATACCGGGAGGGTGGCTCTGCGCGTATGCCGGGAGTGCGCTAGAATCCTGCCGGTCTGTGACTGGCTGGCGGCAACGGCATTCCGGCTCTCCTCATCCACTTCACGCCTGACGGCGTTTCTTTCCATGACCTTTGTCGTCACCGATTCCTGCATCGCTTGCAAATACACCGATTGCGTCAGCGTCTGCCCGATGGACTGCTTCATCGAAGGCCCGAATTTCATGGTGATTGACCCGACGACCTGCATCGACTGCTCGATGTGCGTGCCGGAATGTCCGGTGGGCGCGATTTATCACGATATCGACTTGCCGGAGCAACAGCGCCATTTCACTGCGATCAACGCCACGCTGGCCAGACATCCTGACTGGAAGCCGCTCACACAAGCACACGCCCCTTTACCGGATCACGAAAAGTGGCGCACGGTGCAAAACAAGATAGGCATGCTGAAGAATGTAGAAGAAACCACTGCGCTGACCTGAGAGGGTCTTGCTATCACCTCACTACACTCGCGCGGCTTGAGCAGATGCGCCCCCAAGAGATAGCCTGAATCAGTTATTGAACACGTCCGCGCCCTTGGGCACGACAAAGCGGAAAGTCGTCGCATTGAGCGCGGGATTTTTTTCAAAATGGCTTAAGGTGAGCAGCGTTACCTGACCGAAGGAATCGTGCAGCTCCATCGCTTCCGGCAAGCCGTTGCGCAAACCGATGGAGATGCTGTCGAAGGTCGTGTCCTTGGTCTTGGGCGTGGCTTGCAGCCATTCCAGTCCGTCCTTGGATGCCCCTTCCTTCAGCGTGAAATTCTTTTCCAGATCGTTGCTGCCGAACAGGATCGCCGCCGGTGACGAACCGAGCGCGTTGTCCAGTTTCTTGGTCGTGACCTGATTCAGATCCTTGTCGTAGATGTAGAGCTTCTCGCCATCGGCTTGCAGCAACTGGTCGTAGGGCTTTTGATAGGTCCAGATGAATTTGCCGGGACGGGCAAAAACGAAGGTGCCGGTCGATGCGCTCGACACCTTGGCCTTGCCGCTTTCAGTCTTGACCAACCGCTGGCTGAACTCGCCCTTGGCCGACTGGGTGGTAGTGGTAAAACTCTTGAATTGCTCCAGCGCGCTGGCCATTGCCAGTGTCGGCAGCAGCGCCAGCGTCAGTGCGGCAGCGCCGAGCAGGTGGGCTGGTCGTTGCAGGAAGGGATGGGATGACATGGTTTGCTTTCTCATTGCTTGCGTTCTCATTGCTTGCGTTCTCATAGCTTGCTTTTTCATTGCCTTACTCTTCATTGTTGGCGGCACCGACCGGCACCAGAATGTCGCGATTACCGTTCGACTGCATGGCCGACACCAGACCGCTTTGTTCCATTTGTTCCAGCAGACGCGCCGCCCGGTTGTAGCCGATGCGCAAGTGGCGCTGCACCAGCGAAATCGAAGGACGGCGGTTTTTGAGCACCACGGCTACCGCCTGATCGTACAGTTCGTCAGCCTCGCCGCCGGCTGAGGCACCGCCACCGACAGCACCGTCGGCGTCGTCCATCACGCCGCCTTCCAGAATGCCTTCGATGTAGTTCGGTTCGCCTTGCGCCTTCAGATAATCGACGACCCTATGCACCTCCTCATCGGAAACGAAAGCGCCATGCACCCGTATCGGCAGGCCGGTGCCGGGCGGCATGTACAGCATATCGCCCATGCCGAGCAGCGCTTCCGCGCCCATCTGGTCGAGAATGGTGCGGGAATCGATCTTGCTGCTGACCTGGAACGCGATGCGGGTCGGGATATTGGCCTTGATCAGACCGGTAATCACATCGACCGAAGGCCGCTGCGTCGCCAGAATCAGATGGATACCCGCAGCACGCGCCTTTTGGGCGATACGGGCGATCAGTTCTTCCACCTTTTTGCCGACTACCATCATCAGATCGGCCAACTCGTCGATGATGATGACGATGGTTTCCAGCTGTTCCAGCGGCTCCGGGGCATCCGGGGTCAGGCTGAACGGATTGGGGATTTTCTCGCCGCGCTTGTCGGCGTCGATAATTTTCTGGTTGTAGCCGGCCAGATTGCGCACGCCCAGCTTGGACATGCGCTTGTAGCGGCGTTCCATTTCAGCCACCGCCCAGTTCAGCGCGTGTCCGGCCTGACTCATGTCGGTCACCACCGGTGCCAGCAAATGGGGAATGCCTTCGTAGATCGACAGTTCCAGCATCTTCGGATCGATCAGAATCAGCCGCACCTGCTTGGGCGTGGCTTTGTACAGCAGCGACAGGATGGTGGCATTAATACCGACCGATTTACCCGAACCGGTGGTGCCAGCCACCAGCAAATGGGGCATTTTGGCCAGATCGGCCACGATAGGATTGCCGCCGATGTCCTTGCCCAGCGCAATCGTCAGGTTGGAAACGCCGTCGTGATAGACCTTGGAGCTGAGAATTTCGGTCAGCCGCACGATCTGCCGTTTCGGGTTCGGCAGTTCCAGTCCCATGTAATTTTTGCCGGGGATTACTTCCACCACCCGAATCGAGGTCAGCGACAAGGAACGCGCCAGATCGCGCGCCAGACCGACGATCTGGCTGCCCTTGACGCCGGTTGCCGGTTCAATTTCATAGCGCGTGATGACCGGGCCAGGATAGGCCGCGATGACCTTGACCACCACGCCGAAATCGGACAATTTCTTTTCAATCAGCCGGCTGTTGAATTCCATCGTCTCCACGCTGACGGTCTGCTGCACCGGCGGCGCTTCGTCCAGCAGGGACAGCGGCGGCAAGCTACCGTCGTCGTCGTCATGGAACAAAGTACTCTGCTTTTCCTTTTCGATGCGCTCGGATTTCGGTACCGAGATGACTTGCGGTTCAATCCGTACCGGCTGCGCGTTTTCCTTTGCGGCGCGTTCATGCACCAGAACCTCTTCGCGCTTGACGGCGGCAACATGGCCCAGTTTGCGGTCTTCCCATGCCGACAGGAAATTTTTGGCCCACAACAGTGTATTTTCCAGCCCGGCACCGATACGCTCGACGACCGTCAGCCAGGAAACATGAAAAAACAGGCTGAATCCCATGCCGAACAGCAACAGCAATACCAGCGTTGCCCCTGTAAAACCCAGTCCCGTCTGCGCGCTACCGCCGATCAGCTGACCCAGCACGCCGCCGGGAGGGCGCGGCAAGGCCGTTTTCAGGCTGTACAGGCGCATGTATTCGATACCTACGCTGCTGGCGACCAGAAAAACGAAGCCGGCCAGCCGGGCAACGGCTTCCAGAGGATGAATTACCGGTTTTTTGCTTTCCACCAGGAAACGCACCGAGAGCTTGCGGTAGTCCAGCCACAGCAGACGTCCCAGCAAGACGCACCACCACCATGCCGATAAACCGAAGATGTAAAGCAACAGGTCTGCCACCCATGCGCCTATGCGCCCGCCCCAGTTATGCAGATGCGGCACAGTGGCCGCATACGACCAGCTAGGATCGCTTTTGGAATAGCTGAGCAGAATAATGATCAGGTAAAAAGTCAGTGCGCCCAGAGCCAGCCAGCGTGCTTCGTACAACAGGCGCACCAGCCAGCTGGGCATGGGGGCCGCTTCGGGCTTGGCGTTGCGGGTATAGGACTGGGATGCTTTGCTCATAAATCCGTGGCTAAAGTGGTGCGGGAATGATGCGGGATAGTGCGGAATGCCAGGGCGTAACGGGAACGTCCCGAACTGCCCGCGCAGCAGTGCATCGCCACCTGTCAATCCGCAGTGCCTTATTCAGTGCGTTGCTTAGTGCATTACTTAGTGCATTACTCAGTTCGTCATTGTAACGGCGATTGCCCGGAACGCCCCAATCCATGCTGCGGGACGGAAGAGTAAGCCTAACTATCAGATAGCGACAATCCATCGGGCAAGGCGAGGCATTAGTCTATAATTTGCCCACTTCCGCAGTGCAATATCAGCCTGCCCGGCGCACATGGCCCGGGTTTGGTCCATACCAAGCGCAATGCGGACTCATTTGAGACTTATCCAGATTGAGACTTATCCAGACCCGAAGAGCACCCTATGACCACGACCAAACACGCTAAAGTACTCATCCTTGGCTCCGGCCCCGCCGGTTACAGCGCCGCCGTCTATGCCGCGCGCGCCAATCTGAATCCGGTGCTGATCACCGGTGTGGAGCAAGGCGGCCAGCTGATGACCACCACCGATGTGGAAAACTGGCCCGGCGATCCGCTCGGCGTGCAAGGCCCGGAACTGATGCAGCGCCTGTTGCAGCATGCGGAAAAATTCAATACCGAAATCATTTTCGACCACATCCACACCACCCTGCTGAGCGAAAAGCCGATCCGTCTGATCGGCGATCAGGGCGAATACACCTGTGATGCGCTGATCATCGCGACCGGCGCGTCGGCCCAGTATCTGGGTCTGGAGTCCGAACAGGCCTTCATGGGTAAAGGCGTGTCGGCTTGCGCGACTTGCGACGGATTTTTCTATCGCGGCCGCGAAGTGGCGGTCATCGGCGGCGGCAATACGGCAGTGGAAGAAGCGCTGTATTTGTCCAATATCGCCAGCAAAGTGACGATCATCCATCGTCGCGACAAATTCCGCGCCGAGCCGATTCTGATCGACCGCCTCATGCACAAGGTGACCGAAGGCAAAATCGAGGTCAAATGGCATAGCACGCTGGCAGAAGTCGTCGGCGACGAAAGCGGAGTGACTGGCATCACGATCAAGTCCGAACTCGACGGCGCGCACCTCACCCTCCCGGTACACGGTCTGTTCGTGGCGATTGGTCACAAGCCCAACACCGGCATCTTCGATGGCCAGCTGGAAATGACTAACGGCTATCTGAAAACCAAGGCCGGTACCGAAGGCAATGCGACGGCCACCAGCGTCCCCGGCGTGTTTGCTGCCGGCGACGTGCAGGATCATATTTACCGCCAGGCGATCACCAGTGCCGGTACCGGCTGCATGGCGGCGCTCGATGCGCAGCGTTATCTGGAAAGTCTGGAATAAGCGCCAGCAGACGCCTCCTGAGCACAAACTCAACATACAGCGTCTGCAAAGCCAGCACCCCCCCGGAGCGACTTCGCCATGCCCGCATCCATCAAGGATTTTACCGATCTGAAATCCCTGCGCCGCGATTTGCAAGCGCAGGAAAAGACACGTCGGGAAGCGGAAGCGCTGCGGCTCATCCAGCAAGAACAATTGCGTGTGGAAGCGGATTTATTCCGCAGCAGCATCGGCATCGTCGCGCCCCTGCCCGGCAACGGCAAGCTGCCTCCTGTGCCAGCCCGTCCGCTGCCGATTGCCCGCCACCATCTGGCCGATGAGCAAGCGGCGCTGATGGAGTCGATTTCCGACGATTTCACCGCCGAAACTCTCATTGAAAGCGATGCCTCGCTCAGTTTCGCCCGCAACGGCGTGAGTCTGGAAGTGGTGCGCAAACTGCGGCGCGGCCACTGGACAATTCAGGCGCAGCTCGATCTGCATGGCATGCGCCGCGAAGAAGCGCGTGATTCTTTGGGCGAGTTTCTGCGTCAGGCGCGACAAGGCGGCCTGCGCTGCGTGCGCGTGATTCACGGCAAGGGATTGGGTTCGGTCAACCGCGAACCGGTTCTGAAAGAAAAGGTGCGCAACTGGCTGGCACAAAAAGAAGAAGTGATGGCATTCTGCCAGGCGCGCGCCGCCGATGGTGGCTCGGGCGCGCTGGTGGTGCTACTGAAGTCGGGAACCTCCGCCGCCTGAGCGCGACGGAGAAAATTTCTGTCTAGACTGCCGCCGTACCAGTTTCGCCGGTACGAATCCGAATGACCTGCTCGACATCCAGCACAAAAATCTTGCCGTCGCCGATCTTGCCGGTATGCGCGGCCTTGATGATCGCGTCTACTGCGGCACTGGCGACCGCATCATCGAGCACGACTTCAATCTTGATCTTAGGCAAGAAATCGACCACATACTCTGCGCCGCGATACAACTCGGTATGGCCTTTCTGACGGCCGAACCCCTTAACGTCGGTCACGGTCAGGCCGGAGACGCCGACTTCACTCAGCGCTTCCCGTACTTCGTCCAGCTTAAAGGGTTTGATGATGGCGATGATTTGTTTCATGAGGGGCTCCTGAAGGACGGGTTGCAACAGCGATAGGGTTAATCGTGGATCAGTTTGTAACAATAAGGCCTATTGTAGAGCGCATTGCCCTACAACGTCAGAATTGCCCTCGCCAAAGAGAAAAGTATTCCCGGCATCTCCGCTCATCCAGAGGCCATTGCACTCAATGTACGCTCAATTGCCCGTAAAGTTCGTTCGCCCGCAGCAGATGGCTCCGCATCGCTTCCGCCGCTGCATCAGCATCATGCAGAGCAATCGCATCGACGATGCGCTGATGTTCGGCCAGTGTCAGTTCTTCCGCGCCCGGTGCGCGCACCAGCGTTTGGTAATACTCACTGGCCCAGCGGAACATCGATTCAACGATGGAAGGAAAAATGGGATTGCCGCTGATATCGGCGATTTCACGATGGAAGGCCATGTCGCGTTCGATGAATTCTTCGAGGTTGACCATCGATGCCCGATGTTGCGCGATGCTCTCGCGCAAACGGGCGATCTGCTCTTGCGTGGCGCGCTCGGCCGCCATGCGCGCCGTACTGGTTTCCAGAAAGACCCGCGCTTCTTTCAAATGCCGCAGCATGTCCGGCTGCGTGCGCAAGATGTGCATGGCACCGCTGGCAATCTGGGCGATCAGGCGGTCGGCGGTCGGTTCAATCACCCGCGCCCGTTCGCCGTGGACGATTTCCACGAAACCGGAACGCTCCATTGCCTGCAAGGCTTCGCGCACCGCCGGGCGACCCACGCCGTACAGTTCCATCAGTTCACGCTCGGACGGCAGTTGCGCGCCGGGCGGAATTTGTCCTGAACGGATGCGCTCCATCAGGCGATCCAGCACTTCCTGATAGAGCTTGCGACGCGGAATAATTTCGCTCATGGCTTCATTCTGGTAACGGGGATAAGTGAAGCCGGGACTGTACCACGCCCGACTTCACTGACCGCCGGGGTGGGCAGACCGGCCCTTACCAAAATCCCAGTGCGGCGCGCAAAGCAGGATGCGTTTGCGCGTGCTGTTCCAGAGGGATGCCTTCGACTGCGGCAACCCAGGCTTCGCGCAAAGCACTGACACCGGCAGCCACCCCTTGCGGATGGCCGAAAATGCCGCCGCCCGCCGTGTGAATCAGATCGGTGCAAGCAATAGCGCGGTAGGTATCGGCGGCCTGCAAACCGGTCTGCCCCGAACTGAATACCGGCATGGCCTCCATCGCGGCTTGCGGCATCACCGGCGTCAGTACGGCGCGCGCAGCAGCGATCACGCTATCGTCCGGTTCGCTGAATTTATTGCGCAAGCCATTGACGTGCATATGGTCGGCCCCGGCCAGTCGCCAGATGGCCTGCCACGGCGCGTAGTCCCAACCCAGTTGCGGACAACGCGAGAGATAGCCCCAACCGGCGCGATGCGCATGAATCGGCAATTGCGCATGACGACGCAACTCCAGCAGACCGACCAGACCGATCGCATTCAGATTGGCCATGACGCAAGTGCCGCCCTCCGCCAGCACCAGATCATGCCGCCGTCGCATCTGATCCAGATCGCCGGTCAGATTGAAGGCCACCATGACTTTTTTGCCGGTGCGCTGCGCATGCTCGTTAATGACGCGCATGACGCCGCGCACACGCTGGTCGAACGGACACTGGGTGCCGTCGGCCTGCAATTCATCGTCCTTGATGAAATCGACTCCACCCTGCACCAGTTCGCGCACCTGCTGCACGGTTTCCTCCACCGACAAGCCGATGCTGGGCTTGATGATGGTGCCAATCAGCGGCCCCTGCGCCACGCCGGTCAGACGGCGGGTGCCGGCGATACCGAAGGCTGGTCCGGGATATGCGGTAGCAAACGCCGACGGCAGCCGCAGCCCGGTCAGACGCAAACCGGAGACCTGCCGCAATTCGAACAAATTGCCGGCAATCGTCGACATCAGATTGGGCAAGGACGGGCCGATATTCTCCAACGGCCAGGAAATTTCCATATTGCAGCGGGTGTAAACCTTGGACGCCATCCCCCCCGGCAAGCTGGGAGTGCTGCTGGCATCGAGTATCTCCAGCCGTTCGACGCGGGCGCCGGAACGCGCTTTCAGTTCCGGCGTTTCGGTCGGCAAGGCCACGAAAGTACCGCTCGACTGTTCGCCGGCAATAACTTCGGCCGCGCGGGTCGGGTCGTCGCCGGTTTCCATCCAATAACTGGCGTATATGCGTTCGCTCACGGTTGGTTTCCTCAGGTGATACGGCGGATGCTTTCGGCGATTTCTTCGCGGTCGAACACTTTGATCCAGTCGTCGCGCATCAGTCGCGGCTTGCCGAATTGGATCGCTTTGTTGCAGGCATCTGAAAACGCGCCGGGGATTTCATTGAAAATCACTGCGCCCAGAATGTTCATGTGGCCGAGCAGAAAGTCGCGTGCCGCTTCTTTCGGTACGCCGCGCCGGACGGTTTCGTCCATCGCTTCGCGCATGACGGCCAACAGCGTCGCGCACACGGTTTCCGACAAGCCCGGTTCCAGCAAGGCCATCTGGTCCACGGTCAGGCGGTAAGAGCGCAGTATGGGGGCATAAATGACTTTGGCCACATCTTCACCGAGATCGAAGGCCGATTCCGGGCCTTGCATCAGGGCGCTGGTAATCGATTGCTTGGCCGCGGCACCGCCAAAATAATCGCGCCGCGCTTCTTCCGTGGTCTCGTCGTTATAAATCAAGGGATGGCAGGGATGCGCCACGAAATAGGTCAGGTCTGCCCGGTCCGGGAGATGACCGGCAAAAGGCGCGGCGGCGTCCAGCGTCATGAGCATGGTGCCGGCGCGCAACTTGGGGGCGATTTCGGCGGCGATCTTGCCGATCAGGGTGTCCGGCACAGCCAGGATGACTACATCGGCATTGTCCAGCGCGGCATCGACGCTCACGCACTCAATGCCGAGTTCGTCTTTCAGGCGTTGCTGACCGGCTGCGCCGACTTCGACGTGAGCGACGCGGTAATCGGATTTTTGCAAATTCTTCGACAGGCGCACGCCCATTTTTCCACCGGCGCCGAACAGGGCAATTTTTTCATTCATGAGAACTCTCCATTAAAACGGTCGTGATTTGTTAAACATAGGCTTGGGGTACGACTCGCCCTTTGCAGGCGGCGAGCCGCTCTGCTTGGCTGACTGCTTAGCTGACTGAAGCGGTACTCAGCGCATCGGCTGGCAAAGCGCTTTCGCTCTCCGCCACTTTGCTGCTGCTTCCGATACTAAAAATGATGATGGCCGACAGCAGCATGAAAGCGCCGACGATGAACATCGGTGCCTGAAACGAGCCGGTCGCATCTTTTACAGCGCCGGTGACGAATGGCGCGATGAAACCGGCGGCGTTGCCTATCGTATTGATCAGGGCAATCCCTGCTGCGGCTGCCGCGCCGGACAGAAAGCGCGAGGGAATCGACCAGAAAGTCGGCAAGGCCGAAAAGATGGCGCAGGCCGTCACCGTGATGACGAGGATACTGGCGGCAGGCGAGTTCATGTACAGGGCCAGCGGGATGCTGGCAGCACCGATCAGCGCAGGCACGCCGACATGCCACGAACGCACGCCGCGTTTAGTGGCGTCGCGGCTCCACAAATACAGGGCAAGACCGGCAGGCAGATACGGTATGGCCGTAATCAAGCCTTTCTGGAACACGCTGAATTTGCTGCCGAACTGCACTTCAAAGCCGCCGATGATGGTCGGCAGGAAAAACGCCAGCGCATACAAGCCGTAAATCAAACCGAAATACACCAAGGACAATTGCCACACGCGCGGATTACAAAACGCTTCGCCAACGCGGGCCGGACGCTCCTTGGTTTTTGCCTGCTCTTCGCGATCCAGCTCGGAGATCAGCCAGGATTTTTCTTCGCGTGTCAGCCAGTTCGCTTGCGCCGGACTGTCGGACAAATAAAACCAGGCGATGATGCCGACCACAATGGCGGGAATTGCTACGCCGCCGAACATCAGACGCCAGCCTTCCAGTCCGAATGTGCCGTTAGCCTGAATCAGCAATGCGGCGACTGGCGCGCCAATGACGATGGTCAGCGGCTGCGCCAGATAGAACAGCGCCAAGATATGGCTGCGATGGCGGCTCGGCACCCACATGCTCAGGAACAGAATCGCGCCGGGGAAAAATCCCGCCTCTGCCACGCCCAGGAAAAAGCGCAGCGCATACAAGCCGGGAATGCTGCTGACCCAAGTGAAGAGCAGTGCCACGACGCCCCAGGTCACCATGATGCGGGCCAGCCAGCGTCGCGCGCCGAAGCGGTAGAGGGCGAGATTGCTGGGTATTTCCAGCAGGATATAGCCGATAAAAAAGACCCCGGCAGCAAAACCGAACTGCGCGGCAGTCAGGCCGAGATCCTTGCTTAGCCCATTCGGTCCGGCGAAGGAGATGGCGGTCCGGTCAAGAAAATTGATGAAAAACATTAAGGCGATGAAGGGAACCAGTCGTAACGATACCTTTCGGATTACCGCTTTTTCTACGGCTTTATTTTGCACACTCATGCTGTCTCCTGAAGTGATATGGCGCGGCAGACACCCGTTCTTATTGACCGCTTCACCGACTACTTTGGCCGGATTGCGTCAACCGCTGTTTTTTTATGATTATTGTCGCCAGTCCATTTTTATCCAACTGGTATGATGACTATATCACAGCATCTTTCGATAATACCTCATGAAATATTCAAATAAAGGCAATCTCTGTATCCATCTTTTTTATAAAATTCATAAAATACATTAATAGTTAATTAAAAATGGTAGCCTGTATCTTTTCCAATAAAAAAATTGGATCGAGACTAAAAATCGTTAGCGGCATTAGTTGCATTAGTCAATTTAATGCACTGATCTCTCGCAACACCGGCTTGATTGCCATCCCAAAAGCGGGATCTTGCCTTTGCAAGGATGGAAAACGCTTCCCTTCAAAACACCACCAGAAACTGAAGGAATAAAATGCGCCTGAACACGCCCATCACGCAGAACGAATATCTGCTCAGCGACACCCACACCATTGTGTCGACTACTGATTTGCAAGGAAACATTACCTATGCAAATGCTTACTTCGTTGAAGTCAGTGGATTTACACGCCAGGAATTAATAGGCGCACCGCAAAACATCCTGCGTCACCCCGATATGCCGGTAGAAGCGTTCGCAGATTTTTGGGCGACCATCAAAAATGGGCAGTCCTGGACCGGCATGGTAAAAAACCGCTGCAAAAATGGCGACTATTACTGGGTGCTGGCCAATGTGACGCCCGTGATCGAAAACGGAAGTCCTGTCGGCTATATGTCCGTGCGCACCAAACCGAGCCGTGAGCAAGTCGATGCAGCAAGCAAGCTCTACCGCGAGATCAAAGAAGGCAATCCCAACAAAATCGCTATCCGGCAAGGTGTTGGCGTACGCACAGGTCTGTTGGCCAGACTCGCCTCGCTCAAAGATATTTCGCTGGAGCAGCGCGTAGGCTGGAACCTGAGCTTTCTGATTGCGGCACTGCTGCTGCTGACGCTGGAAAACATTCAGCCTGACAGCCTGTCTCAAATTTTCGGACAAAGCGCGCTGTCTATCCTCTCCGGGGTTGCGGTCATCAGCGCCCTGTATTTCTGGTACACGCTCTACACCAAACTCATTACTCCGCTCAAGGGTGCGATATCAGCCAGTCAGACCATGGCCGGCGGCGACCTGACGCAAGATATTGTGGTCGGCAGCAATGACGACATGGGCAAATTATTCGCTTCATTGCGTCAGTTGCGGGTCAACCTGCATTCGGTCATTGGCGACATTCGCAGCAATTTCAGCCAGATCCAGATCGCCACCGGCGAGATTGCCACCGGCAATATGGACCTCTCAGGCAGAACCGAATCACAGGCATCTGCACTGGAAGAAACCGCATCGAGCATGGAAGAACTGGCCTCTACCGTGCAGCAAAATACGCACAACGCAGCGGAAGCCAACAAGATGGCAGGCGGCGCATCCGTGGTCGCGGGCAAGGGCGGCGAGATCGTCGCCAGCGTCGTGACGACCATGAGCGAAATCAGCGTCTACTCCAAAAAAATCGTGGAAATCATCAGCCTGATTGATGGCATCGCCTTCCAGACCAATATTTTGGCGCTCAATGCCGCGGTCGAAGCCGCACGCGCAGGAGAACAAGGCCGCGGCTTTGCCGTGGTGGCGTCGGAAGTCAGAAGTCTGGCGCAACGCAGCGCAGCGGCGGCAAATGATATTAAAAAACTGATTTCCGCTTCGGTAGAAAAAGTCGGTGAAGGCATGACGCTGGCTGAAAACGCGGGTGTGACCATGCAGGAAATCATCCAATCGGTGCAAGGCGTGAGCAGCATCATGAATGACATCGCCGCTGCCTCACAAGAACAGAGCATGGGCATTTCGCAGGTCAACGACGCCGTTACGCAGATGGACGACGTGACGCAGCAAAATGCTGCGCTGGTGGAACAAGCTGCCGCTGCGGCAGGCACCTTGCTGGAAAAAACCGAAGAAGTGGTGGATGCGCTGACCGTGTTCAAGTTAGCTCATCAACAGGCAAAAACAGCGCCACTCTCACCCGGAAAAACAAAATCCTCTCCCCGCTCAGGCACTCCCTCTGAATTGAGGACACTGCATGTCAAGGAACATGCGATGGTGGAATATTAAGAACGGCTGAACTTAAGAACGGCTGAACAAGTGAGACGAGCGGTCGATTCCTCGCGTCGCTGACGCCTCGCCAGGCTTCCTGTCATAGACATTTCGCTGCCTGCCAACCGACATTGCTGCGATGCCGTATAGTTGGTTCACTTGCAACGCTAATGTCGAAAGGCTTCAAATGACGTCAAAAATCTCCGCATCAGATACCCCCGTTTGGTTCATCACAGGTTGTTCAACCGGCTTCGGTCGTGAATTGGCTTTACAGGTTATTGCACGCGGATGGCGCGTGGTGGTGACCGCACGCGATCAGGCTCGCGTCGCTGATTTGGCTTCAGGCACGGATGGTCGTGCTTTGGCGCTCGCGCTGGATGTGACCGATTCGGCGCAGATCAAAGCCGCAGTGAAAGCTGCGCAAGATCATTTTGGCGCGATTGACGTACTGGTCAATAACGCCGGCTATGGCTATCTCTCCTCGGTTGAGGAAGGCGAGGAAGCAGAAATTCGCGCGCAGTTCGATGCCAATGTATTCGGCTTGTTTGACATGACCCGCGCCGTTCTGCCCGGCATGCGGGCGCGGCATAAAGGTCATATTCTGAATATCACTTCCGTGGCCGGCAAAGTCGGCTTTCCCGGCTCCGGTTACTACGCTGCCAGCAAGCATGCGGTCGAAGGTTTCTCAGATGCTTTGTCGGCAGAGGTAGCTCCGCTCGGCATTCACGTCACCTGTATTGAGCCAGGGCCATTCCGCACCGATTGGGCCGGTCGTTCTTTAAAACAGACAACCAGTTTGATCGCCGATTACGCTGAAACTGCGGGTGCGCGGCTGAAGGGCACCGCCGCTTACAGTGGCAAGCAACCCGGTGATCCACAACGCGCAGCGGCAGCGATGATTCTGGTCACGGAAACAAAAAACCCACCGCATCATTTGGTACTCGGCGCCTTTGGCGTGGATGCGGTCAGCAAGAAACTCAAAACCGGTCTGGAACAAATCGAAGCGTGGCGCGATGTCAGCCTCGGGGCTGATTTTCCTAAGGAATAAGCAGGCAGGCAGCTCCGGGGACAACGTAGAAACAGGCCCCAAAAAACGAAGCCCCATCACCGTTCGGTGGCGGGGCTTTTTGCCGATCAGAACTCGGACTGCTTATTCTTCCGGTATTTGCTGCAGATTACTGAGCCACACCACGGCTTCCGAATCGCTGGGTGCGCGCCAGTCCCCGCGCGGAGACAACGATCCGCCGGAACCCACTTTCGGTGAATTCGGCACGCAGCTGCGTTTGAACTGGCTGGTGCGGAAAAAGCGATCGACGAAGATGCCGAGGTTAGTCTTGATCTGTTTGAGCGTGTATTGATTGCGCAATACGTGCAGCCCTTCCGGCCACGCGCCCTGCTCACTGTCGTGCCAGGCACTATGCGCGAGGAAGGCGACTTTCTTCGGCGTGAAACCGAAGCGCAGCAGGTAATACAGATTGAAATCCTGCAACTCGTAAGGCCCGATCACGCTTTCAGTGATTTGCGCCGGTGCGGCGTCCGATGCGCCATCCGATATTCCAACTAAGGCCCCAGGCACCAGCTCGGGGCTGATAGGCGTATCCAGCACGGCCAGCAGCACCTCGGAACCCGCTCCCGGCAATTGACCGGTTTCCGCCACCCAGCGCACCAGATGCGTAATCAGGGTCTTGGGGACGCTGGCGTTGACGTTGTAATGCGACATGTGGTCGCCCACGCCATAGGTACACCAACCCAGCGCGAGTTCGCTCAGGTCGCCGGTGCCGATGACAATGCCGTGGTGAAAATTGGCATAACGGAACAGATGATTAGTCCGTTCGCCCGCCTGCACATTTTCAAACGTCACATCGAATTGCAAAACACCGTCCGCATAAGGATGGCCGAGATCTTTCAGCATTTGCTCGCAGCTGGGACGGATATCAATTTCGGAAGCGGTGCAACCGACCGCGGCCATCAACTGCCGCGCTTGCATCAAGGTACGGTCACTGGTGGCAAAACCGGGCATGGTAATGGCCAGGATATTCGTTCGTGGCAGATGCAGCCGGTCCATCGCTTTGGCGCAGACCAGTAGCGCATGGGTGGAATCGAGACCACCCGACACGCCGATAACTACCTTGGAAATGCCGCTCGACGAAAGTCGCTGCACCAGCGCCTGCACCTGAATCTGATACACCTCATCGCAACGCTGATCGCGCAGGAGCGCATTCGACGGGACATAGGGAAAGCGCTCCACCGTGCGATTCAGCCGCAGGGGCTTGTCGGTCGGCAGAGTCAGCGTAAATTGCACGGTTCTGAATGCCGACACTTCCTCCCGGTGCCGGCGCGTCGATTGTCCGAACGAGGTCTGACGCATGCGCTCGCGCGACAGGCGTTCCAGATCGACATCGGCAGAAATGAGGCTGGCAACATCAGAAAACCGCTCCGATTGCGCCAGTAGTTCGCCGTTTTCATAAATCATGGCCTGTCCATCCCAGGCCATGTCAGTAGTGGACTCGCCTTGGCCGGCGGAGGTGTACAAGTAAGCCGAGAGGCAGCGTGCCGACTGCTGGGAGATCAATTGATGGCGATAACCGGCCTTGCCGACCGTCGCATTCGACGCCGACAGATTGACCAGCACCGTCGCCCCTGCCAGCGCGGCGAAAGAAGACGGGGGAATCGGCACCCAGACGTCTTCGCAGATTTCCACATGAAATTTCAGCAGCGGCAGATTCTCGGCCTCAAACAGCAAACCGGCGCCGAAGGGAACGGTCTGGCCCAGCAAGCGGATTTCCGACGATACGGCCTCATCGGCCGGACTGAATTGGCGCGCTTCGTAAAATTCGCCGTAGTTGGGCAAATAACTTTTGGGGACGACGCCGAGAATGCGCCCGCCGCAAATGACTACCGCGCAATTGAACAGCTGGTGATCGACCTTGAGCGGTACGCCCACAATAAGGACGATAGGCAGCGACTGCGAAGCGTCCACGATGGTCCCCAGCGCCGTTTCGCTGGCATCGAGCAGCGTGCGCTGATGGAACAAATCCTCACAGGTATACGCCGAGAGACCCAATTCGGGAAAGGCAATCAGCGCCGCGCCTTGCTGCGCCGCTTGTTGCGCCAGGGCAATGGTTGCGCTGGCGTTATACGCAGGATCAGCGACACGGCAAGGCGGCACACCCACGCTGAGCCGGGCGAAATCATGCGAATACAAATTAAAAAAAGAGTGCGGCATACGGAATGGAATCCTCGATGGATAAGATGGAAGCGCTGCAAGAAGTGCCGCAAATAAGGCTGAGCGTCCAATCATAGCAGCTGAAATAGTCCTTGCACGGCATCAATCCGCGCCAGTCGGTATCATGCTGTTGCACCACTCCCCTGCTTGCAGGGAAAGGCCAACCGTGGCGAGCTGTGGCGACCTGAATGGAATGATGCCTTGAACAAAAACGCACTACCTGAAAACGATGCCGGCGAGAACGACGAAGACGCGCGTCCTTCGGCCATCCCCGGCGCGAATTATCGCACGCGCATTATTTCTTCCCTGGCCGAAGTCGGTGCATCCGCCTGGGACGGTTTGCTGGCCGCGCAGGGGGAGAATAATCCTTTCCTGTCGTATGCCTTTCTGCACGCGTTGCATGAAAGCGGGTCGGCGTCACCCGCTAGCGGCTGGCAGCCGCAATACATGACCCTATGGCGCGATGAGGAACTGCAAGCGGCGCTGCCGCTGTACGTCAAGGCGCATTCCTATGGCGAATATGTATTCGACTGGGCCTGGGCCGAGGCCTATGAACGCAATGGCCTGTCCTACTATCCGAAACTGTTGTCGGCAATTCCCTTCACTCCGGTGAGCGGCTCCCGTCTGCTGGCGCGCAACGCCGAGGCGCAAACCGCACTGATCGCGGCGCTACAGAACGTGCAGCGCAATCCGGGTATCTCGTCGACCCACATCCTCTACCCGCCGCAAGCCGAGGCCGAAGCACTGCAATCCGCCGGATTTTTATTACGCAGCGGCGTGCAATTCCACTGGCGCAACGAGGGCTATCGCCATTTCGACGATTTTCTGGCGACACTGGAGCGCAAGAAAAGCAAAAACATCCGCGCCGAACGGCGCAAGGTACTCGATGCCGGCGTGCGCTTGCGGCAGGTACGCGGCGCGGACGCCAGCGAAGCCGACTGGGCTTTTTTCAACCGCTGCTACCAGCATACTTACGTCGACCACCATTCCAGCCCTTATCTGAATCTGGATTTTTTCCTGCGCATCGGCGCTGCCATGCCGCAGCATCTGCTGCTGGTCTTTGCCGAACGCGACGGCCAGCCTATCGGCGCATCGTTGCTGGTGTACACGGATACCACACTGTATGGCCGCTACTGGGGGGCGCTGGAGCATGTGCCCTGCCTGCATTTTGAAACCGCCTATTACCAGCCGCTGGAATTCTGCATCGCCAATCAGATCGCCAGTTTTGAAGGCGGCGCGCAGGGCGAGCACAAGATGGCGCGCGGCTTTCTGCCGCAAAAAACCTGGTCGGCGCACTGGCTGGCGCAACCGTCTTTTGCCAATGCGGTGCAGGATTTTCTGGAACGCGAAGCGGGCGGCATCGAACATTACATCGATGAATTGAACGAGCGCACACCGTTCCGCGCAGGTAAATAAAGGACATAAAAAAACGCACCAGCCGGAGCGGGTGCGTTTTTTCTGTGCGGGAGAAGCTTACAGCGTCTTGTTGTAGGCTTCGACGCCGGCAACCATTTCCGCCTTGGCCGACTCCAGGCCTTCCCAGCCCTGAATCTTGACCCATTTGCCTTTTTCCAGATCTTTGTAATGCTCAAAGAAATGCTGGATCTGACGCAGGATCAGTTCATTGATGTCTTCCGGCTTCTGCCAGTGCGAGTAAATCGACAGTACTTTATCGACTGGGACAGCCAGCACCTTGGCGTCGATACCGGATTCGTCCGTCATTTTCAACACGCCGATAGCGCGGCAGCGCACGACGACGCCGGGGAACAACGGGAACGGTGTGATCACCAGCACATCGACCGGGTCGCCATCTTCCGACAGCGTTTGCGGAATGTAGCCGTAGTTGCACGGATAGTGCATCGCCGTGCCCATGAAGCGGTCAACGAAAATCGCGCCGGTGTCCTTGTCGACTTCATACTTGATCGGATCAGCGTTCATCGGAATTTCGATGATCACGTTGAAGTCATTATTTGGTAAATCGCGACCGGCGGGGACGTTTTTCAAACTCATGGCGGGTTCTCGTTAAGGTAAAAAAAGAGCGGGGAAATAAGACGCGGCATTATAACTTGCAGACCGATTACCAGCCCGGCCCGGAAAGGAAGACGCCCCTTATCGAGGGGGCGTTGAAGGACGGGCTTATTTGGTCACCGTTGCCACGGCGCATTGCTTGTAATGCGCGCTGGCTTTTTCTGGTTGATCCAGCGCCTCATGCAGTTGAGCCAGTCGCAAGTGAATTTCGCTGATGGTACGCGGATGGTGCGCATCCGACAGTGCCTGCTCCAGATAGCGTTGCGCCTTGCCCCACAATTTTTGGTGCAGGCAAAACACACCGAGAGTCAGCGCCAGCTCCGCATCGATCGGATGCTTTTTCTGCCACTGCTCACAATATTCGATCTGGCTTAGCAAGGCGGTGGAACCGGTTTCGGCCGGCATCTCACGGTAGGCCCGGATCAGGCGCGAGTCCCAATCGGCAGCCAGAGCGCGTTCCAGCAAGCCGCGTGCTTTGTCATGCAGCCCGCGTTCATTGAATGCGCTCGCGCCACGGATAGCCACATAAGGCTTCAGGCGGTCAGGGTGCGGAACGGACGCCCACAAGCGCTGGATAGACTCGTCATCATGCGAGCGATCCGCCAGCAAGGTGTCGTAAGCCAGTTCGCGCAGACGGCTCGACAGCGCCGGATGCAGCGCCTTGCGCTTGTCCAGGGTTTGCACCAGTCGCAACACTTCAGGCCAGTTCTTGGCTTGCTGATTGGCCTTCAGCGCCCAAAGCAGCGCCTGGATGTGCCGTGTCCCGTTGGCACTTAGCTCTTCAAGCGTCTCCAATGCCCGCTTGAACTTGTGATCATCCACTTGCAGCTCAAGCATCGTCATCAGCCGCGCTGTTTTCATCGTTGGATCGGCTTCGATGCTGGCCAGCCAGACATCGCTGCGCTCACCCTCACGCAGACGATGTGCGGCACGAGCAGCAATCAGCGAGGCGATGCCGACATTGTCGGCAAATTCGGCGGCCCGCGAAGCGGCTTTTTCAGCATGTCCAAAGCGCCCTTCAAACAGTGCCTTGAGCGCGTCGCGCAGAGCTTGATTGCTCTCGTTCTCGCGTTTCTGACGACGGTAAGTCATCACCCGGCCCGGCAATTTTTGCGTCATACGCACTGCCCGCACAAAGACGTACAGCAGCGCAAACAAACCGAGCACCAGCAGCATGAAAAAATTCAAGGACAGATCGACCCGGTACGGCGGGTAAAAGAACACGACGTTGCCGGGATTGAAACGCGCCAGCATGGCCAGGCCGATGGCGGACGCAAACAGGGTAAGCAACCAGAGAAGTAAGCGCATGTCAGCGACGCGCCTTGTAATTGCGCACGGCATTGAGACTATCGCTCAAGGTCGGCATTTGAATCGAGAGGTTGCTGCTCTGCACTTGCTTGAGCAGCGCCAGCGTGGTCTGGGTCTGACGAGCGCGGGTGTCGAAATATTTCCCGATGTTGTCAGCGGCCGCAGATAAATCGCCGCGGAAGGCAAAATCATTGCGCGACAACAGCGCCAGACGGGCGTTGAGCAAACGCAGCTTGAGGTTTTCGCGGACATAAAAAGCCTGGGTCGGCGACATCAGCAAGGCATCAGGGGCATCGACGCGGCGCACCCGGATCAGCTGCCCGACATCGGCCCATAATTCTGCACTCAGGCTTTGCCACTTATCCTGCAACGATACTTGCCAATCGGAGCGTAATTCGCTGGCGACTGGTGCATCGCTCTTGGCAACGGCACTGCGGTTGCGGCCAGCGCTGCCTGGCAAGGCGCGCAAGGGGGTTTTCGGCTGGTCGGGAATAACTACCGGCTTTTCATCCGACAGCAAAGGCATGTTGTCGATCTGTCCGATGATGCTGTCGAGACGCACGGCGATGCCGGCGATATCGAGTGTCGGCAAGGCGCGCAGACGGTCGAGGTCACGCGCAATAGCGCCGCGGATAGTGATGAATTGAGGTTTATCAGAACGCGCCAGAGTGCGGTCGGCGTTTTGCAGTGCAATGATGGCACCCGACACGTTGCCGGCCAATTGCAATTGCTGACCGGCCGTGGAAAGGACTTCCTCGATTTCGGACAAGGCCCATTCGTCGCGATTCTTGGACATGTCCTGATACAGCTGTTCCAGCGCCAGTTGCTGGCTTTGCGATTCAACCTGCTTGCTTTCCAGCACACTCACCTTGGCCAGCAATTCCTTGCTGCTCTCCTGGGCCTGCTTAGCAATACTGCCGAAATCAGCCACACTGCTATCGCCGCTTTGCAGGCGACGCGCTACTTCGCCGCGCAGGTTGCTGATTTCGCGATGCGAGAACCACCACTGCGCAGCTGCGGCTACGATCAGCAACAGCAACAATACATAGATCGGCCTTAGCCGTTTTTTGATTCCGCCGTCGAACGGTATCGAGGAAGCCGCCGCAATAGCAGAGGACGGGGAGGAAACGCGCGGGCTAGTGGCACCGCCGTTATCTGGGGATGGGGGCAATTCATTCATAGACGGATTGTAACGCGGCCAGCAGACGTTCGTCCCCTGATCCTGTGAGCCTTACTTTTAGAAATCCCAGCGCATGCGCTGTTTCAGCGATACGCTGGTGCGAAACCAGCAGCATTTTCCGTTGTAATTTAACAACATTTTCCGCATCCCCCAGCGTGCCTGCCAGCGCCAGCAAATGACGCAACGCCTCCGAACTGGTCACGACCCAGCAACTATCGCGAGCCAGCAAGCCGCGCAAACGGGATGCGGTGGAAGCATCCAGCGGCATTGTCAGACGGCGGTAGGCGCTGATGTGATCCACCTCGATGCCCTGAGCGCGCAAAGCCTGCGTCAAAAAATCACGGCCATGTTCTCCACGCACAATCAGCACACGGCGACCGTTCAGTGCCACCAGATCGAGGGACTTGAATAATTCTTCGGAATCGCTTTTTCCCTCGTCCGGCGGACTAAAAATGCGGGTGTTGCCGATATGGACGCCATGCCGGGCAAGAGTGGCACGACTACCCTCACCCACAATTCCAATAGCAACATCCGACGGCCATCCCGGCAGCACCTGAAACGCCGCCTCCACCGCATTCGGGCTGACAAACACGACCAGCGCGTAGTCCGCCACACCAGCCAGCACAGCGCGCAAGGCATCGGGATCGCTTGCAGGAAGAATATGCAACAAGGGGAACAGGACCGGCGCATAGCCGGCCAGTCTGACCTGTTCAGCAAACGCCTCCGCTTGCGCCAGCGGCCGGGTCACGACCACCGGCCTCAGCGGCAAGCGTTCATCGCCTATATCGGAGTGCGTCACGATGGACGCGCTTGCTTCACAGCGGTTCAGCGCGGCAAGCCGCCAAAATAGCTTCGGCATCCTGCGCTTGCAGGGAAGCGATCGCCTCGGTGGCCACTATTTGCGGGGCATCGGCCGGGCCGGAGACATCGGCGGCGGCAATCCGCAGCCCGTCGGGCGTGGCGACCAGTGCGCGCAAGCGCATGACCTCCCCCTCAATCGTGGCATAGGCCGCCAGCGGTATCTGGCAACTGCCGCCAAATACCCGCGACACGGTGCGCTCGGCATCGACTGTGAGCGCAGTTGCGTGATGGTTGAGCGGTGCCAGCATCTGCGCCAGATCATGCCGTCCGGCGGGAATTTCGATCGCCATCGCGCCTTGTCCCGGTGCGGGCAGATGATGTTCCGGGGCCAGGAATGCGCGTATCCGTTGCGGCACACCCAGACGGATCAGTCCGGCCGCCGCAAGGATGATGGCGGCGTAGTCGCCCTGATCCAGCTTGCGCAGGCGCGTATCGAGATTGCCGCGCAGCGCGTGAATTTTCAAGTGCGGATGGCGCGCCGCAATCAGCGCCTGACGGCGCAGGCTGCTGGTGCCGACCACCGCGCCGGGCGGCAACTCTTCCAGCGAGGAGTAATGAGTGGACACGAAAGCATCGCGCGGATCTTCGCGCTCCAGAACCGCCGCCAGCGAAAATCCGTCCGGCACATCCATCGGCATATCTTTCAGCGAATGCACTGCCAGATCGGCGCGACCTTCGGCCATCGCCACTTCCAGCTCCTTGATGAACAAACCCTTGCCGCCGACTTGCGCCAGGCTGCGGTCGAGAATCTGATCGCCACGCGTGGTCATTCCGAGAATGTCGATGCGGCACTGCGGATATAATGCAGCGAGTCGGGCCTGCACATGTTCGGCCTGCCACATGGCGAGTCGGCTTTCACGAGAAGCAATGACCAAGCGGGAAGGAAACGGTAATTTCAAAACGGACTCTTTCGATATGCGGCGCAGCATCTGCACCGAAAAAAATGAAACGACAAGAAGCTCCGTAGTAATGCCACTGCCATCATGCGATCGCACTGCGCATGCATGCAACAGAGAATTTCTACAGAGAACTTCTACAGAGAACTTCAACAGAGACACTATGTAATGCGGCAAATTTTAGCATGGGGTCTGCACCTGCCTGATGCCCCGCATCTCCCATTGAACCCGCTGCACTCCTTGACCTTGATCTGACATGCCGACCAAACCAGCCGCCCCCCGCACCACACGTAAAGCAATCCCACCACGTACTGCCAGCACCGCCGTCAAACCGGCCAGCGCCAAAGATGCGCCGCTGAAAGAAGATATCCGGCTGCTGGGACGTCTGCTAGGGGAAGTCTTGCGTGAACAGGAAGGCGACGCCGTCTTTGAAGTGGTCGAAACGATACGCCAGACCGCCGTCCGTTTCCGCCGCGATGCCGATGCCCAGGCCGCCGCCGAGCTGGACAAGCTGCTCAAAAAACTCACGCGCGACCAGACCAATTCGGTGGTGCGCGCGTTTTCCTATTTTTCGCACCTGGCCAATATTGCCGAAGATCAGCACCGCAACCGCCGCCGCCGCGCCCATCTGCTGGCCGGCTCGGCCTCGCAACCGGGCAGCGTCGCGTTCGCGCTGGCGCGACTGGACGATGCCGGCGTCGGTGGCAATGCCGTACGCGCATTTTTGAGCGAATCGCTGATTTCCCCTGTGCTGACCGCCCACCCGACCGAAGTGCAACGCAAGAGCATCCTCGACGCCGAAAGCGAAATCGCCCGCCTGCTGGCCCTGCGCGATCAGCCGCTAACGGCCAAGGAATTGCGCGACAACACCGAACTGCTGCGCGCTCGCATCGCGACGCTGTGGCAGACCCGCATGCTGCGCTATAGCAAGCTGACGGTGGCCGATGAGATCGACAATGCGCTGTCGTATTACCGCATCACCTTCCTGCGCGAACTGCCGGCGCTGTACGACGATATCGAAAACGAAATCGCCGCCCAGTTTCCGCGCGCGCGTCAACGCGAAGCCAAGCAATTGCCTCCGTTCCTGCAAATGGGTAGCTGGATAGGCGGCGACCGTGACGGCAACCCCAACGTCAACGCCGGCACCATGCAGCACGCACTGAAACAGCAATCGACCACCATCTTCGATTTCTATCTGGATGAAGTCCATGCGCTGGGCGCGGAACTCTCGATTTCCTTGCTGATGGTCGATGCCAGCGATGCACTCAAGGCACTGGCGGCAGCCTCACCCGATCGCTCCGACCACCGCGCCGACGAACCCTACCGGCGCGTGCTGATCGGCGTCTATGCCCGTCTGGCAGCCACCGCCCGCACACTGGGCGTAGTCAATATCCTGCGCCACGAAGTGGGTGTTGCCGACGGCTATGCCTCTCCCGCCGAATTCAGCGCCGAATTGCAAGTCATCGTCGATTCGCTGCTGGCGCATCATGGCGCGGCGCTGGTCAAACCGCGTCTGGCAGTACTCAAGCGCGCCGTCGAGATTTTCGGGTTCCATCTGGCCACACTGGACATGCGACAAACCTCGGATGTGCATGAACAGGTTCTGACCGAGCTGTTCGCCTCGGCGCAGGTGGAAGCCAATTACGCGGCGCTGACGGAAGAACGCAAAATTGCCTTGCTGCTCACGGAAATTGCCTTGCCGCGCCCGCTTTTCTCACCGTATCTGAGCTACTCCGCACAAACTGATTCGGAACTGGCGATCCTGCGCGCAGCCGGTGAAATCCGCCAACGCTACGGCGCACGCGCCATTCGCAACTACATCATTTCGCATACCGAAACCGTGTCCGATCTGCTGGAAGTGATCCTGCTGCAAAAGGAAACCGGCCTGCTGCACCCGGTCAATGGCCTGGAATTGATGGTCATACCGCTATTCGAAACTATTCCCGACCTGCGCTGCGCCGCCGATATCATGGGCCAGTGGATGGCTCTGCCGCAGGTGGAGCGCCTCATTGCCGCTCAGGGCGGTTTGCAGGAAGTCATGCTGGGGTATTCCGATTCCAACAAGGACGGCGGCTTCCTGACCTCCAACTGGGAGCTGTACAAGGCAGAAAATTTGCTGGTCACCCTGTTTAACCGTATCGGCGTCAAGCTGCGCCTGTTTCACGGCCGGGGCGGCACCGTCGGTCGCGGCGGCGGACCAAGCTATCAGGCCATCCTGTCGCAGCCACCCGGTACCGTCAATGGCCAGATTCGCCTGACCGAGCAGGGCGAAATCATCGCCTCCAAATTTTCCAATCCGGAAATCGGCCGGCGCAATCTGGAACTGCTGGTGGCCGCCACGCTGGAAGCGAGTCTGGTGCCGCCCGCCAGCGATGCCGCCCAGACCCGCAAGCTGGCCGAATTCGAACGCGTTATGGCCGATCTGTCCGACCGCGCCTATCAGGCTTACCGTCATCTGGTGTACGACACCCCGGGCTTCACCGAATATTTTTTCGCCTCAACGCCGATTGCCGAAATTGCCGAACTCAACATCGGTTCGCGCCCGGCCTCGCGCAAATCGACGCGCCGCATCGAAGACCTGCGCGCCATTCCCTGGGGCTTTTCATGGGGCCAATGTCGTTTGCTGCTGCCGGGCTGGTACGGTTTCGGCAGCGCCGTTTCAGAATGGCTGGCCGAAGGTGATGCCAGCAAAAAGAAAATGGCGACCCTGCGCGCCATGTGCAAGGAATGGCCTTTCTTTGCCGCACTGATGTCGAACATGGATATGGTGCTCTCCAAGACCGATCTGGCAGTGGCCTCGCGCTATGCCGGACTGGTCAGCGACCGCAAGTTGCGCAATCTGATCTTCACGCGCATAGTCGACGAACATGAGCGCACCAATGCCTTGCTCAGTGGAATTACCGGGCAGCGCGACCGGCTGGCCAGCAATCCGCTGCTGGCGCGGTCGATCAAGAACCGTTTCGCTTATCTTGATCCGCTCAATCACTTGCAGGTCGAATTGCTCAAGCGCCATCGCGCCGCCTCCGCCGCTGGCCGTACGCTGGAAGAACGGGTAAAACGCGGGATTCATTTGTCGATCAACGGGATTGCGGCCGGTTTGCGCAATACGGGTTAATGCATACCTTAATCCACACCTGACAGGAGGACGAACATGATGCGGCACTGGCTCACAGGATTCAGCTTGCTCTTTCTGGCGTCACAGGGGTTTGCCGCCCCGACGAAGACACCGCGCCTGCGCGCAGAGATCGTTTCCATTCCCAGTGGCAACGAGGCTGGCAGCCGCTCTCTGTCCATTACTGCCTGGTGGATTAAAGCCGATGACAAGGGCAAAGAAAGCCCCACCATCATTGCGCTGCACGGCTGCGGCGGTCTGTACAGCATCATCCGTGGCCCGAAAAGCGAATTCACGCCGCGCTACATCACGATGGCGAAATTGCTGAACCGGGAGGGTTACAACGTCCTGTTCCCGGACAGTTTTACCGCGCGCGGAAAAAGCTCCGTGTGCCGCGACACGCAACGCGAACAACGCGCCGGCAGTCTGGCGCGACGATTCGATGTGCAGGCGGCAATGCGCTGGCTGGCGAAGCAAAAGGAAGTCGATACGTCCCGCATTGCGCTGATCGGCTGGTCGCAAGGGGCCTCGACGGTACTGGCGACCCTCAACGAAGCGGATACCCCCAAAATGGCAGTGCAACCGGCAGCAGCGGTAGCCTTTTATCCCGAATGCCGCGACTATCTCGGCACGAACGCCCCCTACCGTAACGCCGCACCGCTCTTGATTTTAATGGGCGAAGACGACGACTGGACACCGCCGCAGGCCTGCACGAAGCTGGAACAACAACAGTCGGACAAGGGATCAGGAATTACTTTGCATTTATATCCCGATAGTCATCACAACTTCGATGCCCCGGGTTTGCCGATACTGGTACGGATGGATGTGGACGGCGCGAGCAAGGGTGTCACCATGGGCAGCAACACCGATGCCGGTTCGGCCGCGTATAACGATTTACTGGCGTTCCTGAAAGAAAAAATGCGCTGACATCAGCGCATTATCGTCGGACTAAGCAGTAAAACTGAAGCAGCAGAACTGACGCAGCAAAACTAAAGTAACAGAACTGAATGCGGTTCTGCTCCTTAGTCCAGAGCGTGCTCACAACACGCTCTGGCTTCTACTTCAGCATTTCCTCAAGCCCATCGCTCAGTTGCAGCAAGGGCGGCATTTCTTCCAGGATGACATCGGAGTCAATCCCCAAGGCATCCGCGATGGCATAGGGGAAAGTCGATTCCTTCTCTTCGCTGCTGTATTCGTTTTCCTCGGCGCGGGCGCACCATGCCGCCAGATGCACGACGGCAGCGGTGCGATCAAAGGGCTCGACTTCCACCGGATCGGGAAACCCTTTGATTGCCGCCACGAAATCTTCGGGGAAACGCCAGCGGCGTGCCAATTCCGCGCCGACGTCGGCAAACTGATAGCCAAAGGAGGTTTTTTCCACATCCAACCGGCGCGAATCCAGCGGCTTGGCTATTTTGTCGATTTGCAGCATCTGCTCCGGCATCGCCGCGTGCATCACCAATTGGCCAATACCGTGCATCATGCTAACGGTAAATGCAAAGTCAGAATTGCCGCCGGTTTTTTTTGCCAGCCACTTGGCCGCCGCCGCCGAATACAGGCTGTAGCGCCAGAACTGTTTCAGGTCAATGCCGGGCATATTTTTAAAACTACCGCTCAGACCGGCGCTGATGACCAAGGTGCGAACGGTCATGAAACCCAGCATCAGTACCGCATCGTCCACCGTGCCGATACTGCGCGACACATGGTAATAGGACGAATTGGCAAGCCGCAGCAATTTGGCGCTCATCACCTGATCGGCCGCCAGCTTGTGCGCAATTTCCGCGACGCCTACTTTTTCGTTGTTGAAACTTTCGATCACTTCCTGTACCACTTTAGGGATACTTGGCAGTGCATTTTGCTGCGCAAACAAAGTTTCGAAATTCATACCGGTCCTTTTATAAAACTTCATAAAACTTTATAAAACGCCACCCTCCGGGCACTCGTTTAACATCATTGCGGATTGAGTATAGCGCCGCTTAATACGATCACGACAACAAATTAAATTAGAAAAACCAAATAAATCATAATCAAGCACGAAGCAATACTATTAGTGCCGTTAGTAAATAATTTGCAAGTGCGATCAAGTGACAGACAAGGTCCACAAACGCCGCCGGAAGCCCCTCATGCCCCTCTGGAAAAATGCATTCGCGGCATCACCCCGTGTGGGGACGTACATCTTAGGATAAACACATCTCACAAATTAATTACTTACAGGCACTAAATGAACAAGGGAAATCACTAAGCTAAGCAAAACCGCTGCCGGGAGCCGTCTGCCTTGCTATAATCCGAAATTCAGCGGACTTCTCATTACATTCCCCCTCCATGACAGCACAACTTTCGAAAAAAGGCGAGGCGTGGTCAGCTCGCTTTTCCGAACCCGTCTCCGATTTAGTCAAACGCTATACGGCCTCGGTCACTTTTGACAAGCGACTGGCCGAAGTCGACATCGACGGCTCCCTGGCGCACGCCGAGATGCTCGCGCACCGCGACATCATCAGCCGCACCGATCTGGCCGACATCCAGCGCGGCATGGCGCAAATCCGCGAGGAAATCGCCAGCGGCAAGTTCGAGTGGCTGCTCGATCTGGAAGACGTCCACCTCAACATCGAAAAGCGCCTGACCGAACTGGTCGGCGACGCCGGCAAACGCCTGCATACCGGCCGTTCCCGCAACGATCAGGTCGCTACCGACATCCGCCTCTATTTGCGCGGTGCCATCGACGACATCCTCGGCCTGCTGCGCGATCTGCGTCTGGCCCTGCTGGATCTGGCCGAACAGCACAGCGACACCATCCTGCCCGGCTTCACCCACATGCAGGTCGCGCAACCGATCACTTTCGGCCACCACATCCTGGCCTACGTCGAAATGTTCAGCCGCGACGCCGAACGCATGGTCGACACCCGCAAGCGCGTCAACCGCCTGCCGCTGGGCGCTGCCGCACTGGCCGGCACTACCTTCCCTATCGACCGCCTGCGCGTTGCCGCCACACTGGGTTTCGACGAAGTCTGCCGCAACTCGCTGGACGCCGTTTCCGACCGCGATTTCGCCATCGAATTCTGCGCCGCTGCCGCATTGGTCATGGTGCATGTCTCGCGCATGTCGGAAGAACTGGTGATCTGGATGAGCCCGCGCATCGGCTTCATCGACATCGCCGACCGCTTCTGCACCGGCTCCTCGATCATGCCGCAAAAGAAAAATCCCGACGTGCCGGAACTGGCACGCGGCAAGACCGGGCGCGTCAACGGCCATCTGGTCGCGCTGCTGACCCTGATGAAAGGCCAGCCGCTGGCCTACAACAAGGACAATCAGGAAGATAAAGAACCGCTGTTCGACACGGTCGATACGCTGACCGATACGCTACGCATTTTTGCCGACATGGCACGCGGCATCACGGTCAAGCCGGAAGCAATGCGGGCCGCCGCGCTGCAAGGCTATGCCACTGCCACCGATCTGGCCGACTATCTGGTCAAGAAGGGTCTGCCGTTCCGCGATGCGCATGAAGCCGTGGCTCGCGCCGTACGCGCCTGCGTCGACCGCGGTTGCGACCTGTCCGACCTGACGCTGGAACAGTTGCAAATGTTCTCGCACCTGATCGAAGGCGATATTTTCGCCGTGCTGACACTGGAAGGCTCCGTGGCAGCACGCGACCATATTGGCGGCACGGCACCGAATCAGGTCCGTCTCGCCATTAAAGAAATGCGCAGTCGCCTGACGCCGACCTCCGCATAGAAACCGAAGCGCTCATCCCGCCCTCATCCACCCTCAGTCGTTTGAAGACGGAATGAGGGCTCAATGAGGGCTGTTTTTACGGTATTCTTCGCAGGTCAAAGCACACAGCGGCAGTCCGGCGCTGAATAAAAATATCATCCCAAGGAGAATCTCCAATGCGATTTACCCCCCTCGTCCAGCCCCTTAAATTCATCTCCGCCCTGCTGCTGGGAGCGACCATGGCCCACGCTGCACTGGCCGCCGACGTCAAACTCGGCCTTGCCGCCGCACTGACCGGCCCTGCTGCCAAATACGGCACAGCGATCAAAAACGGTGCCACGCTGGCTGCCGATGAAATCAACGCCGCAGGCGGCGTCAACGGCAACAAGCTGGTGCTGGTCGCCGAAGACGAACAGGGCAAGAAAGAAGAAGCCATCAATGTCCTGAAAAAACTGATCTTCCAGGACAAGGTCATTGCCGTCGTCGGCCCGACTCTGTCGAACTCGGCATTTGCCGCTGATCCTATCGCCAACGCCTCCAAGGTCGTGGTCTTCGGCACCAGCAATACCGCCGACGGCATCACTGCCATGGGCCCGTTCACCTTCCGTAACTCGGTCATGGAAGCCGACGTCCTGCCGGTCACTGTGCGCGCAGCCGTCAAGCATTTCGGTCTGAAGAAAGTGGCCGTGATTTACGGCAATGACGATGCCTTTACCAAGAGCGGCTACGACGTCTTCAAGGCCACGCTGGAACAGCAAAAAATTGCTGTGACCACGACCGAAGCGTATGCCAAGGGCGATATCGACTTCAAAGCGCAACTGACCAAGATCAAGGCCAGCAATCCTGACGCCATCGTCTGCTCCTGCCTGGCAGAAGAAGCCGCCAACATCATCCTGCAAACCCGTTCGCTGGGCATGAAGCAACCGTTCATCGGCGGCAACGGCCTCAATTCGCCTAAGCTGTTTGACATCGCCAAAACTGCCGGCGACAACACCGTCATGGGCAGCCCTTGGTCGGCAGAAAACCTGACGCCAGCCAACAAGGCATTCATGGCGGCTTACAAAGCCAAATTCGGCAGCGATCCAGACCAGTTTGCCGCGCAGGCTTTTGATGCCATCCATATCATTGCCACTGCATTGAAATCGGTCAAACTGAGCGCCGCTCTGGACAAGGATCGCATTGCACTGCGCGATGCCCTGCCAGCAGTCAAGATTGACGGCGCTACCGGCAAATTCGCTTTCCGCGCTGCACCTGCCGTCGCCGGCAAGCAAGTGGGCTACGACGCGCAGCAAGATGCGACGGTCAGCATCGCTAAAGATGGCAAATTCATCATCCTCAAGTAAATAAAAAGCCGGTACGCCAGACGTACCGGCATAAATACTGGCAAAAGCACTAGCAAAAGCACCAGCATCAATCTGCATTAGCTCTGTATTCAATCCGTAGGCAATCCGTATGCAACCCGCCGCTCCGGCGGGTTGTGTCCTTCACAAGGCAGTGCCCGATCAGCCTCATCGATGACCGTGGCGCGCCATAAGCAGACACTATGCTAGAACAACAACTTATCAACGCCCTCTCGCTGGGCAGTGTCTATGCCCTCTTTGCACTGGGCTTTACGCTGGTCTTCGGCGTGCTCGGCGTCATTAATTTATCGCATGGCGCGATTTTCATGCTGGGCAGTTATGCCGCGCTGCTGCTGGTCGACAAGCTGGCTCTGCCGCTGTGGCTGGCCATGCTGGGCGCGATGCTGATTACCGGCCTGATCGGACTGGCTGTCGACTATCTGGTGCTCAAGCCGCTGCGCGCGCGCAACGCACCGCATCTGGCCCCGATGATCGCCACCATCGGTGTCGCCATCATGCTGACCAATATTACGCAAAGCCTGTTCGGCGCGGAAAACCGTCGTTTTCCGCAAGGCATCATCCCCGAAGACAGCATGACGCTGGGCAACCTGCACGTCACCGCAGTGCAAGTCGGCATCGTCGTCATTGCCTTTGTGCTGATGCTGGTGCTGCTGCTGACGATGCGTCGCACCCAACTGGGACGCGCCCTGCGCGCCATTGCCGAATCACCGAAAGCCGCTTACCTGCTGGGCATCAACGTCGAAGGTCTGTTCTATCTGACCTCCTTCGCCGCCGCTGCGCTGGGCGGTGCGGCCGGCGTGCTGGTCGGCCTGTCCTTCAATGCGATTTCGCCGTTCATGGGCCAGCCTATGCTGCACAAGGGCATCGCCGTCATCATTCTGGGCGGCATGGGCGATATCCGCGGCGCCATGATCGGCGGCTTGTTCCTTGGCTTCGCCGAGGTCATGACGGTGGCCTATATTTCGAGCGATTTCCGCGATGCCGTGGCATTCGGATTGCTGTTTTTGATTTTGTTGGTGAGGCCGTCAGGGATGTTCGGCAAGATCCTGGAAAGAAAGGCCTGACATGATGGACTGGTGGGATGGATTCTGGGCGACCTACAACACGGTCGTCTTTAGCATCGGTGTCAACGCCATGCTGGCGCTGTCGATTTACGTCACGCTGTCGTGCGGCCTGCTGTCGCTGGCTAATGCCGCCTTCATGGGCATCGGCGCTTACACCGCGTCACTCATTACAATGGAAGCCGGTCTGCCGTTTCCGGTGGCGCTGGCCGCTGGCGGTGCCTTGCCGGCCCTGGTGGCACTGGTAATCGGTATGCCGACACTGCGCCTGTCCGGGGTCTACCTGGCCATGGCCACGCTCGGTTTCGGCGAAGTGGTACGCGTCGTGGTGCTCAACATGGGCATTACCGGCGGCCCTATGGGTCTCAACGGCATTCCGCCGCTTACCGAATGGTGGCATATCGTTTTGCTGCTGGGCGTGACGCTGGCGTTCCTGGCGCGGCTGCGACGGTCCAAAGTCGGACGGGCATTTGAAGCGATCAAGGAAGATGAAGTGGCCGCTCGCCTGATGGGCGTCAACGTGGCTGGCTACAAGCTGCTGGCCTTCGTCATCGGTGCTGCGATTGCGGGTGTCGCCGGCGGTCTCAACGCCCATTACACCTTCACCATCGGCGCGAACAATTATGCGTTCGAAAACGCGGTCGATATCCTGACCATGGCCGTCTTCGGCGGCACCGGCAATCTGATCGGACCGACGCTGGGCGCAGCCATCCTGACACTGCTACCGGAAGCACTGCGCCAGTTCCAGGGTTTGCGACTGGCCGCCAACGGACTGATTCTGGTGTTAGTGGTGCTGTATCTGCCGAAAGGTATCTGGGACCCGCGCCGCTTGCGCGATTGGCGTGCGCGGCGTGCCGACAGGAAGGTGAAGTAATGCTGCAATTCAATCAGATCAATAAAAGTTTTGGCGGCCTGCATGTTTTGCAAGGCGTACAGTTCACCGTGCCGCAAGGCGGGATTTTCGGCCTGATCGGCCCCAACGGTGCCGGTAAAACCACGGTATTCAACCTGATTACCGGTCTTTTGCGTGCTTCCAGCGGCAGCATCGTGTTCGACGGCAAGGACATCGGCAAGGTCGCGCCACACAAAATCACCGAGTTAGGCATTGCCCGCACCTTCCAGAATATCCGCGTATTCAAGGAAATGACGCTGCTGGAAAATGTCGTGGTCGGCATGCACGAGCATCTCGATTACAGTTTTGCGGCGCTGCTGCTGAACCTGGGATCATTCCGCGCCGCCGAAAAAGCCGCGCGCGAGCGGGCGCTGGAGCTGCTGTCCTGGGTTCGTCTCGACCACAAGGCGCACATGCTGGCCGACAGCCTGTCCTACGGCGAACAGCGCAAGCTGGAATTCGCCCGGGCGCTGGCGACACAACCCAAGCTGCTGCTGCTCGATGAGCCAGTTGCCGGTATGAACCCGTCGGAAAAAACCGAACTGATGACCGAAATCAATAACATCCGGGAACGCGGTTTTTCGATTTTCATGATCGAGCATGACATGCGCTTCGTCATGGGCCTGTGCGACCGGGTCGCGGTGCTCAATTTCGGCCGCATCATCGCCGAAGGCACGCCCGACCAGATCAAGAACAACCCGGAGGTGATTGAAGCCTACCTCGGCAAGGAAGAAGCATGAACCCGATTTTGCGTATCGAAGATCTGGCCGTCAGTTACGGTCATATCAAAGCGGTAAAGGGCATCAGCCTGAGTCTGAATCAAGGAGAAATCACTGCCCTGGTCGGTGCCAACGGTGCCGGCAAGAGCACCACCCTGCTGGCCATTTCCGGCCTGATCAAAGCACAAAGCGGCAGCGTGTTGCTCGATGGCGAAATCGAACTGACCCGGCTTTCGCCGCACCGTATCGTGCAAAGCGGTGTGGTGCAAGTGGCCGAAGGTCGCGCCATCCTGACCACGCTGACCATTGCCGAAAATCTGGCGCTGGGTGCCTACACCCGCAAAGACAAGGCTGAGACCGCACGCGATCTGGAATGGATATATACGCTATTCCCGGTACTCAAACAGCGCGCCGGCGGACTGGCGGGCAATTTATCGGGCGGCGAACAGCAAATGCTGGCTATCGGCCGCGCTTTGATGGCCAAGCCGCGCATCCTGCTGCTGGATGAACCGTCGATGGGGCTGGCACCTTTGATGGTGCAAGAGATTTTCCGCATCATCGCGGAAATCAACCGTACCGGCCTGACCATCCTGCTGGTCGAGCAAAACGTGCGGCAGGCGCTGCGCATCGCCCAGCAAGGCTATGTGCTGGAAACCGGCAAAATCGTACTGACCGACACCGGAGCCAACCTGCTGACCAACCCTAAAGTCACCGAAGCCTATCTCGGCGGGTAAAACAGCGGCAAAATCGAAGGGCATTGCTTCTTCATTGCTTCTTCATTGCTTCCCTATTGCACCTTCATTGCTCTACTGTTTCAAATGATTTGCCATCAATCCCTTAATTTTTCCTTGACTATTTTAAGGCGTGACCATGCCCATTTATTTGCCTACGAAGACCTTCGCACAAAACAAGATCCTCTCTGAAAACAAGATCGAATCCGATCCGCGCAGATTAAATAACCGTTCTTTTGCATCCCTCCGGCGTCTGACCGGCGCGGCTAACGTCGGTCACTCATCTCCCGCCATTACCATTGTTGCAAACAATCCGGAACTCGATGAGCCCCCACACGAGACGAGCAGTCGTATCAGCCAATTTTCTTCGTGGTTCAGGCAAGTCCGGCAATGGTCTAGCACTCCCTATACCCACCTGAGAGAAAGCGGCAGAAGCTCAATCCGTTCCGCCGATCAGATGACCCTCCATACCATCAGGGAAGATGCAACACCGGACTCAAACGACAAGCTACTGCCACTTCCCTCGCCAGCAGTGGCGCATCGCGGCATCCATGACTCCCAATTGCATTTACTCGATATCGACACGAGCGCACTGGATCAGCATCCGATTCTGAACCCCGCGCCGGTGTGGGAAGCGACGGCACCCTCACCGTCGCCATCGCCATCGCCATCGCAATCACGGCACATTGCCGCATACCCTCCTTGTCCGACCCTGCACCCTACCAGCCAGCGGACACCTCCATCGCCCCGCACGCCCCAAACATCCCAAACGCGCACCGGGCAAGCGCTGGATGAACGCATCCCGCCGCACTTCTTTGTCAACGTGATCGTCCTGCCCCCTCCGGCGCCAGTCCCCAAGCATCCCTGGTCCACGTAAGAGCAGGAACGTTCCTGTTTGACGAGCAGGTAAAAATAATTCTGCGCAAATTGCATCCACCCGCTCCACTGTTACGTATAAGAAAACAACAGACCGACGCCTACCGCGCCGGTCACATCAAAACAAGAAGAAGGATGTTTCATGAAAATTGCAGTCATTGGCTCCGGCATCGCAGGCCTGGCCTGCGCGTGGCGGCTGGCGCAAAGCGGCCGCCACGTCACCCTGTTCGAAGCCAACGATTACTTTGGCGGCCATAGCCACACGGTAGACGTCAGCCTGGAGGGAATGACTTACGGTGTCGATACCGGTTTTCTGGTGTTCAACCACCAGACTTACCCGCAACTGGTGCAACTGTTCCAGCAACTGGACGTGGAAACGGTGGCCACCGACATGTCGTTTTCCGTCAAAGCAGCCGTTGGCAACAGCCATCGTCCACTGGAATGGGCCGGTGCCAGCCTTGACGCCGTCTTCGCCCAGCGGCGTAACCTGTTGAGTCCCCGCTTTCTGCGCATGCTGCGCGACATCCTGCGCTTCAACCGCCAAGCCACCGCACTGGCGAGTGACCCGGCCTCCGACGATTCCACACTATCGTTAGGCGACTTCCTGCAACGCCATCGCTACAGTGTCGAATTCAGCAACTGGTACCTGCTGCCTATGGCCGGCTGCATCTGGTCGTGTCCGACGCAGCAAATGCTCGATTTCCCTATCGCTACCTTCGTCCGTTTTTGCCACAACCACGGCTTGCTGCAAGTGACTGACCGGCCGCGCTGGTACACCGTCAAGGGCGGCTCGCGTCACTATGTCGACAAATTGCTGGACGGCATCCCCGACCGCCACCTCAACACGCCCGTCCGCTCTCTCTTGCGCACCACCATCAACGGCGACGTCAAAGTCGCCCTGCGTACCGACGAGGACGTCTACCTGTTCGACGAGGTGGTACTGGCTTGTCATAGCGATCAGGCACTGGAACTGCTGACCGACGCCAACGACCATGAACGCCAGCTACTGGCAGCGATCCGCTACCAGCCCAATCGCGCCGTCCTGCACACCGACGCCAGCGTGCTGCCGCTGAGGAAAAAAACCTGGTCGGCCTGGAATTACGAAAGCCTCGACAGCAAGGGTGCCGAGCCGCAAGTGTGCGTGCACTACCTGATCAATCAATTACAGCCGCTGCCGTTCAAGACCCCGGTCATCGTGTCGCTCAATCCGGTCAGCCCTATCGATCGATCGAAAATTATCAACAGCTTCGACTACGCGCACCCGGTATTCGACCTCGCCGCGACACAGGCGCAGAAGCAGCTAGGCAGCATCCAGGGACAGCAAGGCGTCTGGTTCGCCGGCGCATGGACCGGCTATGGCTTCCACGAAGACGGACTCAAATCCGGGCTCACCGTCGCCACCGCGATTGCGGAACGCAGCTCAGAACAGCAACAGCAAGACGCTGCATGAGCAGCTCCTCCGCCCGTCCTCTGATTTGCTTCGGTCAGGTGCGCCACACGCGGCTGCGCCCGGTGCAGCATGCCTTCAACTATGGCGTGTATTACCTGCGGCTCCCCCTGCGCGCGCTCGGCCAGAACGATTTTGGCAGCCGCCTGCTCTCGCGCAATCGCTTCAACCTGCTCTCCTTTCACGACCGCGACTACGGCGACGGCGTGCAAACGCCGCTGGAATGGATAGACGGCCTGCTGCAACGCGAAGGCATCACCGATGCCGACGGCGAAATCTGGCTGCAAACTTTTCCGCGCGTGCTGGGCTACGTCTTCAATCCGGTCTCGTTCTGGTTTTGCCACCGCAGTGATGGCGCGCTGCGCGCCGTTCTGTGCGCCGTCAGCAATACCTTTGGCGAACGCCACTGCTATCTGCTGGAAGACCCGGCGACACTGGCCTGGGGCGAGGAATTGCAGACCGAGAAAATCTTTCACGTCTCGCCGTTTTTCAAAGTCGAAGGTCGCTACCGTTTCCGTTTTTTACAGACTTCCGATCAAGACCCTCAGGACGATGCCCCACGCCACGTCGCCCGCATCGACTACGACGACGACGAGGGCGAGCTGCTGCACACCAGCCTGTCCGGCCGCGCCTACCCGGTGAACGAACGTCGGCTGCTGCGCGCCTTTTTCGCTTATCCGCTGATGAGCTTCGGCGTCATGTTCCGTATCCACTGGCAAGCCCTGAAGCTCTGGCGCAAGCGCGTGCCCTTTTTCCGCAAACCGATTCCTCCCGCAAGTAAGGTGACCCGATGACTACTCCTTCCCAAGCCACGCTGGCAGCACCGTTAGCGCTTGACATCACGCACCACACCCCGCTCCATACCGACGGTTTTCCATCGCAGGTCAAACTGATCCTGCAAATGTTGCGCAAGCTGGAACACGGCGCGCTGAGGATGGTGATGCCGGATGGCCAGACCGCCCTGTTCGGCGATCACAGCACACCCATCAGCATCGTTCTGAAAAACTGGGACGTCTGCAATGCGGCCTTGAAATCGGGCGACATCGGTTTTGCGGAAACCTACATCACCGGCTCGTGGAGCAGCGACAATCTGCCGGCGCTGATCGAATTGTTCGTCCACAACCGGGAAAAAGTCGAATCCGCGATTTACGGCACCTGGTGGGGCAATCTGTTTTACCGGATAAAACACGGCTTCCAGCGCAATTCCCGCAGCGGCAGCCGCAAAAATATCCACGCCCACTACGATATCGGCAACGACTTCTACAAGCTCTGGCTAGACCCTTCCATGACGTATTCGAGCGCGCTGTTCAGCGGCGCGCCGGAGCAAACGCTGGAACAGGCGCAAACCGAGAAATATCGCCGCATCCTGAGTCAGTTGCAAGTCGAGGACGGTGCCAGCATCCTGGAAATCGGCTGCGGTTGGGGCGGTTTTGCGGAAGTGGCCGCGCGCGCGCAAGGCGCGAAGGTGACGGGTCTGACGCTGTCGTCGGAACAACTGCACTTTGCCAACCAGCGCATGACGCATGCCGGACTGGGTGCGCTGTCCGATCTGCAACTCAAGGACTATCGCGACGTACACGGTCAATTCGATGGCATTGCCTCCATCGAAATGTTTGAAGCCGTCGGCGAACAATATTGGCCGGCCTACTTCCAGTGCATCGCCCGCAACCTCAAGCCGCAGGGCCGTGCCTGCATCCAGTCCATTGTGATCGCTGACCCGCTGTTCCAGCGCTATCGCAAGGGAACGGATTTTATCCAGCAGTACATTTTCCCCGGCGGCATGCTGCCTTCGCCATCAGCCTTCTGCGAACAGGCGCAACGCCACGGTCTGAAGGTGGTCGACGCCCACCCCTTCGGCCTCAGCTACGCCGATACGCTCGCGCTGTGGCGACGCAGCTTCAACGCCCAGCTCGACGAAATCGGCACGCAGGGCTTCGACCAGCGCTTCGTCCATACCTGGGAGTTTTATCTGGCGTATTGCGAAGCGGGTTTCCGCGCCGGGAGTATCGATGTGATGCAATTCACTCTGCAAAAAATCTGATTCAGTAAAAAAAAGCGTTTCATGAAAGCCGGCACTGAGCTTTCATCAGTACAAAAAGCTCTGATCAAAAGTGAAGGAGAAACGCATGCAAACCTCATCATCGCCCACCCTGTTCCGTCATGCGCCAAAACGCATGTACACCGAGGATGCCTATAACAAGACCAAGGGAAGCCCGGAATTAACCCGGCTCATCTACCGGGTCGGCAACACCGCCGATCTGGCTTCGCCGTCTTTTCGTCGCAGTACCGTCACGCCGCAGGCTGCTTCTCACCGCAGACGGCCACTGTTCAGTACCTGGTTCAGGAACGTGGCGGCATTGGTAAGAGCCTCGGGCAGACGCGTAATCGACTCTGCCACCGCTGTTGCCAGCGACAGAACATCGAGCGCGTCAGCACCACCTCCCCTGGGACAGAGCGCGCTGAAAATCAGGCGCAACGATCCGGCGTGGATTTTTGTTCCCGCCAAAAAAACACACCTGACCAAGCGGCCGCCGCTGCCCGCCTTTTCCGTCGTCACTGTGGCGACGCAAACCGAACCCGCAAAACTGATGGTGTCGGTGGGAACCAGCCCGCACATGCCCTATGTTTCCACCCCCGAATTACGCGCCATGAGGGGCTTGTGTTCGAAATGCCATACGGCGCTGTATGCCGTCCCGATCTCCATCTCACTGACCTCACTCGATTCACAAAAGAAAAGCGACGTGCAAAGTGCCAGGACCAGCCTGATGGATCTCAGAATGGCGCGCCCGATTCCGCTTGAGCAACCGCCGCTGCCGCAGCCCTACGTGTTTCGTTCTGCGTCGTCGGCAAACCGCTTATCGTCGCATGCAGAGCAGTCCCTCGACATCCATCCCCGGCGGATTACGCGACAGCTCACCCTCCCCGGCAAAACCGGCCGATCGTCTCCCTATTGATGTGCGCCGCCGCTTGCCCGATGCCATTTAAAAAATCGGAGCAAGCGCGGCAAACAGCCCTCCCCACCACCAAGACTGATGGATAACACATGATGAATCCCCCCTTACCCGCCTGGCCCGATTGTCGCGTCTGGGTCATCGGCGCCTCCACCGGCATCGGTGCGGAAACCGCCCGTTTGCTACTCGCCATGGGCGCTCGCGTCGCCTTGTCGGCGCGCAGCCAGGACAAGCTGGAACGCGTCGCCGCAGGTCATACCAACAGCCTGACCGCTGCGCTCGATGTGCGCGACCCGGCCAGCATTGCCTCCGCCCGCGATCTGATCCTGCAACAGTGGCAAGGAATCGATCTGGTCCTGATGGTGGCCGGCACCTACACCGAAATGCGCGCCGACAGCTTCGATCTTGCCGTTGCGGAAAACCTGATCGACATCAACGTCAACGGTGTTTTTCGCTGTCTGGACGCGCTCCTGCCCACACTGCTGCAACAAGGGCATGGCGCCATCGGCATCGTCGCCTCCATCGCCGGCTATCGCGGTCTGCCGAAAGCAATGGCCTACGGCCCGAGCAAAGCGGCGCTGATTAATCTGAGCGAATCGCTTTACCTCGATCTGCGGCCACGCGGCATAGGCGTGTATCAAATCACGCCCGGCTTTGTCGATACCCCGCTGACCGCCGGCAACGACTTCCCCATGCCGGCGTTGATGACGGCCCCGGAAGCAGCGGCAGAAATGCTGCGTCAACTACAAGGTCGTCAATTCCTGATCCATTTCCCTAAAAAGCTCACGCTCTGGTTCCGCTTGCTGCGCCTGCTGCCCTACCGGCTGTATTTTGCGCTGATCCACAAGGCGACCGGCTTATGAGGCATTCCACTTCCCCCGTCGTCGCGCCGGATTACCCGATTGCCGCGCTGATCGATTTTTTTGAAACGCTCAGCCTCGACAAGGTGGAACACATCGGCGACATTTACGCTGCCGATGCCCGCTTCAAAGATCCCTTCAATGAAGTGCGCGGCATCGCCGCGATCAAACAACTGTTCGCCCACATGTTCGTGCAGGTCAAAGAGCCGCGCTTTGTCATCCTCAGCAGCACGGCGCAAGACGAGCAACTGTTCCTGACCTGGGATTTCCGTTTTTACATGCCGCGTTTTGCTACCGAAGAACAGTGCATCCACGGCGCGACCCACTTCCGCTTCGATGCCGAGGGCAAAGTCTGCGTCCATCGCGATTACTGGGATGCCGCAGAGGAACTGTATGAAAAACTGCCTCTGCTCGGCAGTTTGATGCGGGTGCTGAAACGCGTTGCGCGCAAATAAACCAAGACCCTCTGATGCCGCTGCCACAGCGCAATGGATGCGCCTATGCGCGCATAGGCGCGGCGTATTTTTCCAACTTCACCTTATCCGGCACATGCCTTGAAAAAATTTAACTCCTCACTGGTCTGGTTCCGCCGTGATTTACGCATCGACGATCACGCCGCCTTGTATTACGCCCTGCGCCAGAGTGAGCGCGTCTACTGCGCCTTCGTCTTCGATACCGACATCCTGCAACCGCTGCTCGACGCCGGATCGGCCAGCGACCGTCGCGTCGATTTCATCCATGCCAGCATCACCGAGCTCGATGCCGCCTTACGCGCGGCAGGCGGCGGGTTAATCGTTCGGCATGCCGCTGCCGTGACGGATATTCCGGCGCTGGCAGAGGAACTGGGCGTGTCCGCCGTCTTCGTCAATCACGATTACGAACCGCAAGCGCTGACCCGCGACCGTCATATTGCGGAAGCGCTGAAGTCCACCGGCAAGCAACTGGTCAGCAGCAAGGATCAGGTGGTCTTTGAAAAAAGCGAAGTCCTGACCCAATCCAACACGCCTTTCTCGGTATTCACCCCGTATAAAAACGCCTGGATGAACAAGCTGGCGGCGGCCGATGGCGATTACTACCTCAAGCCCTATCCGGTAGAGAAGCATCTGGCGGCGCTGGCCCCTCTGCCGAAAAAATACGCCGACAGCATTCCCCCGCTGGCACAGCTCGGCTTTGAGCCTAGCAATCTGGCGCAACTGCCGATACCGACCGGCATGTCGGGCGCGCAGAGCTTGCTGGAAGATTTCCTGCCACGCATGAGCGGCTACGGCGATACCCGGGACTTTCCGGCACGCAAGGGGCCATCGTATCTGTCGGTGCATTTGCGCTTCGGTACGCTGTCGATACGCTCGCTGGCGCGCGCCGCGCTGCAACGCATGCACAGCGGCGAAGGCGCGCGTGGCGCACCGGTATGGCTGTCGGAACTGATCTGGCGGGATTTTTATTTCATGATCCTGCACCACCATCCCCGCGTTACGGAACGCGCCTTCAAGCCCGCCTATGAGGCCATTCGCTGGGAAGACGGTAGCGAAGCGCACGCACTCTTGCAGGCCTGGTGCGAGGGGCGTACCGGCTATCCGCTGGTCGATGCCGCCATGCTGCAACTGAACCGCACCGGCTACATGCACAACCGGCTGCGCATGGTGACGGCCTGTTTCCTGATCAAGGATCTCGGCATTTCATGGCAATGGGGCGAACGTTATTTCGCGCAGCAATTGAATGATTTCGACCTCTCGGCCAATAACGGCGGCTGGCAATGGGCGGCGTCCTCCGGCTGCGATGCGCAACCGTATTTCCGCATTTTCAATCCCATCACACAGTCCGAAAAATTCGATGCGGAAGGGAAATTCATCCGCCTGTATTTGCCGCAACTGAGCAAACTATCCGATCGCCGTATCCATGCGCCGTGGCTGGCGACAGCGCAAGAGCTGCAACAGGCGGGAGTGCGATTAGGAGAGGGAGACGCGGCCAACTATCCCTTGCCGCTGGTGCAGCACGATGTCGCCAGAAAGCGCACGCTGGAGCGTTACGCTGTGGTCAAAACTCCGGCGGTCGTCGCGGAGAATGACCTGGATTAAGGAAATTGAACGAACCCGGCCGCCGCTTTATTCCGGCGTGGCCGGTTCTTCCGTCACCGTAAGAAAACGGATAGGCGGCACACGACGCACCAGCCAGAAGCCCAGCACCGCTGCCAGAATGGCCATCGCAATGCCCATGTGGATCGCATCCACCAGCGCATCCCGCGCTGCCGACAGCAGGGCCGAGCCATCGTGTCCGGCCTGCATCATCTGACTCAGCAAGGCCGATTGCACATCGTGGTTGACCAGAATTTCTGGGTCGCTGAACTCCGCACGCCAACGTCCGGCGTGATCGTTTTCCAGCGCCCGCTCGACGCCGTTGGCATACATTTGATTGACCAGCGTACCGGTCAGCGCCGTGCCGAGCATGCCGCCGATCATGCGCAAAGATTGCAGCAAGGCCGTGGCAATACCGAGATGTTCGCGCCGCGCCGACTGCTGCGCAAAGACCGTCAGGTTCGGCAAAATGAAGCCTAATCCGAGGCCACCGATCAGCATCACCACCAGCATGAAGGTCGCGGAAGTTGCGCGCTGCGTCAGCACCAGCCCGAGGCAGCACAGCGCAATCAGGACAAAGCCCAGATAAAGCATGATCAGCGGATTGCGCAAACGGGTAATGATGCGGCCATTGACGATACTGGCCACGGTGATGCAGGCCACCAGCGGTGTAATCAGCAATCCGGCGTCACGCGGGGAAAGGGTAAATCCCCCCTGAAACAGCAAGGGGGTATAGAGCAAAATCGAAAACATGACGAAGCCGGCCATGATGGAAATCAAGAACAGGCTGGACAAGGCCGGATCACGCAGCATCTCGAACGGCAACAGCGGCTGCGAAGCGTGCTGCTCCCATTTCCACAAGGCAAAAGAAGCACCGACTGCTATGACCAACAGAAGCAGCATGTCGCCGCTCAGACCGTGTTTTGGCAAGAGTTCGACCAGCAACTGCAAGCTGCCGAGCGCGATGGTAATGAGCAAGGCGCCGGGCCAGTCGAGACGGATTTTGGCATCGGATGCGGTGTGGCGAATATGCGGCACATAGCGCCAGACGAAAAACAGCGACAGGACACCAATCGGCAAATTGACGTAAAACACCCAGCGCCAGCCCAAGGACTGGGTCAGTATGCCGCCCAGCGACGGGCCGACCGAGGTCGCAATGCCGAAGGCAGTACTGAGCAGAATTTGCCAGCGCAAGCGCAAGCGGGTATCGGGAAACAAATCGGCGACGCTGGCAAAGGCAGTGCCGACCAGCATGCCGCCGCCGATGCCTTGCAGACCACGCGCCAGCACCAGAAACAGCATGCTGTCGGCCAGTCCGCACAGCGCCGACGCGCCACTGAACACCACGATGGAAGCGACCAGGAAAGGCTTGCGCCCGAAATAATCGCCCAGCCGGCCGAAGATCGGCACCGTAATGACCGAGGTCAGTAAATACGAGGTGGCGACCCAAGCATATAAATCAAAGCCCTTCAGCTCCGCCACGATGGTCGGTAAGGCGGTGCCGACCACGGTCTGATCGAGCGCCACCAGCATGATGACGAAGCATATGCCCAGTGTGGCCAGTAAGGATTCGCGAAAGGGAAGAATTTGCCCGCTGGAATGTGCAGCGTCGGTATGGAGTGCCATCGGGTATCCGTGTTGCCCGGACTGCGCCTCTAGACGCCGTCCGGGATAAAACGCTTTAAATCAATACGTCGTCAATCAGTGCCTCGTCAATGAATGTGTCACTCAGTCGCCGGCAACCATCATGCTTTCCAGCAAGATGGAACCGACCTGCTTGGTACCGCGCACCAGCGTATCGTTGCCGATGGCCACGATCTGCCGCAACATCTCTTTCATGTTGCCGGCGATCGTGATTTCCTCGACCGGATACTGAATCACGCCATTTTCGACCCAGTAGCCGGACGCGCCGCGTGAATAATCGCCGGTCACGTAATTGACGCCCTGCCCCATCAGTTCGGTCACCAGCAGACCCGTACCCATTTTTTTCAGCATGCCGCTGAAATGATCGCCCCGCTTGGTCAGGCTGGAAGTCATCGACAAATTGTGCGAACCGCCTGCATTGCCGGTGGTTTCCATGCCCAGCTTGCGCGCCGAATAGGTCGACAGGAAATAACCCTGCACCACCCCGTCGATCACCACCTGACGGCGATGCGTCCTGACACCTTCTTCGTCGAAAGGAGCGGAACCGACCGCGCCCACGACATGCGGGTCTTCCACGATCTGCACATGCGAAGGCAGCACCTGCTGATGCAGCGAGTCGAGCAAGAAGCTGGATTTGCGATAGAGCGAACCGCCCGATACCGCCTGCACGAAAGCGCCCAGCAAACCCGCTGCCAGCGGCGCTTCGAACAGCACCGGGCAACGGCGCGTACTCAGTTTGCGGGCATTCAAGCGGGCCAGCGCACGTTCTGCGGCGTAACGACCGATGGCTTCCGGCGCGGCCAGTTTGGCCGGATCGCGGCTGGACGAATACCAATCGTCGCGCTGCATATTGCCGCCCTTGCCGGCAATCGGCGCGACCGAAATTGAATGCCGTGAAAACGGATATCCGGCCATGAAGCCGCGCGAATTGGCCGTCACGAAATGCGATTGCTGCGCGTAAATGCTGGCACCCTCGCTATTGGTGATGCGCTTGTCGACTGCAAATGCCGCTGCCTCGCAGCGCTGCGCCAGCTCCACCGCCTCGGCAGCGGAAATCTGCCACGGCGTGCAGAGCTTCAAATCGGGCGGATTGCTTTCCATCTGGTCGGCGTCCGGCAAACCGGCGCAATCGTCGATGGCGGTAAAGCGGGCGATGTTCCAGGCGGCCTCGACCGTATCGCGCATGGCCTGCTGCGAAAAATCCGAGGTGCTGGCATTGCCGCGCCGCACATTGCGACCTTCGCCCAGATAGACGGTAATGCCTATCCCTTTATCCTTGTTTTGCTCTATGGTCTCGATACTGCCCTTGCGCACGGCGACCGACAGGCCGCTGCCTTCGCTGATATCGACCACCGCGTCGGAAGCCCCTTTTTCGCGCGCAAAACGCAGCAGATCGTGGGCTAACTGTTGTAATTGGTCTTGACTATGGATGAATACGCTATCGTTCATGTGCCTGTTTCTAAGGAATGGGTGGCAAAAGGGTTATCATAGCAGTCGTTTAGCTTTCTCTCACATCCCCCATGCCAAATCCCAATCGCGGATCTTGCGGCTTTCAATCCAACGAATTCGAGCAAGAGTACGACCGCCCTTCCAAATCGCAACTTAAACGCGATATGACCGCGCTCCAGAAACTGGGCGCAGAGCTCGTCGCGGAATCCCGCGACCGCGTCAAACGCGTCCCTATGCCAGAAGATGTGCGCGACGCCATCCTTGAATGCCAGCAAATCAAGGATCACGAAGGCCGCCGCCGGCAAATGCAGTATGTCGGCAAAAAAATGCGCACGCTCAACGAAGAAGAACTCGCCGCTATCCAGCGCACGCTCGATAGCTGGCGCGGCCTGTCGAAAGCCGACACTGCCGCCATGCACGCGCTGGAACGCCGTCGCGAAAAATTGCTGAAAGATGATGCCGAACTGACCAAGCTGCTGGGTCTGTATCCGCAACTCGACGCACAGCAATTGCGCACGCTCATCCGCAACGCCCGCAAGGAACAAGCGGAAAACAAGCCGCCCAAGGCTTACCGCGAAATTTTCCAGATCCTCAAGCAATTGCAGGCTGGCGGCAAAACCAAGCGCGATCACGACCATGACGGCGAAGACGATGCCGACATCGATGACGGCATGGACGACGGTGACGACGAACACTACAAGCACGATGGCCACGACGAGCACGACGGCGTCTGAGTCTGCCATGCACAGCGGTGACGAAGTCAGCGTCGATGCCAGCCACGACACGGCCGATACCCTGCGCATCGGTCTGGTCTCGGTTTCCGACCGCGCCTCCGGCGGCGTGTATCAGGATCAGGGCATTCCCGCCTTGCAGGAATGGCTGACAGGCGCGCTGCGCACCCCCTGGCGCGCCCATACCCGACTCGTTCCCGACACCCGCACCGACATCGAAGCCGCGCTGATTGAGCTGGTCGACGTGGTCGGCTGCCATCTGGTACTGACTACCGGCGGCACCGGCCCGGCGCGACGTGACGTGACGCCGGAAGCCACGCTGGCAGTAGGCACCCGCGAAATGCCCGGTTTCGGCGAGCAAATGCGCCAGATCAGCCTGCAATTCGTGCCGACCGCCATCCTGTCGCGTCAGGTCGCGGTGATTCGCGAAATGCCGGCCGAGGTCTCCCTGCATGCCGCACTCATCATGAATCTCCCGGGTCAGCCCAAATCGATACGGGAAACGCTGGAAGGCCTGCGCAACGCCGACGGCAGCGTCCGGGTTCCCGGTATTTTCGCGGCCGTTCCCTACTGCATCGACCTGATCGGCGGCCCGTATAGCGAAACCGATGACGCCGTTTGTCAGGCCTTCCGTCCCAAGTCTGCGCGCCGCCCGGCCTAGCGCCTCTTGCCAATCCGAACGACCCTTCTCGAATCGACACCGCCATGACAACACCTCTGCTGGAAACCATCGAACTTGAAAGTGCCGCCAACCCCACTGCGGCCGTCATCTGGCTGCATGGTCTGGGCGCTGACGGCGGCGACTTCGTCCCCATCGTCAAGGAACTTGATCTGGACGGCTGCGCGCCTATCCGTTTCATTTTTCCTACCGCGCCGACCATGCCGGTCACGATTAACGGCGGCTATGTGATGCGCGCCTGGTACGACATCGTCGCGCCCTCCCTGGTGGTCAATGAAGACGAAACCGGACTGCGCGCCTCGCAACACGCCATCGAACAACTGATTGCCCGCGAAATCGCCCGTGGCATTCCGGCCGAACGCATTGTCCTCGCCGGTTTTTCGCAAGGCTGCGCAATGACGCTGCACACCGGACTGCGCTATCCGCACAAACTGGCCGGTCTGCTCTGCCTGTCCGGCTACCTGCCTTTACGCAGCCTGATCGCGGCCGAACGCAACCCCGCCAACCAGCACACGCCTATTTTGATGGCGCATGGCAATGCCGACGGTGTCGTCGCCCCCATCCGCGCAGAACAATCGCGTGATGTGCTGACCGGGCTGGGCTACCAGATCGACTGGCGCACCTATCCGATGCCGCACTCGGTATGCCCGGAGGAAGTGAGCGACATCGGCCACTGGTTGCAACAGGTACTGCCATCGGCCCCCTCCGCAGGAAACTAAGTCGGCAGAACAGGGAACAATTTCACCGGCTTGCCCGGTCAAATTGCTCCCTTCACTACTTCTCAGAGTTTTCCATGGACCGCATTCCCGCTGGCAGTACCTTTCGCAATACGCCCCGTATCGCCCCTCATGGCACCGACACCCCCGCTCCGCCTGCCACACCAAAAACAAAACGACGCCAGACCGTGCGGGAATCCCTGCTGGTCAGCACCCTGATTCGCGCCCATATCACCTCCCTCTCCGTACCTATCGACACCTCGGAATGGCTAGCGTCGCCGGCAAGCGGTCGGCGGCGTCACAAAGCCGGCACGAGCAGCCGCTCCGCCTCTCTTTCTGCTCGAACGATAAACACCTCGCCTTCGCCGGCGCAAGAATCGCGTGCAAAAACACGCATGAAAACCGAGCCTGTGCCGATAGCGACAAGCAGCGCGGACAACGCCCACACCGTATCAAGGCAGCCGTCCGCATAGAAGCAAGACCGATGGCAAAGGGTAGCGACGCAGCCTAGGGTGGTAAGCTGGGCCATTGAACATGAATCAGCTTGACTCACTCAGGAGACCCCATGCCTGCCACCGCTGCCGCCCCCAACACGGCAAGATCAACCGAGGCGCTACACGACATCACCTTGCAAATTGAAGGTATGTCCTGCGCCTCCTGCGTTGCCCGCGTTGAAAAAGCGCTCGCCAAAGTCCCCGGCGTCTATACCGCCTCGGTCAATCTGGCCACCGAAAAAGCCACGCTGAGCGTCAACGCCGAAGCCGATACCGGCCCCAGCACGGCCATACTGCTGGCGGCCGTCCAGGCCGCCGGCTATCACGCCCAGCTACTCGAACCGGATGCGCCACCGCTCGCACCGGAAGCGATCACCAGCCTGCCGGTATGGTGGCCGGTCGCGCTCAGCGCTTTGCTCAGTGCGCCCCTGCTGCTGCCGATGTTGCTGCTGCCCTTCGGTGTCGCCTGGCAATTACCGCCGTTCTGGCAATGGCTGCTGGCAACGCCGGTGCAATTCTGGCTGGGCGCGCGCTTTTATCGCGGCGGCTGGGCAGCAATTAAAGCGCGTAGCGGCAATATGGATTTGCTGATCGCACTCGGTACCAGCGCCGCTTACGGCTTGTCGCTCTACGAATGGTGGCTACCGCAAGCGGCCGGATCGATGACAACGATGACGACAGCGATGGGTAAGGGACTGATGCACGCCGCGCCGCTGTATTTCGAAGCCTCCGCCACCGTCATCACTCTGGTACTGCTGGGAAAATGGCTGGAAAGCCGCGCCAAACGACAAACCACCGAGGCCTTGCGTGCGCTCAATGCGCTGCGTCCCGCACACGCTACCGTGCGTCGTAACGGCACCGACCGCCAAGTGCCACTGTCAGCGCTGGTGGTAGGCGATCTGGTTCTGGTACTGCCGGGCGAACGCATCCCGGTCGATGGCGCAGTCAAGGAAGGCAGCAGCCATGTCGACGAATCGCTATTGACCGGCGAAAGCCTGCCGGTGGTCAAAGACCCCGGTTCACGCGTGAGCGCCGGGGCCATGAATGGCGAAGGGAGTCTGCTGATCGCCACGGCGGCTATCGGTGCCGAAACCATGCTGGCGCACATCATTCGCATGGTCGAACAGGCGCAGGCCGTCAAAGCGCCGGTACAGCGGCTGGTCGACCGTGTCAGCGCCGTCTTCGTGCCGATCGTGCTGCTGATCGCCGTTGCCACGCTACTCGGCTGGGGTCTGCTCGGCGGCGACTGGCCGCAGGCGCTGTTGCACGCCGTCGCCGTGCTGGTCATCGCCTGTCCCTGCGCGCTGGGTCTGGCGACGCCGACGGCGATCATGGCCGGTACCGGCGTGGCAGCGCGGCACGGCATTCTGGTCAAGGATGCCGAGGCGCTGGAAAACGCGCACAGAATAGATACCGTGGCCTTCGACAAAACCGGCACGCTGACAGAAGGCCGGCCGCAGCTTAGCGCCTTGCATGCGTCCAATGGCGACAAAACAGCCCTGCTCAATGCCGCCGCCGCGCTGCAACGCTATAGCACCCATCCGCTGGCGCAGGCAGTGCTGGACGCGGCGCGGGATGCAACGCGGGATACCGCAAGTGATGTAGCAAATGATGCAACACGCCATGCGGCAATCCATACGACTGCGGATTCGGCACCAACGCAAGCATTGCCAACCTCAAATTCAACCAACACCAGCGCACAGGAAGCCTCGTCGACCGGCGGGCAGACTGTGGCGGGACGCGGCGTGCAAGGCGAGTGGCAGGGGCGCACTTACTTTCTGGGCAGTGCGCGCTGGATGCAGGAACTGGGCGCCGATTGCGCGTCCTTGCAAGCGCAGGCAGACATACTGGAAACGCAGGGCAATACCCTGTCCTGGCTGGCACGAAAAAACGCTGAGGGCTCAGTGGAAACGGTTGGCTGGCTCGCTTTCAGCGATACCGTCAAATCAGGAGCGGCGGCGGCGGTAGCGCAACTACAGGCATTGGGAATCAGCACCGTCATGTACACCGGCGACAATGCAGGTAGCGCAGCCAAAATCGCCACAGCGCTGGGCATCAACAGTTACCGGTCGGGAATGCTGCCCGACGATAAGGCTAATGCCATCAGCGCTTTGCGCGCCGAAGGGAAAGTCGTTGGTATGGTCGGTGATGGCATTAACGATGCCCCGGCACTCGCGGCGGCCGATATCGGCATCGCCATGGCCAGCGGCACTGATGTGGCCATGCAGGCAGCCGGCATCACGCTCATGCGCGGCGATCCGGGTCTGGTGGCGGATGCGATTGATATCTCGCGACGCACTTACGGAAAAATCCGGCAAAACCTGTTCTGGGCGTTTATCTACAATCTGGTGGGCATACCACTGGCGGTTTCCGGCCTGCTCAATCCGATGATTGCCGGTGCGGCCATGGCTCTGAGCAGCGTCAGCGTCGTGAGCAATGCCTTGCTGCTGCGCCGCTGGCGGCCTGCTTCGAAGAGGAAAGAAAAGCAATAAGCTCCATGCGCCTCCGCATGGCGCATGGTGAGGACAAGATCAAACCCAAATGACTCGGGTACCAGTCAGCTGCGGCGCAGTGGCCGCTGCGGATATTGTTGCAGGCATTGCCTGATTCATGGGACTCACGGGCGGCAATTGCTCCACCCAGGCTTTATGGATGGCGATACTGCGTACGCCATGAATCAGATCGAGCAGATGATGCGAAGCGGCGCGGCGCAAAAATTTGGAGTCGGTCTTCATTTGCTTGGCCAGTGCGGCGGCCAGTCGCGCATGGTAAGCCTCCCTGGCCTCCGGCTGACTTTGCACACAGGCATAAAAATGGGCGCGGCTCAGCACACGTGAATTCTGACCGGCCGGGATGCGGAAGTAGCGTTTGATCCGCTCATTATCGACATGCTGCAAATCTTTGACGGAACCCTCCACCACTTTTTGTTGTATGGCGTCGGACAGTGCCAGCTCCTGCCCCAGATCCGTATTGAGCATCCTCGTCAATAATTTTTCCCGCACCTCGGCGGTGCTGCCCGTAAAGAACTCACGGGGATATTCCGACAAGAAGAGTTTTTCCATCCGGATAAGGTCGCTCCTGAGCAAACCGGTGCGCAGGGCAGAGAGCCCCCGCGCCCTGAGCAAACCGAGTACATGGTCGTAGATAGCGCCCGCCCGGTTCTCCTTTGCCGCCGCGCGCAAGATGAGGCCATGCAGTTTGGCGAGAACCAACTCGTCTCGCGCATCCAGGTAGCGTTCCTTGGCTTCAAAAATTGCACCTTGCATGCCGACTGTGTTCACTACCGTATCGTTATTATGCTGTTTCGCCCATTGCCTTGAGGACGCGGAAACGTCCTCACCGACAAACTTTCGCTCCTTGCTTTCATACACGGCACGCTCGATGGCGCCGGCCACCGTCAGCGGCGCACCCACTGCCGACAAGGCCACACCGACCGGTACGCCAGCGCCAGAAAAATTGGCGATATTGCCCGCCGCCATCAGGCTTTGTCCCGTTACCGTCAGTGCGCCGTAGCTGATCGAATGATGTTTGTTGTAATACCGTTCACGCAGTAGCCCTTCTCTGACCGAAACATAGGCTTCTTTACCGATAACGTCCTGCACGCATCCCAGCACATGCGTATCCTGATCGAGCATCTGCTCCCGGATCAGGCCGGTATGCAGTTTCGATGCGCCGTAGGCCGCCATGGCGATCTGGGCCGGAAGGAATACTGCGCCCGCGACGGTCGAGAGCACCTCGCCGGCGACCGCTGCGCCGACGGCAACCGCCTCCGGTGCGACATCGGTCACGATCCCCGCAATTCCGCCGCCTGCGGCCACTGCCATGCCAGCCGTCATCCCGGTCATTCCACTGGCTCCGGCAACGCTGAAATTGCGGTCTGTGCGTTCAATCTGGCGGCGATTCTCGCTCAAGGCGTAACGGCCGAGTTTATGTATCAGCGCCGGACTGGCGCTGCGGCCCGCAACACCAGAACTGCGCTTGAAAAAATCGGACGACAATTGATGGAACGAAGGTCTGCCTATCGGCCAGGATTGCGCCAGTCTTTGTCTGAGACTCAGCTCCGGCTGATCAGAATGCTCTGCAGGCGTCGCCTGGTCATTGCCGCTGTCCTTGAGAAGTTTGCCGGCCTGTTGGAACAAGTCCTTGATGTCGGCCAGTTCCAGCGACGACCTGCCTTCACGTTCGAGCTGAGAAAGAATATCGCCTTGCTGGCGGTACAGCTCCCGCAGCAGCGCAGGATAATCATCCCGAAATCGCTCCATGGATTCATCGATGGCGCCCTTGCTGCCCACGCCGACAAAGGGAATCGCCACACCCAGCACAGTCAGAGAGGCGATGGCTTCCCCAAGCTGCGGCAGGAGTTGTCCCAGCAGCGAGGTGAAATCGTCTATGCCGTCGATGGTGCGCAAACTGCGGTAAGCCACGTCGAAAGGAGCGGCAAGGGCATGCTTTTTAGTGGAACTCTGCACCTTGTAGGTTTGCGGATGAAAAAAGGAGCGTTTCAGGGTGATGTCGGACATAAGTTGCTTTCTGAATAGTGACGAATCAATGGAGTCGGCGTTGGAGTCGGCGATGGAGTCGGCGTTGGAGTCGGCGATGGAGTCGGCGTTGGAGTCGGCGATGGAGTCGGCATTGGCGAAAATCATTCAGTTTTCAGCGGCGCGCAGCAAGTCATGGGTAGCGATGCGTGATGTCCACACAAGCGTCAACTCAAACCGAGCAGTATTCTGAAATACAGAAATAAAAGCTATATGATCCGACCGGATTTTTATCTTAACTTGGGGCGATGACGGGTGGTGAGACAGGGTGAGGATCTTGCGCTTCAGAGGAAACAGTCGCCAGCCGGCTCCTCGATGAGATAAAAAAAGGGGCGGCCCACTATCGTGGAGCACCCCTTGATTAATTCGATTTACAGGCACCCGCACCTGACTGCGCAGATCACCGCCGCTAACTGAACACGACGGTCTTGTGTCCGTTGAGCAGAATACGATGTTCGATAAACCATTTGACCGCCCGCGCCAGCACGACGGATTCAATATCGCGTCCGATGGCAGTCAGTCGGTCTGGCCCCATCGAATGGTCGACGCGTTCGACGCCTTGCTCGATGATCGGACCCTCATCCAGATCGCCGGTGACGAAATGGGCCGTGGCACCGATAAGTTTGACGCCCCGCTCATGCGCCTGGTAGTAGGGCTTGGCACCCTTGAAGCTGGGCAGGAAAGAGTGATGGATATTGATGGCGCGGCCCTTGAGCGATTCGCACATGGCCGGCGACAAGACCTGCATGTAACGGGCCAGCACCACCAGATCAATCTGACTGGTATCGACGAGTTCCAGAATGCGCCGTTCCTGCTCCTGCTTGTCGGCGGCAGAAGCGCCGACTGCCAGCGGAAAATGATGAAACGGAATGTTGTAACTGGCAGCGAGCTGATAAAAATCGGGATGATTGGAAACAATCGCAGGAATTTCCACCGGCAGCAAGCCACTTTTGTAGCGAAACAGCAAATCGTTGAGGCAATGCCCGATCTTCGACACCATCAGCAATAAGCGCGGTTTTTTAGCGGCGTCGTGCAACTCCCACTGCATGTGCATGGTCGCGGCCAGGGCGTCGAAATCGGCATGCAGAGAAGCTAGTCCGGCCGCATCTTCTGCCGCGAAATGCACGCGCATGAAAAACGTCGCCGATTGGGCGTCGCCGAACTGGGCAGAATCGATGATGTTGCAGCCGTGGTCGGCCAAAAATCCAGAAACGCGGTGGACAATCCCGCGTTGATCGAGGCAAGACAGGGTAAGAATATGTTCGGGGTGCGTCATGGTCAGTCGGTAGCAGGTAAGCAGCGCACAAGCCGCAGAAACCCGCGAGGCCGGCAGAGAAGGCGCGAAAACGCGACCGTCTGCCCGACGCGTGCGGGCGAAAGCGCTATTGTCGCACGCTCACCGCTGACACGCCCCTGCCGCTGCTGCTTCTCAGCGCGTAATTTCTAGAATTGCGCCGAGCAGTAGCTTAATCAGAGGTTAAGCTCAGAGTTTCTCTCAGGCGACCTCGGCGCGGGGGCTTTCCTTGTGTACGTCGGCAGTCGCCACCTGCACATCGCCTGAAAGCTGCCCACCCTCTTCTATCACCAGCTTGCCATAGCGGATTTTCCCGGTGACCTTGCCGCTGGAATAAATGACCAGCTTCTCACGCACGGTCAGGTCGCCATCGAAATCGCCGTGAATTTCGGCCAGATCGATTTCAGCAGAACCTTTGAAAGACCCATGTTCAGCGATCTGGATGACGCGCGAATCCATCGTGGCTTCTACGCGCCCCTCGACGACCAGCGTGTCGCAATCATTGATTTCAACACCACGCAGTTTGATATTCGGTCCCACGATGAGCTTGCTGCCCGTTTCATTGGTACTTCCGTGCGGCGATACCGGCGGCGCTTTGGCCGGACTCGTCGCGGCAGCAGGTTTTTGCCCGGCAGCCGCAGCAGGGGCAACGGCCAGATTATTGGTGGCATTGAAAGGCGAATTGGGTGCGGGGGTTTGGCGTTTTCCAAAAAGTGTTTCTGGACGAAGCATGGAGTTCTCCTGAAGAGGATTGCCGCCTGATGGCGGACTAAAAATGGAAAGTAGCAGCGGCGCTGAATCTGGGCAACGCTGCTTTCGGCAAGAGAAATGAAATGGCGGACATCCAGCCGCAATGAAGCGATATGCGTGTAAATCGAAGAAAGGCGCGAGGATGTGCGGCGTTGCGATGAGGGGATGCACCAGCAAAAAAAAACCTGTGGCGCGCTACAGTTACGGACAGTTCGGCCCAGCTGTTCCCCTAAAGTTCATCTAGAAGTTGTAACAATTTCCCCTGCCAATAGTCGGACTACCCGGGCGTAGGAGGCCGAATACGGAGGTGTCAGAAATGGGAGTCAGTCAAAGGACTACGCAGGACGACGGAGGAATACGAAGGCAAGGCGGCGCGATGCCGCTGCCGGAATGGAGGAGATCAATCAGCCGCGTGGCGCAGCGATCTCAGCGTCGACGGAAAGGCGCAATGGCGGGTCGCTCGAATCACCGAGTTCCTGGCTCTCCAGCTGCGCCTGCAGCCACTCTGTCACCACCTTGCCGGCCTCGATCTGACGCAGCGTGCTGGAAGCGGCAAGTTCCGCCAACACTTCGGACTCAATGGTCACCAGAAATTCGCGGCTGCTGCGGCCGCTGGCAATACCGTTAATCAGAATGCGTTTTTGAAACTTCAACGTGCCTCTGCTTGCTACCTGCCAGTCAAAACCCCGAAACACACGCGTGATCGACCCATCCGCCCATTTTGAAAACTCAAACATGTCGCTCCTTTGCATAACAGGGCGAAATCCTAGCATGGACGCTAAGGAAATAGGTTTTTCATGGATGAAGTGACTTAATTAATTACAAAATTCATTCGATTTCACCAAATGCAGGTAAAAAAACACCTTCGATGCGCAATCCTGGGGTCATGCAGATGAAATGACCAACAATATCCGCAATAACCGAAGCGAAAGAACCCCACCTCAGCTTAAATGTGATGCAACCGGCTCCGCAATCGCACCGAATACACAGAATACACCGCGCTATCCTGATGACATCAGTTGCCACTGTACCTCTCCCCGGCAATGCACCAACACCACTTCAGCCTGACATCCTCATTGCAAATGTTACTGAAATACATTACATTTCAGTAATTACTGAAATTTCAAACAATCATGAACGACTCGCTTATTCTCACACCATTGATGCAACGCTTCATCTCCCACTTCGGGGAAATGGGCAGCCGCTGGGGCATCAACCGCACCGTCGGACAAATGTATGCCTTGCTGTACGTGCTGGGCCGCCCCCTCAACGCCGATGAAATCGCCGAATATTTAGGCTTTTCGCGTTCCAACGTCAGCATGGGCCTCAAGGAGTTGCAATCCTGGCGACTGGTCAAGTTGCTGCATCAACCGGGCGACCGCCGCGAATATTTCGAGCCACCGAAAGATATCTGGGACATTTTCAAGGCGCTGCTGGAAGAACGGCGGCGGCGAGAAATCGAACCGACGCTCTCCATGCTGCGCGATGCGCTGCTCGATACACCGGTCACGCCGCAAGATAAAGAAGCACAGCAGCGCCTGCGCGAAATGTACGACCTCATCGAGCTATCCAGCTCCTGGTTCGACGACGTGCAAAGACTCTCGCCCGATACGCTGACGTCGCTCATGAAGATGGGCTCCAAGATCAAGAAGCTGCTCGATGTACGCGATAAATTCCGTTTTAGCGGCAGCAAAAAATCTGCTGACGACGAAGCGACTGAAGCCGATACCGATACCGATACCGACGCCGACGCCGACACACCCGGGGTGGAATCAAAAGGCGGCGACGTACGATCCACTGCCATTGTGGTTCGCAACAAGGAGTAAATCATGCGACTGCGGTCTCGCCTGCAATCTCTTTTCTCTGCCTACAGGGGTTATACAAAATTACCGCTTTGGCTGGAAATTACGCTCATCCTGATCGTCAAGATCACCCTGCTGACCCTGCTGGCCCGCACCTTTTTTTCCGAACCGCAAGCCAAAAAAATGCGCATGCCGACCGATTTAGTCGAGCAGCATTTCCTCAACGAAGCACCGACTCCAGCCGTCTCCGTACCCCACCACCTTTCACCCGAGGTCAAGCATGATTCCCATTGATGAAGTCGTCAATTTGTCCCGACTGCAATTTGCCATCACCGCGCTTTATCACTTCCTATTCGTACCGCTGACGCTCGGGCTGTCGTGGATGCTGGTCATCATGGAGGCGGTCTACGTCATGACCGGCAGCCCGATTTACAAGGACATGACCCGCTTCTGGGGCAAGCTGTTCGGTATCAACTTCGCCATGGGCGTCGCCACCGGTCTGACGCTGGAATTCCAGTTCGGCACCAACTGGTCGTATTACTCGCACTACGTCGGCGATATCTTCGGCACGCCGCTGGCAATCGAAGGCATGGCCGCCTTCTTCCTCGAATCGACCTTTGTCGGCTTATTCTTTTTCGGCTGGGATCGCCTCTCCCGCGTGCAGCATTTCCTGGTGACGTTTCTGGTGGCGCTGGGCTCCAGCCTGTCGGCGCTATGGATATTGATCGCCAACGGCTGGATGAATAATCCGGTCGGTGCCGAATTCAATTACGAAACCATGCGCATGGAACTGGTCAGCATGACGGAGGTGATCTTCAATCCGGTCGCGCAGGTCAAGTTCGTGCATACCGTGGCAGCCGGTTACGTCACGGCCTCCATGTTCGTGCTGGGCATTTCCGCCTACTATCTGCTCAAAGCGCGCGACACCCCCTTCGCCTTGCGTTCGTTCGCGGTGGCAGCGGGCTTCGGTCTGGCCTCAACTCTGTCGGTGATTGTGCTGGGAGATGAATCGGGCTACACCGCCGGTGAAGTCAACAAGGTCAAACTGGCCGCCATCGAAGCCGAATGGGAAACCCGTCCGGCACCGGCCAGCCTGACGCTGTTCGGCCTGCCCAACGACAAGGAACAGCGCACCGATTACGCGGTTCATATTCCCTATGCGCTGGGCCTGATCGCCACCCGTTCCACCGATACCCAGGTGGTCGGCATCAAGGAACTGAAACAGCAACATGAAGTGCGCATCCGCAACGGCATGCTGGCCTATGCCGCACTGACGCGACTGAAGTCGGGCGACCGTTCGCCGGCGGCGCACGCGGCATTCGACCTGCACAAGAAAGACCTCGGTTTTGGTCTGCTGCTGAAAAAATATACCCCGACCGTCATCGACGCCACGCCGGAACAAATCACCATGGCCGTCAACGACACTATCCCGAAAGTGGCCCCGCTGTTCTGGTCCTTCCGCCTGATGGTCGGGCTGGGCATCCTGTTCCTGTTCATTTTTTCGCTGTCGTTTTATTTCCTGATTCGCAAGCAACTGGCGCAACGCCGCTGGCTACTGCGTCTGGCCGCGTTCAGCATTCCCTTGCCCTGGATCGCCGCCGAACTCGGCTGGATAGTGGCCGAATATGGCCGTCAGCCGTGGACTATCTCGGGCATTCTGCCGACGCATCTTTCGGCCTCGACTTTGCCGGCGTCCAATCTGTATTTCAGCCTGATCGGGCTGGTGGGCTTCTATACGCTGCTGCTGGTGATCGAAATGACGCTGATGATCAAATATGCGCGACTAGGCCCAAGCAGCCTGCATACCGGCAAATATCACTTTGAACAAAGCGAACCCAAGGCCCTGCCCAACGCTACCTCCCCTTCTACCGGACACTAAGGAAAAACCATGATCTTCGATTATGAAACGCTGAAAATCATCTGGTGGGGATTCGTCGGCTTCCTGTTGATCGGATTCGCCCTGACGGACGGCTTCGACTTCGGTGTCGGCATGCTCCTGCCCTTCCTCGGCAAAAACGATACGGAACGACGCATCATCATCAATACCGTCGGTCCCGTCTGGGAAGGCAATCAGACCTGGTTCGTCACGGCTGGCGCCGCCACCTTTGCCGCCTGGCCGCTGTTGTACGGCGCGGCGTTTTCCGGGTTTTATGTGGCGCTGATGCTGTTACTGTTTTCCCTGTTTTTCCGCCCGGTCGGATTCGACTATCGCAGCAAGATTGCCGATCCGCGCTGGCGTTCGGCCTGGGACTGGGCGCTGTTTGCCAGCGGTCTGGTACCGGCGCTGATCTTCGGCGTGGCGTTCGGTAATCTGCTGCTGGGCTTGCCCTTCCATTACGACGATACGATGCGGGTCGAAAATACCGGCGGTTTCTTTTCGCTGCTCAGTCCTTTCGGTTTGCTGGCCGGGCTGGTCAGTATTGCCATGCTGCTCATGCATGGGGCGAGTTTCCTGCAAACCAAGACCGATGCCATGGTCGCCGTCCGCGCCCGCAAGGCAGCGATGGCCGCAGCGTCAGTCACGATACTGCTGCTGGTCATAGGCGGCGTATGGGTAGGCTATGGCATTGAAGGTTTCCGCATCGTCAGCATGCCGGATGCCGCCACTTCCTTCATGCCGGTGGCAAAAACGGTCACCACGGCGACCGGTGCCTGGTTCGATAATTACCAGCGCTATCCGCTGAGCATGGCCTTGCCGATACTGGCGATAGGCGGCGCGCTGTTGTGCATGCTCGGCAGCAACCTGCGGCTGGCGCGGCTGGCGTTCATGGGCAGCAGTGTGTCGGTAGCGGGCATCATCCTGACGGCCGGTGCCGCCATGTTCCCCTTCATCATGCCCTCCTCGCTGCAACCGAACAGCAGCCTGACGGCCTGGGATGCGGTGTCCAGCCATAAGACCCTGGGCATCATGTTCTGGGTAGTGGTCATCATGATGCCTATCGTCATGTTGTATACCCGCTGGGTGTACGGCATCATGCGCGGCAAAGTCACGGCGCAGCACATTGCAGAGAATGAACATACCGCTTATTAGAACGGGAAATGACAGCTGGCAATTACGGCTGGAAATTAAGCTTGGAAATTAAGCCCGGCAAGCAGCCCGCAACATCTTAAAAGGAGCAAGACATGTGGTACTTCGCATGGATATTAGGTCTGGGTCTGGCACTGGCCTTCGGCATCATCAACGTCATGTGGCTGGAAGCCAATTACGCCTTCGGTCAGCGCGACGAGGATCAGACACGCGAGCGTTTCGAAGCCGCCTTGCATAAGGAAAAACGAGGCAGCGCAGGCCGGTCGTAAGGTCGTGAGAGCGGCATGGCCGTCCGCTTGTAAAACAGCGGGCGGATAAGTTCCTCCTCTTAAATCTTGAGCATCCAGTCAGCCGTGGATAGCCTGCGCCACCAGACGCACGCCGAGTGCCGCGCAGACCCGATCAATGGTGTCAAAGCGCGGAATCGCTACTTCTCAGCCCCAAACCCCTGTCCTTTCCAGTACTGATCGTTTTTAGCGCCGAATCAAAAAGTAGCAGCGCCCCTCTCAGATGTGAAAAGCCCCCCGAACAGTTCCACTGTGCGAGGGGCTTTTTCAGCGACAGGACTCAAATCATCCCGGCCTTTCCAACTTTTTATTTGCTACGGCTTTTGTATTCGCCGGTGCGGGTATCGATTTCAATCTTGTCGCCCTGTTCAACAAACAGTGGCACTTGCACATTGAAACCGGTCGCGGTCTTGGCTGGCTTCAATACTTTGCCTGAAGTGTCGCCCTTGACGGCTGGCTCGGTGTAGATCACTTCGCGCACGACGGTGGTTGGCAGTTCGACCGAAATCGCTTTTTCGTTGTAAAACACGACTTCGCAAGGCATACCGTCTTGCAGGTAGTTCAGTGCGTCGCCCATGTTTTCGGCTTCGACTTCATACTGGTTGTAATCGGCGTCCATCAAAACATACAGCGGATCAGCGAAGTAAGAGTAAGTCGCTTCCTTCTTTTCCAGCACGACGACGTCGAACTTGTCGTCCGAGCGAAAAACCGTCTCCAGCGCAGCGCCGTTCAGCAGGTTCTTCATTTTCATCTTGGTAATCGAGGCGTTGCGGCCCGATTTGGTGTATTCGGTTTTCAATACGACCATCGGTTCTCCGCTGACCATGATGACGTTTCCTACGCGGACTTCTTGTGCGGTTTTCATAATAAATAATCGGTAATAAAAAATGAACGGGATTTTGCCGGCAGATGAACAAAAAGCGTCTGAACGAACGACTTTCCGGCGATGGAAAAATAAAAGTCGCTCATTTTAACCGCATTTCGCGGCGAACTCGAGAAGATTACTGGCCAGATCGCCATTTCGCAGTAACTGCAAGGCCCATTGAGCAGCATGGACCTGAGATTGTGGCAAAACAGTCTGTAAATCGCGCCACAAGACTGCATTTCCGGGCATCGTCCCATTCCATGCGCGCCAGTAAGCGGCTACCGTATTGCCTGTGGCAGGCGGGAGCGCGGCAGTGTAGCGCGTCAGAAAAGCCTCCAGCTTGAGCAGATGCGCCGCCTCGTCCTGAGGATAAATATGCCAGACGAAGGGTTTCGCCGCCCATTGCGCCCGAACAAACGAATCCTCACCGCGCACGAAATTGAGATCGCAACACCACAACAGGCGATCGTAATCGGGCTGATCGACAAAGGGCAGCACTTGCACCCTGAGCGCGCCCTGGGTTGCCGTTGCGCTGGCAGCCTTACTCTCAATCCCCGCGCCCTGCAAAAAATCCGCCACAGCGGCGCTGGCCACGCCCTCCGGCACCAGACACAACACCGGTACATTGCCCTTGCGCCAGACATCGAACAAGTCGCTCACCGGTGCCGACGGATAACAAAACAGCGACACCATCAAGACTGCCTCCGCACGGACCACGCCAAGCCCCGCTAAAAACGCCTGCTGCGCCATCGCATCTGCCTGAAACGCATCGCGCTGTTGCGGCAAACCGCGCTCGACCGGCAAACCGCCCGTCCCCGCAGAAAATCCGGGAAAAAAGAAATATTTATTCAGCGGCAAAGCCGGATGCGGCGAGACCATCGCATGGCAGCCTTCCACCCAGCTTTCCGCACTCAGATATTCCAGATTGATCCAGCAAGGCGGCGGCTGACATTGCGCCATGGCGGCGACGTAAGTCTCCGGCAAACGGCAACCGAAGCCCTCCACCACAATCGCCCCCACCTCCTGCGGCGCCACCCGAGCGAATGCCGCCTCGGTCCAGTGACGCAGCATCACACCGTCCAGCACCTGCCCGCCGCCCGCGAGCAATAGCGGCAAATCGAGCGCCGCGCAAATCCGCGCAAAGCTGAGCAGATCATCCACCCACAGCAGCACCGGCCGTCCATGCTCCTGCGCAATCTGCCGCGCCAGACGCCAGCAGACGCCGATGTCGCCGTAGTTATCGACCACCCGACAAAACAGGTGCAGCGAACCAGCGGCAGCGGCAGAATCAGGAAGGGAAGAGCTAGAAGAGGCAGGCTTAGTCATATCGACTAGCGTTATACACGAGTTCCCCTCCGTTACAGGCCTCCCCGCGCGCCTCACTCCACCCGCACCTGAAACAAGACCTCGCCCGTCGCACCCGGTGGCAACGCGCCCGCAAAGCTAAATTCCACCGCGCCGCTGCTCCCTGCGCCCGTCTGCTCGACGGAGCAAGCCACCGCAGGCGCAGGAGCCGGATTGAACGGCGTACGTTTGCGGCAATCCGTCAGCGTGGCCGGCGTAGCACCGACGCTGGCTTGAATGAAGTGCGTGAAATTTGGCGTCGCATCGTTCAAATGCAGCCCGGTAACAGGACTGGGTCCATTGTTCAGATACGTAATGCGGTACTCCAGCAGATCGCCCGATTTGGCCGAATTGCTGATACCGAAACTGCCGCCCTGCGTGACATTGCGCACCTCTTTTTTCAGATCCACCGCGCTGCCGCCGACCTTGGTCAGATCGCTCACTTCATAGGTCGCCGTCAGTTTAGGCGCGGCATTAGTGAAACGGAACGCAGCCAGCACATCCGCATCATTGGTCGCGCCTTCGGTCGCATTGGCCGGAATGAATTGCCGCAGCAAAATGCACAGCGCCCCGCCTGTCCTGACCTGTGTCGCGACTCCCGAGGGATGCAGCTGAACGGCACCGGACTGCAATGTCCCCGAACAGCTGGCATCGGCAAAAACTTCCCCGCCCCAGCCGCCCGTCCCCGGCGATTGCACGCTGAATCTCACTTCGCCATCGGTCTGCGCAGTAAAAATATGCGGATAAATCACGGTCGTTCCCGGCAGCCCGGCCTTGGTGCCATCGCGGGAAAAGGTATTGACGCCGACCGAACCAAAATTAAGGCCGGGCAGATTGCGTCCCTTCCAGACAAAGGCGATACGCGCCGCCGTGTCGCTGCGCGTATAGGTATAACTGCCGCCATCAATGGACGTGATGCGTCCCGAAGGCAAGGCCATCGAGGCCATCGACGCACCGGTCGCCACATGCGGTGCAGGATTAACCTCCTGCACACAAAGAGGCGCGCCGTCGGGCGTCGCATACGGCACGGCCAAGGCATAGCTGCCGCTGCCATCCGTCGTCGCGAAAGACAACTCCTTAGCCCCACAATCGCTCAGACGCACGCCCACGCCGGGTCGGCCTGCCTCGCCACCATTGAAAAGGCCGTCGTTAGCGATACCGCCGCCCACGCCGTTGTCGTTAAACACCCGCCCCGTTACCAGAAAAGAAAACGTATTGGTGAACGTACACACCAGCCTGGCTGCGGCCACCATATTGTCTGCCGGGATACTCAGCACATTGCCATTCAAGACCCCCAGTGGACCGGACGGATTGCGACTGAGCGCGCTGTTGCTGTCGATACAGGAAGCACTGACCGGATTGCGCGGCCAAGCTGCGGGCGAGGTTTCGGCAATGCTCACGGCAACGCCTGCCGTACCGTTGAGCAGCGCGCCGCTACCCGTTCCCGCGCCGCTTACAGTGATCGTCTCCATGCCAGCCGACAGACCACTAAGCGCAAAACGAAACACATTGTCGCCCGATCCCGTCAGCACCGTTTTGACAATGCTGAGTTGCGGCCCGCTCGCCACAGGCTGCGCTTTGGGAGTAAAAAAATAGGCCGCAGGACTGGCAGAATAGCCGCCCACCGACAGACTCGTCGCCGTCAGTTCCACCAGCGTATTGCCCTCTCCCAGTACCCCCACCTTGGTGCGTTTATTGCCCGGCACACTGCTCACCGCGCGAATCCGGCACCGGCCCGCGTTATCCGTCAGACATCTGGCGGCAGCGCCCTCAGCTCCGTCGGCGGCACCATCGAAATCCACAGAAAAACTCACCCCGGGTGTCGCATCAAAAATCATCACGACTCCCGACATCGGCCGCGCATCCGGCGATTCGATATACGCCTCCAGCACATCCTTTGCTTTGCCATCGGCAAGCTGGTTATTGGTAATGACTTTCACGCCGCCATGCGCAGGGTCGATACCCGGACGCGGCGTCACCGGCACCGCCGCAAACGCATAGTTCAGCGGCGAACGCCCCCACGATGCGCCGTCGCTGGTCTGCATCGGAGAAACCGGCCGGAACTCGCCCACGCCGGAAATCTGCGCCTGAGTCTTCTTGTCGCCGCTCACGGTACTGCTTGCGCGGATACGGCATCGTCCGTCGAATCCGGTGGTGCAGCCGACATGCTGGGCGCTGTCCTTGTCTGGCTCAGGAGTGATCAGGCTGACAGGGCCGGTGCTGTTGCCGCCGGCATCGCCCGCTTTCGTGAAGTAGACCAGAATGCCGGGCAACACGGTGCCGTCGGAAGCGCGAACCAATGCTTCAAGCAGATGGCTATCGCTACCGTTGGCGATTTTGGTCTCGCGGGCAGTCACGACCCGCACGCCCGATTGCGCGGGGTCCGGCACTTTGGCCTGCGGCGGCGGCGGTGGCGTTGGATCGATAAAGGTATAACTGGCAGGGCTTCGCTTCCAGAGCGCGTTATCCTCCCTTGATCTGAAATCGGGACTGGAAAGCTCGCCCCAGGCAATTGCTACCCGGGTCTGTTTGACTCCCGCCACGGGACTGCTCCCGGTCACACTGCATCGTCCCGTCGCATCCGTTCTGCACGACGTCGGCGCACCCGGACCGGCACCAAAATCGACGGTCGGCGTGCCGGAAAAATGCACGTCGATATTCGGCATACGGGTACCGTCGCTCGCCAGAATCAGCGCCTGCAGCATGTCGCGTCCACCGTTGATTCTTTGATTGTCGGTTACCACGCGCACGCCGGAACTGGCCGGATCGGGCGTTTTGACGGACAGCCTGACGGCCAGCGAACCGCTGTCCAGCTCCCAGCAAGTCGTGCCGAACAAGGTGCTCAAATAGCGGCAACTAGGCACAAAGGTGTAGTCACCGGTCATGTCGGTGGTGACGTCCGCGCCGAAGATGCACTCGGGATTCGCGGCATCCAGAATAAGCGGAACCCCCGGCCTGATCCGCCATGCCAGATAAGTGCCGCCCGGCACGACCGCACTCTCGTCAAACACAATGCGGTCACGGCAAGCAGCCGAAGCATAGACATTCGGTGGATTGGCAAAACGCAGACCCGCAGGAAGCGGCGCGGAAAAAGCATCGTAGGCAGCATATCTGCCGATTTTGGAAAAAGTCATGCCGGTTCTGAACGTGGACGACCCGCCCGGCGCAATCAGCTCAGGGTAAAATTTCGCCGCCCACGCCGCTCCGCTCGTACCCATCAGCAACAACACCAGCAGCCGCACGCGCCATGAGGACCATGACCGCCCCGACCGCCCGGCATTTGCCAATGCAGCCAACTTCTCCCGCCGGAAAAAGAAAGAGAAAAAGAAGGGAAAAAAACCGGCGCAAGCCATGCGCCATTCGCCTGATATCTTATTCATGATCGCTCGCTTTGTGGTCGGAAGGTAAGGCGGTGCGCCCGACGGCAGTGCCGCTGATTTCAATTTCCACACGACGGTTCTGCTGCCGCCCTTGCGCCGTGGCATTGCTCGCTACCGGCTGACGCAGACCGCGACCTTCGGACTTGATATGCGCCGCATCGGCACCTTGCGCAATCAGGTAGTCGCGCACGGCACTGGCGCGCTGCTCCGAAAGACGCTGATTGAATCTGGCACTGCCTTGCCCGTCGGTATGCCCCACGATGGTCACTACATAGCTACCCGCGCTGCCCGCGCCGCCCATTCCTCTCATCCGATTGGCAAACTCTTCCAGCGCAGCACGTCCCTGCGGTTTGATCACCGACTTGCCGGAATCAAATAAGGCTTCCGCTTGAAACCCCAGTTTTTCTATCTGCGGCGGCAGCGGCGCGACGACCGGCTCTGTCACCACAGGCAGTGCAATCGGCGGCATCGGTGCCGGCGGAGGCGCAGTGAAAACCGGCGCGCGCGCCGTCGGGGCGTCGAAACCGAAAGTGGTTTCATCAAACTTGTAGCGCAAGCGAATGAACGCTCCCTTGCTGGTATATTCGTTGGCAGTCAGATCGCGGTCATTCAGGCCGACGAAGTTGTAACCGCCCGACAGCCACAGATTTTTGTGCAACTGATAACCCACTTCCACCCCCACGCTGCGTTGCACCGCGCCGCCCTTGCCGTACAGCACGCCCGCTTGTACGCCGACATCCCAGGACTTATTCAAATCCTTGGTATAGCGTCCCTGTAGCAGATGCGCCCAATAAGTGCTGTTGAGAAAATCGTCTTTGGCATAAGCGATTTTTCCGGCATACCGTGCCGTCAGATAATTGCCACGCGCCGGGTTGACGTTCAGATGGGTCGAAACGATATCGGTCGTGTAACTCCCCGGCAACACCGCACTGCCTGCGTAATTGCCGCTCCATGCGCCGGCCGTCGTGCCGCTGCCCTGCACCCGCTCTATCTTATGCTCGTAACGCCCCAGCGCATTCCACAGATCCTGATCCACAGGCCGATACGCCGCACCGAGCTGATTGCGCATCAGGAAGCGGCTATTGCCGCTGTTCGCGCCGCGGCCCTGGCTGTCGCTGAGGATGGTGCGTGCCAGCAGGCTCCAGTCGCTATCGAGTTTGTAGCCGACGCCGGCGCTTAGCAAGCGGGTATTGGCATCGTCGCCATTACGCGCTTCGGCAACGCCGCTGGCCTTGAGGCGGTCGGTCATGTATTCGAGGCCGGAAATCAACGCGGTCGATTCACCCAGCCCGCCAACAAAGCCTGTGCCTTGATTCACGCTATTGGAATATCCACCCAGATTGCGGGTATGTTCAAATCCTCCGGTCAGACGCAATCTCTCCGTGATCTTGAAGGTATTGCGCACACCGAAAGCCGCCTGCGCGCTCTTGCCATCCATGCTGTCGGCCAGACGGTATTCGTTGTACACGCGCCCGCCTTCCATGTAATTGCTTTCAATACCCAGCACGCCGATGTTATTGGATTGCGATCCGTTAAGCGTGGACGGCCCTTGCAGGCTGGACAGCAATTCGTAGCGCCCATACAGCCGCGTCTTATCAGTGATGGCATAGTTGCCGCCGATGGCCAGCTCGCGCCGGTCGCCATGATGGATATCCTGCTCGCCTTCAACAAACACTTGCGCCCGCGATAGGCCCGGCACCTGCGAGGTCACGCGCATGCGTGCTGCGGTGAAATTGTCGTCGTCGGCCGCATTCGCCGCCGCTGCGCCCAGCGACGTCACCGAAGCCGCACCAGGACTGCCGCCGTAGCTCGATACCTGTCCATAATCGAAGCCCGACGTCGCTACCGCATCGTTGCGACCGTGACGCAAACCGCCCTCTACCGCCAGCGTTTCACTGAGTTTTTTCTGCAAGGCGGCAGACACCCCTTTACGTTCCTGACTCAGCAAGTCCTTGCTGTAACCGGCATCGGTACGCAAGGTCAGCGTCGGGTCTATTTTGTATTCGGCACGCGCAGACGCTTCGGTGCGACCGGCGCTGAAGCTGGCAGCGGGATTATCAAAACCGGCCGTGGTTTTACTCATCAGCGTCACCACCGACAATTTGCCATCCTGATGCCGCAACTCAAGCCGCCCGGCGCTGCCATCGCCCTTCAGTTCCGAATCGGTTTTTACCAGTTCCGTCGCCATCGAGGTATGTTCGCCCAGCCGCGCAATCCCGGTCAGCGCCGTCAGTTTGCGGTGATTGGCAGGATTCTCATCGACACTGGCCACGACCCCGGCTTGCACCTTATCGCCGAGTTTGAACTGCACATCGGTACCGGCCACGGTGAATTCGGGACCGCCGTTTTCCAGTTCATAGGTCACGCGTATCGATTGCGGATTGAGGTTGGGATCGACCGAGGAAATAGGATGCGTGAAAAGAATGCGGCGCGTCATCGGCTCTATCGTGTAGTCGACAAAGCGCTGCATGGGAATGCGCTGCAAAATGGTCGCCGGCTGGTTGCGGTCACGCACCAGAATTTCGATCTGCTCGCTATTGGCAACCAGCTCGCCGCCGCCGGCGCGCAAATAATACGGGCCGGAAATACCGAGCGCCCGGAACTCTTCCACCTGTTGCGTCTGCGCGGTGCGCGAGGCATAACTGGTGGCGCGCATCCATTCATTTTCAAAGACCTGTTTGGCACCCGTGAGCGAACGGTTGCTCTGACTCAACTGCCGCACTTCGGCACTGCTGGCGGTGGTGAAATCGCCATACAGCAGATACGAACGATCTTTGTCGATACGCACATACAGTTTTTGCGTGCTTTGCGCATCGAAGCCCTTCTCCGACGAATCGCCGTAGATAGGGTAAAACTCATCGGGACGGATATCGCGGAACAAGCGGTCTTTCTGCACCTTGTCGGAATCGAAGGCGGCGGTCAGCAGATACTCGCCCTTGACCGTGCCCTTGAAAAAGAAGGCCGACCGGGCCGAAGCGCGGCGCTGGTCATTGCTATCGTTTTTCATGCCCCTGAGTTCATTTTCAAAGGCGGCACCAGCCGACATGGCACCCGCAGGCAAGCCGCCGCGTTGGGTGAAATCAAGCACACCTTCGACAATACCGACGCCGATCATCGGCCGCATTTCCGGCAACAGCGCCAGCCGCGCCTCGGCCACGATATTCCCGGCCGACACACGGAGGCGCGCATCGCCCGGCTCGCCCGGCGGCATCCATTGGAATTCACCGCTGCCCCCTTCCATGAATACCTGCACGCCGGGTTCAATCGCATTCAGGTCCTTGTCACTCCAGCGGCCGCGGTCGCTTTCCAGCGTGAGCTGAGTGCGCGCCGTAACCGGCACGCCTTTGGCATCGGTCAGACGGACCTTCACCACTACCGGCGTGCGCAGATCGGCACGGGCCGACACCGGCAGGTCGATATGCACTTCACCGAGTTTGTCAGGCGCAACGATCGTGATGGCGTTCTGCGCGCGCGCATTACCGAAGTCGTCCATCGCTTCCAGCAGAAGGCGATTGACGCCCGGCTTGAGCGCCACACCGATGTATTCCCACGCCACCACTTGCCGGGACGGCAGTGCGGATTTTTTACCGACACGGTTTTCTTCGACGACTTGCCCGTTCAGCAACAGACGCAATGTGGCGCCAGTGGCCCCTTTCACGCGGACGTTGATGACGGAGGAAGCGGCAACATCGCCCTCTTTCCAGCCGACAAAATCGAGCGTGTTATCGAGCTGCGGCATCAGGGTTTCGAGATCGACGGGGGTAGCGCTGGCAGTCGGCGTTGCAATCGGCGTTGCAGTCGGCGTTATGGCAGCAGGAACCGGACTCTTGCCAGCCAGCCGATCAGATAAGGCCGAGAACAAGCCCCCGGCTGGTGCCGGCAAAGACGCATTACCCAGGGTGCCATTGAGTCCAGAGCTGGTACTGCCGGCGAATGCGCCGCCATTGACCGAACCGGCTGGCAAACGGATTAAAGCTGCGGCAGGAGGTACCGGTGAACCGGTCGCGCCATTGGCGGTGGACTGGCCGCTCGCTGGCAGAGCGCGCACGTCGCCCATCTGCACCACGCTGCCATCGGCATTGAGCCGCGTGCGCACCTGCGCTTCTGCTTCGGTATCGCGTTGCAGCGCCAGCGCAGCGCGGCGCTGTTCGACTTCGGCCAGCATCGCTTCGTTATCGCAATTCGTCACGATGAAATTGGCTTTGTGGAATTCCCCTTTTTTGAGATCGAGGAAGCGGCTCTCGGGACTGTCTGAGTTGCGGTTGTCCAGCACTTCCAGCGTCGCGCCGGGTGGCAGCGTGGTCTGGTCGAGCCGCAGCACATGCGTCAGCGGTTTCAGGCCGTACAGACTCCACTTTCCTTCGCTATCGGTGACCACGCTGGTGCCGTTTTCCAGATACAGGCGCACGCCGGGAATGCCGATTTCCTTGCTATTGGAAAATTTGTCTTGCGTGCCGTCGCGCTTGCAGTCCAGATAGACCTTGCCGAAGGCATAGGCCTCATCGGCAAACACGCCGCCGCTGATGTGGGTTTTGAAACTGGCCAGATTCGATTGCAAAGGGCCGGAACTGGCCGAGGCGCGATTGACTGCATCGCCATCGGTCGGCGCGCCGACGCCGATGCGTACCCGATAGCGCACGACGGCAGCGGTATTGAGCGGGATGCTCAGACCAGGGTAGTTGAAGGTCAACAAGGGGCCTGCGCCGCCTTGCGGATCCGCCACCTGTTGCCCGTTCAGACGAGCGCTACCCTGCACGTAGCCGAAGCCGACCGGCAGCGTATCGCTGAACGTCGCGCCGGTGACAGGGAAGTCAGTTTTATTGGTGAGCGTGAGCGAGTAATCGAGGAAGTCGCCAAATTCCGCCTGCATCTTGCTGCCTTCTTTTTGCAGCACCAGACCGGTGAGATTGCCGTGGTCGAGCGGGATATGGTTATGCACCACGTCGCAGACGCTGGCGTCGCCGCTGTTGATGCCGGTACGTACGCTGAGGTAATAGGTGGTCGGATCGCTGCCGGCGGGCGGTGTCGGCCGGGGTGTAACGGCACCGCAACTGGCGTAGGTACCGGGCATGGGCGGAATGCCTTGCGACGGCGAGCGGTAGCCGCTGCCGTCGGGTGGCGTGACGCTTAGTGCATAGGTGCAGAGATCATTGACCGGCGGCGTTTTCAGCGAAAACTGATAAGCGCCGTCGGCTTCGGTGCGTGTGGAAACGCTGCCGTCAGGATTGAAGGTGTAGGCACCGGTGGCATCGTTGCTGTAAATCTGGTCGCTGGTGATCGGCCCGGTCGGGCCGGCGGCGCAGGAGGTGCGGGTAAACGTGACCAGCGCACCGGCTACCGGCTGGCGCGTCAGCATGTCGTAGACCGTTCCCATGGGATCGGTCAGCAGCACGTCCACCTTGGCGGAAGTGGCGACCTGCAACAGGTCGGGCGTGAGGTTGACCGTGTTGTGCTTGAAACCGGCGGCCCAGGCCTTGTTGGAAATGAGCGTGCGGCTGCCGATGGCGTCCGGTTTTTCTATCACGCGCACCGTTAGCTTCACCGTTTCCGACTGCCCCGGCGCCAGTTCACGGGTGCCGTCCACCATGCTGAGCGCGACCTCGCCCGGTACGCTGGCAGCAGCATGGGCGTTATTGATGCCGGCGCGATCGCAGGCGGCGCGTCCGGTGAAACTGGATGCGGCAATCAACACACCGTTTTGAACGACCGGCTTGCCGATCAGGCTCCAGCGGGCAAAACGGCCGGTCGGCAAGTCCATTTCAAACGTGCAGTTCAGGTTATCGATCAAGCGCAGATTCGATGCGGGCGCGCTGCCGATATTACTTACCTTAAAACTGTAATCGAGCTCAAATACCCCGGCGCCGATGCGACGTGGCAGGGACGCGGTTTTGACCAATGTCAGCGCCGAGAGCTGCGTGGAAAACGGTGTTGGTACGCTGTTGTTGCCGGGGTTGCCGTCGCCGTCCGGATCGGGATCGGCGCCGTCAGTAGACAGGTCGGTCGTGACAATCGCCCCGCCCGGTATTAGCGCAGCATCGGCGCGCGCCTGATTCAGGAGCGTGCCGCTGCGGCCCTTGAGATTGACGCGCAGGTCGAACTGAACGGTCAAGTCGGCACCGGCAGGCAGCACGGCGTGCGGTGCCAGCAAGGTTTGCGCCGAGGACTGTCCGGTAAAGCCGGGATTGACCGCGGCGACGATGCCGGGAATGCCGTTATTGCCCGCGATAGAAAGCGTACCCGGCACGATGGTGTACTGGTTGAGACCGGGTACGGTCTGGCTGACATAGCTGCCGAATTGCGTTGCGCCCATGCCTTCCAGCACATCGCTGATCTGCACGTCTTGCAGCGTGGTGCGGCCGTAATTTTTGACGCGCAGCGAAAAACGCGCGGTGGCGGTGTCGTCCAGATTGCCATGTGAATCGACATTGGCAATCGGCGTGGTGGCGGCCTTGGCCAGTCCGATGCGGGTGGGTGCGCTGGCGATCACTACCGTATTGGAAATCGCCTCGACCGGGCCGACCCCATCGTTGAAATAGGCTTGGGCGTTGTTGAGGATATTACCGTTCAGCCAGGTCGCGGTGCGCACCGAAAAGTTCATGGAAACGGAACTGTTGGGCGTGAGCTTGTCGCTCAGGCCGATAGCGACTTCGACGGCGTCGCCGCTGTCGACGGTGCGATAGCGATAAGGGCCATCCGTCGCCATGCGGAACAATTTGATGCCGCCCGGCGCGGAGGTCTGCAAGGAGTGCGCGTTGTAGCGCGTTCCCATCGGGATGAGGTCGCGCAGCAGCAGCAAGATGCGCGGTGCGCCATCGACCAGTACCGGAATGGCGGCGGGAGTGGCGGCTGGTGTCGGCAGTGCGTCCTGCGCGCCGATGTTGTTGCCGGTGATGGTGAAAGCGACATCGCTCATGCCCGGCACCACCTGCGACGGATAGCTGGCCGATTTGGTCAGTTGCAGCACGGCGTTGCTGCCTATGGTCACGCTGTCGTTGTTGCTGGCGGTGATGCCTTGCAAGGCAGTCGTTGCGCTCAGTGTCAGGCAGGCGGTGCCGGCAGCGATGCTTGGCGTGACACCTTGCGCCAACAGGCTGGCGACTTCGCCCGGTGCCAGCGTCAGGCTGCCGGGAACGTCGAGAGCAATCGCTGGTTCGTCGGCATCGGCGACACCGTTGTTGTTGATATCGCGCACCAGTTTCAGCCCGGACAGGTCGGCACTATCGGCCGCGCAAGCTGCCCCGCCATTGATCCAGTTGAGCGTGTAGCGGGATGGCGTATTGCCGCGATTGGTCAGCAGATGTGACAGCGTGACGGTGACCGATGGCGAGCGCGTGAGGCTCTGGCTTTGCGTGAGCGTGAGCGCCTCTACTGCCTGCACTGTGGTCAATACGGCATTCGATCTGACCGTCTCGGTTTGCGTGAGTCCGGCCGGGACATAGGTGACGGTGGCCACGTTGCGGATCGTGGCGCCGGCCGGTGTCGGCGTGGCATGCGCGAGACCTTGCCCCAGGCTGAGGATGACAAGGGACAAGGCGATCGCCGTCATCATCGCCCCGAAGGCGACGCGCCAGCGTATGACGGTGTGAGAGGCTTTGAATGAAATCAACATGATCAATTCCTTTGATCCAGACATCAGGGGCAGCAATAAAGGACAGCAATAAAGGGCAGCAATAAGAGGGCTGCAATAAGAGGACTGCAAAACAAGAGGCCCGCAAAACAAGTACTTTTCTTTTTCCTCTGCCGAACGTGGCTGGCAGTAGCAACCGGTACTGACCTGCCCCCGGCAAGGGGCGCATCGATCGGCAGAGGAAAAAAACGGGACGCAGAGTCCCGCCCCGGGGATGCGCACTGAGTGCGTATTCCCGGGCTGAGGGGTGGTGCTGAGGGGTAGTGCTAAGGGGCCGAACCAAGCGTTCGGGCTAAGGGTTAGGAACTAAGGGCCAGCTTGTTGCTGGCTATGCCCTGTTCTTCGTCATTCGTTCACCTTCACAGAGAAGAACAAGGTCAATGAATCCCCCGGGGGAACCTGGGTCGCGGTGCCGCAACTGATGTTGCCACCAGCGACTGCCACCACCGGAGAGCCGGTGACGCCGGCCGTCGCCACGCATTGCTGCGCGGGTTGGGTCGCACCGATGAAGCTGGTGTAGTTGGGCAGTGCATCGTTGATTCTCATGTTGCCGGCGGCGGCCGTGCCTTCATTGGTTGCGACGACTTTGAAGTCGATGCAGGAACCCGGTTTGGCACCGTTAAGCATCTCTGCGGTGTACGCCGCCGAAGGGGCGATGGCGCTACAGGTCGGGTTGAGCAATTGCGTTTTCAGCACGCGGATTTGTCCTGATACCACGGTGGAAATATCGGTCACCGACGTAGGGGCGCACGCAGGAGTGGAGGCATTGATCGCATCAAAGGTGGCGGTCACGACAACGCTGCCCTGCAAACCTGGCGTAGCACCTGCCGGGCTTTGCACACGGACCAGAATCTTTTGCTTGCCGCCGGATGCCAGCGCACTGAAGCTGGACGAGGTGACCGGTGGATCGCTGGGATCAATCACGCCATTGTTGTTTTGGTCAATGAACAGCGCCGGTGTGCCCCATTGCGACGTTGCCGTCAGGGTGTAGGTGCCGCAGGAACCATTGACGCTGAGCGTGTGCGGATACACCACAGTGCCGCCGGGACCGACTTGCCCAGTCTGAGGTGGTTCCAGCGTGGCAGTGCGTGGGTCGGGTGCAGTGACCGTTACGGCATCGAGTTTCATGTCGCTGACGATTGCGCCGCTGGAGGCTGCGGCCAGCGAGGTCACTTTGAAGTAAATAGGGCTTCTCAGATTGGCAGCGGAAAGCGGTGGCGTGACGCAGGCTTTGACTTCCTTTTGCGTATTCTTGGCGACGGCAATCGAGGTGAGCGAAGCATCGCTACACACACCACCGGCGGCAACGAAGCGGACAGACCAGCCGGTCGGGAGCGAGCCGGGGAAGGAGGTGGTCTGGCTGGCTTCGAGGGTGTAGTTATTGTCGTTGCTATCGTTATTTTTGATGAACAAGGCGAAAGCGGCGGGCGTGCCGGCCGGGATGCTCAGGGTCGTCGTCGGCAAAGGGCTGGGGCCCATGCCGGCGTCGCCGTTGCCCACACTGCCGATACCGGTTCCGACGGGCGTATTGGTCAGGTCAACCGGGATACCGTTGACGCTGGTGAGCTTGTCTTTCGCGGCATCGAATCGGTTGGCGTCGTTGGAGGACTCTGCCCGCACCGTCAGATCGAACGGCCCGGCACCGGCAGCAATGCTGTCAGGAAGCGAGACCAATACGACGATGGTGACCGAACTGTTGGCGGCAATGAGGCCGGTATCAGGCTTGCCGGCCTTGTCGCGGTCGGTATCGAGCAAGGGGGTTAAACCATCGGACTTGAAGAACCAGACCAGAGTGCCGGCGGGGAAGGTATTGCCGGTCATGCTCAGATTAAAGGTATCGGCGGCATTTCCGGTGTTGTACAGCTTTTGCGTGAAGCGGAGCGTGCTGCCTGCGGTGGCAGTGGCGATGGTGTTGAGATCGTCTGCGCCATCTGCGGTGCCGGGTGTGACGTCCTTACCGCTGGTGACGGTGGCGACGGCATTTCCCATCACGACGCCATAGGTCGCCGTCACTTCGAACGGTGCGGGATTGGTCTCGGTGGGGGGGATGCCGGGTTCGTTCGGCGAGGTGTAGGTCACTTTGTTGGTGGTGGTGCTGGTGCCGACTGCGGCGGTCTCGTTGATGAGAACGACGAAGCTGATAGTGCCGGAGACGTTCGGCCCTACCCAATCGGCAGGCGTGGCGCTTCCCGCAGCGGGAACGGGGCTGAGGCCGACTTTGGCTGTGAGCTTGCGTTCTGCCGCAGAGTAGTTGAAGTCGATGCCGCTAGGATCGCCGCCGGGGCCATCGCCCAAAGCGACACCGCCGGCGCTGCTCCATACGGCGGAGCCGGTGACGTAGGTCAGGCCGGAAGGCAATTTGTCTTCCATCTGGAATACCCCTGCCACGCCGCCGGTGTTGCGGTAAGTCACGGTGTAGACGGTGTAGCTACAGGTTGGGCTGGAAGAGATGGCAGCGAAGCTGGTCGGGCAATTGGCGGCGGCGGAACGCGGGCCGCTGGACAGTGCTTTCGGCCAGGCGGCTCCACCCGGCGCGGCGACTTTGGGCGCGTCCATCGATTTGTTGGCGCTGAAGGCCGCGAGGTTGGTGACGGTAACTTTATCGGTATTGCTCAGCGTCGCCGGCGCATAGGTACTCAGTAACGACGAAGCGACCGGCGCAGCCTGGACGATGGCGGTGTTGTCCGTGCTGGCGGCCTGATTGCCGGGTACCGAATAAGCTACGACGAATTTGAATGTGCCGCCGTTACCGGCCACGGTTTTTGCCGCGACCTTACAGGTGGCGGTGGCCGAAGGCGTGACGGAACACAAGGGGGTGGTGCTGTCGGGCTGGCCGTCGCCATTGGCATCTTCGAACACTTCGATTTTGCTGAAGTCGAACGCGCCGGTGCTGTCGCTGACGGTAATGCTGAAGTCGTCCGGGCCGTTACCGGTGTTGGTCAGCGTGTGCGGTGCGTAAATGGTGTTACCGGCACCGGCCGACTTGACGTTATCGGATGTCAGAGTGAAAGAGCCGACCTGCGCCACTTCGGTTTGCACCAGATTGGAGGTCGACAGTTGCGGCTTGCCGTTGGCATCGACATACGAGGCCGAGGCTTGATTGCCAATTTTGGTCTTGGCCGGCGGCGCGGCCGCCATGGCGCCGGGAGTCGCGAACAGGGCGGCAACGCTCAGTGCGACGGCGCCCCATGCAAGGGCGGGACTAAGAGCCCGCAGACGATCAGATAATTGGGTTTTCAATTTCATATCCTTCGATTCGAATGAAAAAAAGCCCGCAAGCAAGCTTGGGGGCTGAAAAATAGTTAAGGACGAGCGTTAGCAATCGCGGGGGGAGCAAGCGGCATGGCGTGTGCTCCGGCCACGGAGGCGCCGGTAGGAGCGAACACAGGCACTACCGCACGCGCGCTGACAATTGCCTGACCGTGCGCAGCAAGCTGGCCTATGGTCCAGCGCAGGGTGCGGTAATCGGCGTAAGGCACTGGCTCTGTTTTACCGCCGATCTTGTGAATCAGCGGCTCAGCGCCGTACACCTGGTCGCTGGTGGCGGCTTGTACCGGGATGGCATTGGGTCGTGCGCTTTGAGACTGATATTCGAGGCCGACCGGAATCGGTAGCGTGGCAACGACGCCGCTGACGGCCTTGTCGCTGCGGTTGGTATAGGTGACGCGATACTCGATCACATCGCCGGGCTTGACCGATTTGGCATCGAGCAACTGTTCTTTGCCGTCGGCACCCTTCACCACTCTGGATTGGCTCAGTTGCACCGTCACGGCACTTTTTGCGGCCAATGCAGGGACTTCTGATTTTTTTGCTTCGGTCAGACGCGGGGTCTGCGCACTGGCGGAGACCATGCCCAAAGCCATCAGGGTGGCGATACCCAATTGCCTTGCTTTCAAGCCGGCAATGAATGTGATCGATTTGATTATTAGTTTTTCCATTATGCTTCCTTGATTTTTTGGCAAAATAACGCCCACCCTTCTTGCAAAAGAAGGTTTTTAAAAGTGCAATATCAATAAAAAATTTTGATTAAATGAAAAACGGATTTTTGCTTTTCATTGCTTAACCAGATGAATGAATTAATTCTTTTAAAAAATTCATTTCTGCCAAGGTATTTTTATAAGCTGCTAGCAGCTAATTTGCGCAACATAAATCTGAATAAATATGAATCTACAAATTAAACATGTAGATTATTTTTTATTTCCAAATAAAAATATTTAAAAATGAATATTTCTCAGTTTTAGAACTAATTTTTAACGAGCCCATTACAACATCTCCGTTTTTTCATGTCATTAGGATGAGTACTAATGTGTAGAAATTATTCGATTAACATTAAAAATTAATTCTATTTATTCATTTAGTACTCGTATTATTTTTTAGCTCGAAAATGTGTGATATTGGAATAACGCATAAAGGAAGGTGATTAAGGAGGAGTATTTGAAATGCAGCGTCGATCCGCAATGGCATCGGCGCTGAAATCCAGGACGGACTGGCGTAATCCTTATCGGATCACGCCACATCGCCTGTCGCTGCAGAAGTGAGAATGCGTGCTTGGTGCTTGGTGCTTAATACTTACGGCTTACGGCTTACTAGGGTCTGTTGCAACAGACCCTAAACATCGACTACTGCGAATGCCCGCCATCCGCTTTGGCCAGCATGTTGAAGATGCTGGAAAAATCCAGACCACCCGCACCCGACTTGCTGTGGATGTCGTACAGATTACGCGCCAGCGCACCCATTGGCACGCTGCTGGAGGTGCTGAGGGCATTTTCCACCGCCAGCCCGAGATCCTTGAGCATCAGATCCACGCCGAAACCGCCGGCGTAATTCTTCGACGACGGCGCTGCTTCCATCACGCCCGGACAAGGGTTATAGACTTCCAGCACCCAATTACGGCCGGAGCTTTTCGACATCACTTCGGACAGTACTTTCGGGTCCATCCCGTTCGCCATGCCCAGACGCAGCGCTTCGGCAGTGCCTATCATCTGAATCCCGAGCAGCATGTTGTTGCACATCTTGACCGTCTGTCCGCTGCCGCTGCCGCCAGCGTGATAAATCGCCTTGCCCATGATTTGCAAATAGGGCTGTGCAGCGACAAAGCCTTCCGCGCTGCCGCCGACCATAAAGGTCAGTGTGCCGGCAGTCGCGCCGCCGGTGCCGCCGGATACGGGAGCGTCGAGCATGGTGAAGCCCTTGGCTTCGGCTGCCGCCGCCACTTTGCGGGCGACGTCGGGTGCAATAGTGGAACAATCCAGCAGCAAGGCCCCGGCGCGGGCATGCGCCAGAATGCCGTTCTCTCCCAGATAAATCGATTCCACATGACGGCTGGCAGGCAGCATGGTGATGACAACATCGGCCTTGGTCACGGCCGCCATGGCATCGGCTTCGGTCTTGCCACCGGCTGCCACCAGCTTCTCGACACTGGACTTGACCAGATCATGGCCGCTGACTTGCAGGCCGGCGCGAGCCAGATTCTGGGCCATCGGCAGCCCCATATTGCCGAGTCCGATAAAAACGATATTGGCGCTCATGGTGATTCCCCTTTATTTCATGGAAATGGTGGTGTTGACCTTGCCGCCGTCGGCGTCGGGAGCAAACCAGCGGGCCGTGACGGTTTTGGTTTGCGTCCAGAATTGCAGCGCCTGTTTGCCGTTCGGGCCGAGATCGCCCAGCTTGGAAGCGCGTGAACCGGTGAAGCTGAAATACGCGACCGGCACTGGCAGCGGCACGTTGATGCCGACCTGACCGACGTCGATTTCATTCTGGAATTTACGCGCCGCCCAGCCCGACGAGGTAAATATGGAAGTGCCGTTACCGTTGGGATTGGCGTTGATGAAGGCGATAGCCTCATCCAAAGTAGCGACTTCGACAATGCACATGGCGGGGCCAAAAATTTCCTGGGTATAGATGTCCATCTCGACGCCCACGCCGCTGAAGACGGTAGGGCCGACGAAATTACCTTCGGCATAGCCTTCCACACGACAGTTGCGACCATCGAGCAGCAGCTTCGCGCCCTGCTCCACGCCGCTTGCGATCAGACCTTCGGTACGGGCCTTGGCGGCTTTCGACACCATAGGGCCAACGTCCGCTTCGCGGTCGGTGCCGGGGCCGATCTTGAGCAGCTTGGAGCGGGCCACGATTTCAGGAATCCATTCTTTGGTTTCGCCCACCAGCACCACCACCGAATTGGCCATGCAGCGCTGACCGGCTGCACCGAAGGCCGCACCGAGCAGGTTGTTGATGGCCTGATCCTTGTTTGCGTCGGGCAGCACGATGCAATGGTTCTTGGCACCCATCATCGATTGCGCGCGCTTGCCTGCCTGACTGGCACGGTTATAAACGTGGGTACCGACCTTGGTCGAACCGATGAACGAGACCGCGCGGATATCGGGATGATCGCAAATCATGTTGACCACGTCGGGGCCGCCATGCACCACATTGAGTACGCCCGGTGGCAGTCCGGCGCGATTGGCCAGTTCGACCAGGAAGAGGGAAGAAGTCGGGTCTTGTTCAGACGGTTTCAGCACGAAGGTGTTACCGGCAGCGACGGCAATCGGAAACATGAAGCAAGGCAGCATCACCGGGAAATTGAAGGCGGTGATGCCGGCACCGACGCCGATTGGCTGGTGGATGGTGTACACGTCGATACCGGAGGCGGCGTTTTCCGCCAGTTCGCCCAGTTGCAGCGAGGTGATAGAGCAGGCATGTTCCACCACTTCCAGACCGCGCATGACTTCACCTTCGGCGTCGGGCAGCGTCTTGCCGTGTTCGCGGGTAATCAATTCTGCCAATGGGGCAATGTTTTCACGCAGCAGTTGCTGGAACTTGAGCATGATGCGCATGCGCTGTCCCAGCGAGGTGTTGCGCCAGCTGGCGAACGCCTGTTTGGCATTGGCGACGGCCTGATTAACTTCGGCTTCGGTGGCGAACGGCACGCGCGCCACGACTTCCTGGGTGGCCGGATTGACGACGTCGCGCCATTCGGTGGAAACGGACTGAACGCGTTCGCCATTGATATACAGGGGGACGTTAAGAGAGTTGTTGGTTTGGCTCATGATGCGGGACTCCAATGAAATTAAAACGCAATTTGAAAAATGGCGACGCCGGCAGTGCGCCGGTCGCCGCGGGCAAAAATTATTTCGTCAGCGGGCAGCTGGCATCCATAGGCTTAAAGGCTTGCTGCGCCGGGATGGTCGACAACAGTTTCAGGTAATCCCAAGGCCCTTTCGATTCGGCCGGGGTCTTGACCTGATACAGATACATGTCATGGATGACGCGGCCATCAGGACGGATGGAAGCATTGCGCATGATCGGGTCCTGGATCGGCATGTCACGCATTTTTTGCGCCACGATTTTGGTATCCGCCGTTTTGGCGGCAACTCGCGCTTTCAGGAAGTGGTAGACGCTGGAGTACACGCCGGCCTGCACCATCGTTGGCTTGTTGCCCTTGGAAAGGGCTTCGAAACGGGTCGAGAAGGCGCGGGTGTCCTTGTCGAAGTCCCAATAGAAACCGTCGGTATAGATCAGACCCTGTGCCGCTTCCAGACCCAGCGCATGGACGTCGGACAGAAATACCAGCAAGGCCACCAGACGTTGGTTTTTGTCGCCGACAGCAAATGAGCGCGCCTGCTTGATCGCATTGACGGTATCGCCGCCGCCGTTAGCCAGTCCGATAACTTGCGCCTTGGAGCTTTGCGCTTGCAGCAGGAACGAGGAGAAATCGGAGGCGTTCAGCGGATGGCGCACTGAGCCGACTACCGTGCCGCCCAGACTCTTGACGACGTCGCCGGCATCTTTTTCCAGCGAGTGGCCGAAGGCGTAATCGACGGTGACGAAGTACCAGGATTTATTGCCCAGCTTGGTCAGGGCTGCGGCGGCACCGGCGGCTTGCGAGTAGGTGTCGAACATCCAGTGGAAACCGTTGGGTGAGCATTCGGCGTTGGTCAGCGCCGTCGTTGCCGGGCCGCTGAACAGGGCGATGCCGCCTTTTTCCTTGGTCATTTTTTGCACGGCCAGCGCCACCGAGGAATTGGTCAGGTCGGCAATGGCTTCCACTTTGTCGCGGTCCAGCCATTCGCGGGCGCGGTTGGCGCCGACGTCGGCCTTGTTCTGGTTGTCGGCGGAAAGCAGTTCTACTTTCATGCCTTTGCATTCGGCTTTCAGGCAATCTTCGATCGCCATGCGCGCGGCGACGACCGAACCCGGGCCACCCATGGACGAATAGGGGCCGGACATGTCGGTCAACACGCCGACTTTGATCGTATCGGAAGTTTGTGCGTGGGCTGCGGCAGCGCTTAAAGCGCAAGCGGCGGCCAGCAGCCTTACTGTGTGGCGTACTCGGTTCATGCTGTCTCCTGTAATTTTTATAGTGAGGACTTCCGCAAAAAGCCGCTGGCGTTGTTGCATCGCCCTGTCGCGCTCTGTGCTAACTGGCACTGCCCACGGCAATGCGCCTAGCCAGCGACATTTTGCGGAAGTCCTCTTAGTGTGATGAAGCGCAACTATTCTGCCTGTGCATTAATACAGATACAATAGCCATAAAATCAAGATGCTTTTGCATTAATGCACAAAAGGAGCGGCAACGATGGATTGGGATAATTTGCGGATATTCCTGGAGCTGACGCGCAGTCAGGGACTGGTGGATGCGGCTAAAAAGCTGGGCATAGACCATTCGACCGTCTCGCGGCGCATGAAGCGCTTTGAAGAGCAGGTGGGAAGTCAGTTATTCGACCGCAATCACCACGGTTATACGCTGACCGCCGACGGTTACCGGCTGGTGGACTATGCCGAACGGATGGAAAGCACCATGTATGCCGCGACCGAGGAACTGAGCGGGCATAACCGCCTGCTGTCCGGTCAGGTCAGACTGGGCGCGACCGAGGGCTTTGGTACCTTCGTTCTGGCGCCGCATATTGCGCATTTCTGTGCGCGTCACCCGCATATCGCGGTGGACATGCTGCCGATGCCGCGCCTGATCAATCTGTCCAAACGCGAAGCCGATATCAGCGTGACCATCGAACGCCCGCAAAGTGGTAATTATGTGGTCGCCAAACTAAGCGATTACCGGCTCAGGCTATACGCTACGCCGGGCTATCTGGCGGAGCACGCGCCGATTAGCAAGGTGGAGGATCTGAGCGCGCATCCGTTCATCGGTTATGTGGACGATCTGGTGTTCAGCGAAGAGCTGCGTTACAAGGACACGATTGCGCCGGCGGCTTTCCGCAATTTCCGCAGCACCAGCGTGGTGGCGCAATATACGGCGGCGCGGCAGGGCCAGGCGCTGGCAATCTTGCCGTGTTTTCTGGCGCAGCAATGCGACGATCTGGTGCCGGTGCTGCAAGAAGAAATCGAAATTACGCGCTCGTTCTGGCTGGTGGCGGCCGCCGAACAACGTCCGGTGGCGCGGGTATCGGCGCTGTGGAGCTATCTGCGCGAAGCGATAGAACCGAACCATGATTTTCTGATGGGTAAATCGCGGGAGATGGTGTGGCGGGAGTAGTTTGCCAACACGGAGGGGAGGTAATCGGCTTGCCCATAAAAAAATGCCGCTATGGTTAGATAGCGACATTTTTTGCGACGCGCTAAACGCTTGTCGCTGGTAATGCTGGCGTCCCCAGGGGGATTCGAACCCCCGTACTCACCGTGAAAGGGTGATGTCCTAGGCCTCTAGACGATGGGGACATATTGTCCGGTATTGCGGTTTGCTGTAAATGACACCGATGCGGGCGTGCCATATATCCATGCTCGTATTGTCAGTATGTCCGTATGCCTGATATACCTATGTACAACAGACGCCAGTCAGATCAAAACACTGGCGTCCCCAGGGGGATTCGAACCCCCGTACTCACCGTGAAAGGGTGATGTCCTAGGCCTCTAGACGATGGGGACAGTGACTTTCCGATACGACAAACTTAAGTTACTACCCAAAATTTACTGCTTAAAGCGTATTGCTTAAAACTTGCTACTTAAAAATCGGGCCGGTGCGGCTAACCGGCTTAACGACTTTTCAAACTCTTATTCTTCGCATAAAACTTGGTGGAGGTAAGCGGGATCGAACCGCTGACCTCTTGCATGCCATGCAAGCGCTCTCCCAGCTGAGCTATACCCCCCGGTGCGAAGAAGCGAGATTATAGCAATGTTTATCCGGCTTAGGGAAGTTTCTCTTCGAAAAATTCCTAGGCTCGATTTAAACCTTATTTTACGAATGCCGCCAGCCTCGCCAGCACGTTTTCGCGGCCGAATAATTCCAGTACAGCATCGATAGCCGGCGTCTGCAATTGCCCTGCCAGCAACAAGCGCAAAGGCATTGCCAGTTGCGGCATTTTCAGTTGGTGCTGCGCCAGCACTTCCTTGATCATCGCCGCCAGCGCTGCGCGATTCCACTCGACCTGCCCGCAACGCGCCGCGAAATCGGCCAAAGCAGGCGTAATGGCAGGCGTCACATGCTGCGCTACCAGAGCGGCATCCGGCGCAGGTGTGCGATAAAAAATCAGTGCCGCAGTCGCGATATCGTTGACTGTGTTGGCACGCTCTTTCAGCAAACCGACCACTGCCGCCAGATCAGGCGCGCCGGGAGTGAATTGCGCACCTTCGCGCTCCATCAGCGGCTGCGCCAGTTGCGCCAGGCGCACATTGTCGGCCAGCTTGATGTAATGGTTATTGAGCCAGTTCAGTTTTTCAGGATTGAATTGCGCCGCCGATTTGGACAAATGATCGAGATCGAACCAGCCGCAAAACTGCTCCATCGAAAACACTTCCTCATCGCCGTGGCTCCAGCCCAGACGCGCCAGATAATTCAGCATGGCTTCCGGCAGATAACCCTGCGCCGGATAATCCATCACGCTGACCGCACCGTGACGCTTGGACAGCTTTTCGCCATCCGCGCCCAGAATCATAGGCACATGGCCGTACAAAGGCAGCGGCGCGCCCAGCGCCTTGAGGATATTGATCTGACGCGGCGTGTTGTTAACATGGTCATCGCCGCGAATCACATGCGTGATGCCCATGTCCCAATCGTCCACCACCACGCAGAAGTTGTAAGTCGGCGTACCGTCAGGACGCGCAATGACCAGATCGTCCATTTCCTGATTGGAAATCGTGATTGGTCCCTTGACCACATCATCCCAGGTCACTTCGCCGTCCAGCGGATTGCAAAAGCGCACGACCGGTTGACGATCCGCCGGCACCGGCGGCAGTGTCTTGTCCTGCGCCGGCCGCCAGGTGCCGTCGTAACGTGGCTTGTCGCCCGCAGCGCGTTGCCGCTCGCGCATGGCCTCGACTTCCTGCGGCGACGAATAACAATAATAGGCCGTGCCTTGCGCCAGCATCTGCGCAATCACTTCGCGGTAACGATCCATGCGCCGCATCTGATAGAACGGGCCTTCGTCATGCGCCAGTCCCAGCCACTGCATGCCGTCGATGATGGCTTGCACCGCTTCCGGCGTGGAGCGTTCCAGATCGGTATCTTCAATCCGCAAGATGAAAGTGCCGCCGAAACGACGGGCAAACGCCCACGAAAACAAGGCAGTGCGTGCGCCTCCCAAATGCAGATAGCCAGTAGGGCTAGGGGCAAAACGGGTGCGGACGGGGGAGGAAGTAACTGAAGTCATGAGCAGTAATAAAAACGGCCTTGGCGCACCAAAGCCGTCATTAGCAAAAGAGGAAAGCAGTCATTTTACCGTGTCGCTGCAAAACCACAGCAGCAAAAGCCGAAGCGGCGCTTCAACACGGGACATTTCCAGCGCTTGAAAACATCACACAGAGAATTCCAGCACTTGAAAATGCTGGTCTCAGTACGGAGAACCAAGCCACATTCCTGTCTGAGCGCGCACTTGTCCCTTCCCCGTTAAGCCCCCTCCTCGTTCGCCCCTTAGTCGTTCTGAATCACAATCGTCGGAAACTTGCTGCTCATATCCTTCGCCGTTTCCGCGACCTTGACTGCCAACCGGCGCGCGATGCTCTTGTAGATCTCCGCCACCTGTCCGTCGGGCTCGGCCACCACGGTCGGGACGCCGGAATCCGTCTGCAAGCGAATCGACATCGTCAGCGGCAGCGCGCCCAGGAAATCGACGCCGAAATCGTGACACATACGCTCGCCGCCGCCTTCGCCGAAGATCGGCTCTGCATGGCCGCAATTCGAGCAAATGTGCGTGCTCATGTTTTCCACGATGCCCAGAATAGGAATGCCGACTTTTTCAAACATCTTCAAGCCCTTGCGCGCATCCAGCAGCGCAATATCCTGCGGCGTCGTCACAATCACCGCGCCGGTGACCGGCACTTTTTGCGACAGCGTCAGTTGCACGTCGCCGGTGCCGGGCGGCATATCGACGATCAGATAGTCGAGGTCGCGCCAGTTAGTCTGATCCAGCAATTGCTGCAAGGCTTGCGTCACGATAGGGCCGCGCCAGACCATAGGCTCGTCAGGATCAACCATGAAACCGATACTGGCCACCTGAATGCCGTAGTTTTCCAGCGGCTCCATGGTTTTGCCGTCCTTGGATTCAGGCCGGCCGGCAATGCCCATCATCATCGGCTGCGACGGCCCGTAGATATCCGCATCCAGTATCCCGACCTGCGCCCCTTCCGCTGCCAGCGCCAGCGCCAGATTGACCGCCGTAGTGGATTTGCCGACCCCGCCCTTGCCGGACGCCACCGCAATGATGTTCTTCACGTTGGCCTTGAGCTTGACGCCGCGTTGCACCGCATGGGCCACGATCTTCGAATACACATGCACCGTCACATCGTCCACACCGGGCAAGGCACGGATCGCCGCCGTCACTGCCGCCCGCATCGGCTCCAGCTGGCTCTTGGCCGGATAGCCCAATTCCACATCCAGCGCCACCAAACCGCCGTCGACCGCAATGTTTCTGGCCGAGCGCGTGCTCATCAGATCCTTGCCGGTATTGGCGTCGATCACGCCCGAAAGTGCTGCCTTGACTGCTTCTATCGTAATGCTCATTGAACGGATCTCCTGAAGGTTCGGACTGGAATGGCGCAAGTCTAAACTAATGCGGCGCAGCGCACAGAAGCAGACTAGGTAGCGGCGAAGTACAGCCGAAGTACAGGCGAAGTACCAGCTAAGGACCGGCGACTGCTAAAATCGCCCCTTTCCTCTATTTCCGAGCCCGCATCGCCAATGAGCATCTCCCCTCCCCGCCAGCTATTCGTCACCACCGCCCTCCCTTACGCCAATGGCGTGTTCCATATCGGCCACATCATGGAATACATCCAGGCCGATATCTGGGTGCGCTATCAGCGCATGCAGGGCAGTGAAGTCAATTTCGTCGGCGCCGACGATGCCCATGGCGCGCCGATCATGATCGCCGCCGAAAAAGCCGGCATTACCCCGCAGCAATTCGTGGCCAACATCGCCGCCGGGCGTAAACAGTATCTGGACGGCTTCCATATCGCCTTCGACAACTGGCACTCCACCGACGGCCCAGAAAACCACTTGCTGGCGCAGCAGATCTATATCGACCTGAAACAAGCCGGCCTGATCGAAGCCAAAACCATAGAACAATTCTTCGATCCCGACAAAGGCATGTTCTTGCCGGACCGCTTCATCAAGGGCGAATGCCCCAAATGCCACGCCAAAGACCAGTACGGCGACAACTGCGAAGTCTGCGGCGCGGTGTACGCCCCGACTGACCTGATCGCTCCCTACTCGGCCCTGACCGGCGCTACGCCCATCCTCAAAAGCGCCGAACACTTCTTCTTCAAGCTGTCCGACCCGCGCTGCGTGGAGTTTCTGGAGCAGTGGATACAGGGCAGCAACAGCAAGGGTCAACCGCATCTGCAAGCGGAAGTGGCCAACAAGGTCAAGGAATGGTTCTCGCCGCGCAAAAATCCCGACGGCAGCATCAGTGACGGCCTCGGAGATTGGGATATCAGCCGCGACGCGCCCTATTTCGGCATCGAAATCCCCGATGCGCCGGGCAAATATTTCTACGTCTGGCTCGACGCTCCGGTCGGCTATCTGGCCTCGCTGAAGAATCTGCTCGACAAGCGCGGCGAAGATTACGCTGCCTACCTCGCCAACAAAAACCTGGAACAGGTGCACTTCATCGGCAAGGACATCATCACCTTCCACACCCTGTTCTGGCCGGCAATGCTGCATTTCAGCGGCCGCAAAACCCCCGACAACATCTTTGTGCACGGCTTCCTGACCGTCAACAACGGTGAAAAAATGAGCAAAAGCCGCGGCACCGGCCTCGACCCGCTCAAGTACCTCAGCCTGGGCATGAACCCGGAATGGCTGCGCTACTACCTCGCCACCAAACTCAACGCCCGCAACGAAGACATCGACTTCAACGCCGAAGACTTCCTGCTGCGCGTCAACAGCGATCTGATCGGCAAATACGTCAATATCGCCAGTCGCTCGGCCGGTTTCATCGCCAAAAAATTCAACGGCAAAATCCGCCTCGACCCGCACAACCCGGCCGACGCCGTCCTGCAAAACCTGCGCGACGTCGCGCCCGATATCGCCGCGCTGTACAACCAGCGCGAATACAGCAAGGCCGTACGCCTCATCATGGAACAGGCCGACAAAATCAACGCCTATGTCGATGCCAACAAGCCGTGGGAACTGGCCAAGAAACCGGAGCAGGCCATTGCCCTGCATGAAGTCTGCAGCCGCTTGCTGGAAGCCTTCCGCATCCTGACCATCTATCTCAAGCCGGTCTTGCCGCAAATCGCCGCACAGGTGGAAAGTTTCCTCAATCTGGCACCGCTGGGCTGGAACGACGTCGCCACCGCATTGCCGGACGGTCACACCATCCAGAATTACGCGCACCTGATGACACGCGTCGAACCTCCCATGCTGGAAGCGCTGTTTGACATGCCTGAACCGGCTGCATCGGCCACATCAGCGGCCCCCGCAGCAGAACAAGCTACCCCGGCAGACTCAAGCGCCATCGAAGCCTTAGCCCCCGAAATCACCATCGACGATTTCGCCAAAATCGATTTACGCATTGCCTTGATCGTCAATTGCGAAGCCGTGGAAGGCTCCACCAAACTGCTGCGCCTGACGCTGGACGCCGGCGAAGGCCGCCACCGCAACGTCTTCAGCGGCATTGCCTCGGCCTACCAGCCGCAGGATCTGATCGGCAAACTGACCGTGCTGGTGGCTAACCTCGCCCCGCGCAAAATGAAATTCGGCATCTCCGAAGGCATGGTCATGGCCGCCTCCGCTGCCGATGAAAAAGCCCAACCCGGCATCTATGTGCTGGAACCGGGTCCGGGAGCGCAGCCGGGCATGCGGGTACGCTAAGAGGTTTACCCCTCAACTCAGAGTAAAATGCACAATTAGTTCGTACCATTTCTTCAATTAAACTCAACACGGCGACGAAAACATCATGTTCTTTTCCAAACAGATCCCAGGCTACCAATCGGAAGCGACCAAGTTCATCGCTGAACTGAAAGAAAAAAACCCACAACTGGAAGAAGCCCAGCGCGCCGGTCGCGCTCTGCTGTGGGACAAAGAACCAATCGACCTCGACAACACGGCCCGCACCAAAGCGGCGCTGATCAAGCAAACGCCTTACGTCTATCAAAATCACTAAAACGGTGACGGTCGCTGAGCATGCGCCCATAGGCGCTTCGCAACTGACGCTGGATGGCCGCCCGGACAGCACCCCGGACACGGTCGATGGCGTCGCCTTCGCCAAGCTGTACGGCGAACCGCTGTTCAAAATGCCCAACGACCTGTACATCCCACCGGATGCGCTGGAAATTTTCCTGGAAGCCTTTCAGGGACCGCTGGATCTGCTGCTCTACCTGATCCGCAAGCAAAATTTCAATATCCTCGATATCCCGATGGCGCAGGTCACCCTGCAATATCTGGAATACGTCGAGCAAATCCGCGAACACAATCTGGAACTGGCCGCCGAGTACCTGCTGATGGCCGCCATGCTGATCGAAATCAAATCGCGCATGCTGCTCCCGGTCCGGGGCGGCGACAGCGGCGAAGAAGCCGGCGACCCGCGTGCCGAACTGGTGCGTCGTCTGCTGGAATACGAACAGATCAAACTAGCCGCACAAGAGATCGACCGCATGCCGCAAATCGGCCGCGACTACGTGCGCCCGCAAGTGCATATCGAACAAGACACCATCACCCGCTGGCCGGACGTCGATGCGCTCGACCTGCAAGCAGCCTGGGCCGATGTGGTCAAACGCGCCAAACTGACGCAACACCACCACATCAGCCGCGAAGAATTATCCGTACGCGAACACATGACCGGTATTTTGCGACGTCTGCAATCGGCCAAATTCGTCGAATTCGCAGACCTGTTCGACCCCTCGCGCGGCGTGCCGGTGCTGGTCGTCAATTTCATCGCCATGCTGGAACTGGCCAAAGAAACGCTGATCGAAATCACCCAGGGCGAACCCTTCGCCCCGATTTATGTGCGTCTGGCGTATTTGCCGCACTGACTCACTGACGAACCGCCGCCTGACGCATCCGTCCTCCCTCTCCCTGCACCAACTTAATTAGCGGCCCCATGAAAATCATTTCCTCTATCGAAGAATTGCGCGCTCAGTTACGCGGCCAGTTGCGCACCGTGTTCGTCCCGACCATGGGCAATCTGCACGAAGGCCACCTGACGCTGATGCGTCTGGCGCGCCAGCATGGCGACCCTATCGTCGCCTCCATCTTTGTCAACCGCCTACAATTCGGCCCGGGCGAAGATTTTGAAAAATATCCGCGCACCTTCGAATCCGACGTCGCCAAGCTGGAACAAGAAGGCGTCTACGTGCTGTTTGCACCGACCGAAAAAGATTTGTATCCCGAACCGCAGGAATACCGCGTGCAGCCGCCGGACGGCCTGGGCAATACACTGGAAGGCGAATTCCGCCCCGGCTTTTTCACCGGCGTTTGCACTGTCGTAATGAAGTTGTTTTCCTGCGTGCAACCGAGCGCCGCCGTGTTCGGCAAAAAGGATTACCAGCAATTGATGATTGTGCGCAACATGGCGCGTCAGTTTGCAGTACCGACTCAGATCGTCGCCGCCGAAACGCATCGCGCCGATGACGGTCTGGCACTCTCTTCGCGCAACGGTTATCTCAGCGAAGACGAACGGGCCGCAGCCCCGCTCTTGTTTCGCACGCTAACGCAAGTCGCGCAGCAAATGCACGCAGGCGATCGCAACATCGCCGCGCTGCAAGCCCAAGCGATGAGCACGCTTGCTGCGGAAGGCTGGCAACCCGATTACATCGCCGTGCGCAAGCGCGCCGATCTGCAAGCCCCTTCCCCCGCCGATCTGGAGCAAGGCGAACCGCTAGTGGTGCTGGCCGCCGCCAAGCTGGGAAAGACACGCCTGATCGATAATCTGGAAGTCTAAAACGTAAAACGGATACGGCACCTATCCTGCCTTTGCGCTGAGTCCTGTTGAGAAAAACAGGACTCAGCGATTCAGCCGGAACAGCGCGTCTCAGGTCTCAGGTCTCAGGTCTCAGGTCTCAAGTTTCAAGTTTCAAGTTTCAAGTTTCAAGTTTCAAGTTTCAAATTTCAAATTTCAAATTTCAAGGATCAGGTCTCAATCCCCAATTGCGCCTCCAACTCCCGAATCAGCGGCGACAAGGCCATCTCCAGCGAATCGGCCAGCGCCATAATTTCCTGCTTCGCTATTTTATTTTTGCAGCCGTGCTCAATCGACGCTGCCAGTTCATTGATGCGATCCGCACCGGCATAGCTGGACGTGCTCTTGAGCGTATGCGCCAATCGTTCCGCCGTCGCTGAATCGTCCTGCGCCATTGCCGCATGAATGTCGGCCGCAGTGGTTTTCTGCGAGATTGCGTATTTTTTCAGAATCGATAAGTAAAGCGACTTCTTCCCCATGCAGGAGCGCAAGCCTTTCTCCGTATTCAGGCCCTCGATATTTTCAGGTAGCTCATCCTCTCCCAATACGATTTTTTTCACCGGCGCAGCCTCAATCACTACTGAAGGCGGCTTGTACCATTTCAACAAAGTGCGCCACAGCGCATCAACATCGATAGGCTTGCTGATGAAGTCATTCATCCCTGCCGCAAAGCAATTTTCCATGTCGGTTTGCATCGCATTGGCGGTCATCGCCAGAATCGGAATGGTGCGCAGATGTTCAAGCTTCCTGATTTCGCGCGTCGCCGTAATCCCATCCATGACAGGCATTTGCATGTCCATCAGAATCAGATCATAACTGGCCTCCTGCGCCATGCGCACACCAATCTCGCCGTTGTCTGCAATCGCAACGACCAGCCCTTCCGACGTTAATATTTCACTGGCAATCTGCTGATTAAGCTCGTTATCTTCCACCAGCAAGATACGGCCGCCGCTCAGCATCTTGATCTGTTCCTCCTGATAGGCCGAAGAAGACTCACTTCTCTCAGGCGTCTTGATGCCGGTATGCAGAACCTGCACTACCGCATTGAACAGTTGCGATGCCTGCACCGGTTTCACCAGCACGGTTTCCACGCCCATTTGCACCGCCTGAGCCTGAAGGTCACTACCGTCATACGAGGTCACCATCACCAGTTTAGGGAGATGCGGCAAGTCCATTGTCTGAATGCTTTTCGCGACAGCCAGACCGTCCATTTCCGGCATCTGCCAATCCAGAAAAACGACGTCGTAAGGCGCGCCCTTATCGTGCGCCTGTTGTATCGCCTGCAACGCAGCCATGCCGGAATGGACGGCGCGCGTTTTAAACAGCATCCCCTCCAATAAATCCTGCATCACTTCACGCGCACTATCCACATCGTCCACCACCAGGATGTTCCGCCCATGCAGCTCCGACTGCGGCATCAGCAATGCGCCAACATTCTTGGCAATACCCAAATGCGCGGTGAACCAGAAGGTACTGCCCTTGCCCGGCTCGCTTTCGACACCAACATCACCATTCATCAACTGCGCCAGCTTTTTAGCAATCACCAGACCTAAGCCAGTACCACCGTATTTGCGTGTAGTGCCGGAATCGGCTTGCTGAAACGACTGGAATAATTTATTGATCTGTTCCGGTGTCAGGCCGATGCCGGTGTCTTGCACCGCGAAATAGACGAACACATCATCGTTCGTATGTTCTTTCAAACGAACGATGACCTTGACCTCTCCTTGCTCGGTAAACTTCACGGCATTATTGGCATAGTTGATCAAGGTCTGCGCCAGACGCGTCGGGTCGCCGATTAAATAGCGCGGCAGAGCCTTGTCCACATCGAACACCAGCTCCAGCCCTTTGGCCGCCGCTTTGTCATTGATTAAATTAGCGACATTGTCGAGAACCTTTTCCAGCGAAAAATCAATCAGCTCAATGTCCAGTTTGCCGGCTTCAATTTTTGAAAAATCGAGGATGTCGTTAATGATGCCCAACAGGTGATTACCGGCCCCTTGTATCTTGGTGACATAGTCTCTCTGCTTGTCATTGAGTTTTGTTTTTTGCGCCAGATGGGAAAGCCCGATGATGGCATTCATCGGGGTGCGGATTTCATGGCTCATGGACGCCAGAAACTCGCTTTTTGCCTGGGTTGCCTTCTCCGCCACATCACGCGCATTTTCCAGATCGGCGTAGCTCAATTGCAATTGCGCCGTACGCTCTTCCACGCGCTGTTCCAACTCCATATTCAGTTTGAATATTTTTTGTTCCGCCTCCTTGTGACTGGCCACTTCCGCCGACAATTCACTGGTGCGTTCCGCAATCGTCTGCTCTAACCGCTCATTGGCCAGACGAATCGTTTCCTGCATCTCCAGCAACTTATTGTTGTTCTGAACCGCGGTCTCGTAAATGGAAAGCAGCAAACTCAAAATATGTTTCTTATCGGAGTCGATGTAATATTTTGCCCCGGAAAAAAAGACCGGCACCCCGCCTTTGTCTTCCTCATCGACGCGTATGTTGGAACTGAGCAGCATGTACTTGATCCGCAGCAGCAAATCATGGGCGTCATAAGGTTTGGTGAGAAAATTATCGGCGCGGCATTCAAGCCCGCGAATGACGTCGGTAGGATCGGTCAACGAGGTCAGCAAAATGACGGGAATATCTTTCAGCCCGGCGTCGTGCTTGAGCTGAGAACATAATTCAAAGCCGTTCATGTTGGGCATGTTGATATCGCTGATGATGATGTCCGGCTTTTTACTATGCGCTATTTCCAGCCCTTCCCTGCCGTTTTTTGCCAGCAACACCTGATAACCTTCGACCGCCAGCGTACGTTTCAGCATGAGTGCCTGAATACTACTGTCCTCAACAATCAGCACCGAAATGCTTTCACTGGACGCTGCGATTTCATCTGAATCGGAATGGAGTGCGCTCATGTTGTACTCGCAGGCATAAGTAAAGGGAGATTCCCCAAAAACTACGGATGAAACAACTGCCCGGCTAACCCGGCTTGACCAGCTGTTCCAGAAACGGTGCAATGTCATCCAGCGCCAAAACATGTCTGACCGAGCCTAGTTCAATCGCTTGCTTCGGCATGCCAAACACCACACAGCTTTCCGCATTCTGCGCAATGGTCATGCCCCCGGCATTGCTAACGGCCAGCATGCCATCGGCCCCGTCATTCCCCATTCCGGTGAGCAAGACAGAAATCATCTGTTTGCCAAAATGGGTCGCTGCCGAAATCATCGTCATGCTCACGGAAGGACAATGTCCACGATGCAGCATATCTTTTGAGATCACAAATCTGCCATGCGAATCAAACTCCAGATGCGCCTTTTCATGCGGAAAATAAATATTTCCAGGGACAGGAAATTCGCCGGCTTGCGCCACCCGACAGCTCAGTTTGCAGAGCGATCCCAGCCAGGAAATGAAGTTATCCAAAAAGCCATCACTGATATGCTGAACACAAACGATGGGCAAAGGAAAGTCAGCTGGCAATTCCGACAAAATCGACAGCAGCGCCTGTGGCCCGCCAGTAGAGGCGCCGATCACCAGCATCCGATATTCGTTACGGGATTTCACTTCCCCATACCCAATCATCGGGGGCAAACGTACGACAGGTGTGTGCCGTCGAAAAACATGCACGCCGGACAAGATGCGTATCTTGTCCAGCAACTCAGCGGCAATGCCGTTGTAGAGCCCCGCATCCTCCAACCCGGGTTTGGTCAGCACATCCAAGGCACCGGCTTCGATCAGCTTGAAGACATTGCCCGATCCCGATTGCGCTGAAATACTCACCACCAGCACCGGACGGGGATGATCCGCCATGATATTTTTCACCAGCTCCAGGCCATCCATTCCGGGCATATGAAAGTCGGTACACACCACCGCCGGATCCAGACTGGAAATCATTTGCAAGGCCTGATTGCCATCGTTTGCTGTTCCAACGACTTCAATGTCAGAAGTCTGTCCAATTATTTTTCTCAAAATCCGAATGGCGACTGGAGAATCATCGACGAGCAGTACCCGGATTTTTTCATCGTCCATATCAGACCAGTCTTTTCAAAGTATCGAGCAACAATTTCTGTTCAAAGGTCGCCTTAGAAATATACGCATTGGCACCCGCTTCCATACCGCGTTTTTTATCTTCGTCGGTCGATAACATGGTGACCAGCACCAGCGGCAATTTTGCATATTTCTTATGTGACCGGACTTTTTGCGCCAGCTCAAGGCCATCCATGTTGGGCATATTGATATCGCTGACAATCGCATCGAAAGGCCGGGTATCGAGTTTGGAATACGCGTCCATTCCATCGACCGCCATCACCACCTCGTAACCGCCGGACTCCAGAATCCGCTTCATCTGCGCGCGCGTGGTCAGGCTATCTTCTGCCAGCAGAATCAATTGTTTTTTGTGTACAACAGCGTGAGCGGAAGAGGCCGATTCGGTCGCCTGACGTTTCAGTTCCGCGACAAAATCGACTGGATTCAACACCATGCACACTTCCCCCGTCCCCAGAATAGTGACGCCGGACAAATCATTGATATGCCGCAGTAAAACGCTTTGCGATTTCAAAACGATTTCCTGCTCATCCAGTAACTCATCGACAATCAGACCAAAGCGCTCTTCATTGACTTCCATGATGATGCAAGGCGAGCGCTCTTCCGCTTTCTGCTGCGCGCCATCTTTTTCCGCCCGGACAAAATCTTTGCGTTTGAATTGCAGCAAATTCCCCAGGCGTGCCACCGCCACCGCCTTCTGTTCAAACATGGTCGCCAGATGCCCTTCGACCGTGAACAAGTCTTTCCAGGGCAGGGAGTAGGACTTTTGCACATGCTCCACCGGCACCGCGTACTTGACACCGTTATCGACCACAATCAGCACCCGCGAAGTAGCCAGCGTCAGCGGCAGTTGTATCCGTATCATGCAGGAGGTATCCGGCACCGACGAGACACTCACCGTCCCCTTCAGTTTTTTGACATTGGCATGGACCACATCCATGCCCACGCCACGCCCTGACACATCGGAAACAAAAGTGCTGGTAGAAAATCCCGGCATGAAAATCAGACTCATGATTTTTTCATCGTCCATCGCCGCCAGCTCTTCTTCGCGCCACAGATTCGTTTTCAGGGCCGAACGCCGTATCGCTTGCAGATTCAGTCCGCGCCCATCATCTTCGATATCGATCATCACGTTGGACGACGACTGATAAGCGCGCAAGCGGATATGGCCGGTAGCAGACTTGCCCTTGGCCAGCCGCTCTTGCGGCAACTCCAGTCCGTGATCGATGGCGTTTCGAATGATATGCATGAGAGGATCTTTCATCTCCTCCAGAATGCGCTTGTCGGCGGTAATGTCACCGCCCTCGATATGCAGCTCCACTTCCTTGCCACACTCGCGTGAAAGTTTCCTGACCATCAGCCCGAATAGATTGAAAATCGTCGACAGCGGCAGCAGCCGCACGGAACGAATGCCGTCCTCCAGCTCACCGGTCACAAAATCAAGGCGAGCGCTATCTTCATACGCGGCACCGACCACGTTCTCAAGCTGGCTGGCATATTGCTCCAGCAAGGCCGACAAGAGAGAATTTTCAGACGTGCTTTTTTTGAAATTCAAATGGATCTGATCCCACTTTTCCTGCAACTCTTCCAGATCCATATACCGTCGGGCAATTCTGACTTTGGCCACCGTCAGTTCCCCTGCATGCGTCATCAGCATATCGAGCTTGCGGGTTTCCACGCGGATGGTTTCAATCACAAACTGCTCCGCCCCCGCCTTGCCGCCCAGGATGGCTTTACTGACATTGAACATCTCATCGATCTGGCCCGCTGAGCCCGCATCAGAACTCCTCCGTTCGCCTGACATCGCAACATTTTCTTCGCTACCGGAATCGGCAAATAAGACCGCATCCGTAGCAGATTCGCGCTCCGCCCCAATGCCACCCGCGTCGCCCGCATCTGCCGCCTTGAGCACATCCAGCACAGCACCGACATCCACATTCGCGCGCTCGCCATGTGTCGCCTCGTTGACCAGTTTACGAATGGCATCCAGCGATTTGCACATGCAATCGATGGCCGCGCTGGTCAGCCGCTGTCCGCTGGTTCTGGCCTTGCCTAAAATATCTTCAAAGCGATGAAAAATGCGCTCGATATCGTACAGCTCCAGCATCCGCGATGCGCCCTTCAAACTATGTGACTCACGGAACAGCTCTTCAAGCAAAGGCACATTATCGGGATCTTTTTCAATGTGCAGCAAGCCGCTTTCAATGGCCTGCAAATGCTCGCTGCTTTCAATGCGAAACAGATCACGCAGTTCGCTGTCTTCAATCATGCTGGCTCCCATAACAGGCAGGGCAAATACCGCGCTTGAGTAGCGGACAATGCCCCGGCCAATCCACCTGCAAATCCACTTACCACCGTGGAATCATCATCGATGACTCATCATCGATGGCTCACGCTTTACATTATTTTCCTCAATTTATTATTCGTCTCGTTGAGGTTCTCAATGGCGGCCTTGCTCTGAATAAATCCTGTCGCCGTTTCCTTGGCACCGGCATTCATGGTGTTGGCTGCGCCCACCACTTCCGCAATGGCCGATGTTTGCTGTCTGGCATTGAGCGCGCTTTGCTGCGAACTTTGATACACCAGATTGGTGACGTTGGAAATCGATTCAAACAACTCGTTGACCCTGTCCACAATCCCCATCACCGTTTCGATATTGCGTGTTCCTTCTTCGGTCCGCATGATGGAAGTATCGGAAGCTTTTTGTATGCCCGACACAATCAACTTGGCCTGCTCCGCCGATTTTTTACTTTCCACCGACAGCTTGCGCACTTCTGCCGCTACTACCGAAAAACCTTTTCCATGCTCTCCCGCGCGCGCCGCTTCCACGGCGGCGTTCAGCGCCAGCATATTGATCTGGTTGGAGAGGTCCTTGAGCAGTTCGGTAATCGTGCCGATTTGTCCGGTCTGCTCGGACAGCGACAAAATCTGATCGGCAATCGCGCCTATCTTCAGCTTCAGACCATTCATCGCCTCCACCACCTGACGGATCGCATCATTACCGTCTTTGGTCAGGCTACTGGCGCTTTTCGCCATGTCGGCGGCGCTGGTCGACTGTTCCGTCGATTGTCGCGACGAGACCGAAAGCTCCTCCAGCGTCGTGGTCATTTCATTCGTCATGGCCGCTTGCTGGCTGGCAGTGCGTTCATGTTGAAGAATTTTCGCGGCAATTTCGTCGGAAGCGCTCACGCCCAAACTGATGCTACTGGTGATGCTGCGCATGAGCAGGAAGGCGGCCAACAGCCCAATAATAATGGAGCCGAGGGTCATCTCGATGATCAGAGTACGGACAGAGTTGTAGGTGTCCAGCGCTTCCTTTGCGCTCCGTGTAATTTCCGATTTTTGAAATTCGAAAAATGCTTCAATCGCATCGATGTATTTGATTTGCATCGGACGGGCTTCCTCCAGCAGAACCTTCTTCGCTTTGACGAAATCTTTCGTCGTGATCAGCCCGATGAAGCTCGTTTCCGGCACAAGATATACCGCACGCGCATCGACAATTTTCTTGAACAGTTCCCTGTCCTGACCGGGCTGATCGAGCTCCTTGTCCAGATCTGCCATGATTTCTTTGCGATGAATAATTTCCTTTTCCAGCCCTTTCACCTCTAGCGCAATCAAATCCGGCTCAGTGAGGATGAGCGTGTTACGCATGTGGCGCGCGCTTTGCAGTACGCTCACTTCCCATTCGCTGGCAAACACTATGCGGGGCACCCTGTCATCGCTAAGATGGACCAGGTTGTCTTTCAGCGCAGTCATATTAATCAGGCTAAAAGTGCCTAACATCAACATCAGCACCAGCATGAGGGAGAAGCCTAAAGTGATGCGGACCGACATTTTCATCTCATTGAATTTCATGACGAACCCCGTTTTTTTGACGACTATTAAAAGGATGAAGGCAATTCAATCTCTGGCAAAAGAGAAAAGGGAAAAAATATAAAATTAGCTGCGCTCACTCACGATCAGTTCTTTGCTTCTTAATATTTCAGGCAGATTGAGTATCGTCATTGCCTTGTCGTTGTAGTGAATCGTGCCGACGAAATAGCGCAACACATCCTGATGCGCAGAAGTAGGCAAAGGAACCACTTCGGTTGGATCGACCTGCACGATATCGTCGATATCGTCCACTGCCACGCCGACTAAAATGTTGTCCGTTGAACCGACCACAATCTTGGCACTAAGATTAAAGTTATCCACGGGCATTCCTAGTACCGTGCGGATATCAATGACGGTCAGAATATTGCCGCGCAGGTTCATGTTGCCCAACACATGGGAAGGACAATTGGGCAGAGGAATGATATTTTTTATTTTGGTGAATTCATTCACATAGCGGATATCCATGCCGAAATACTCATGCCCGAGCAGCACGACGGCAAATTGCTGGATTTCTTTTCCGGCATCCGCTTCGGTTTTGCGAATTAATTCCGCTGCCCGTTTTTGCAAAATATCGTGATCCGCAGAACTCAAGGGCTCCGCTGCCTGAACCACATTGCCCGAAAGACCTTCCTCCACAATCAGGTCGTCCCTGTGCGCAATGAGCAAGCGGTGATCGAGAATGCTGATGATCTGCTCGTCCACCCGCGCCATTCCCACTATCAGCGAGGATTGCCGATGCTGCGTGTCCTCCCACTTGGGCGGCAAATCAATTTGCGCTGCCTCAATGTGGATGACATCAAGCACCTCATTGACGATCATGCCCACCATCTCATGCCCCTCCTGGATGACCAGTACGGCATCGCTGAGATGGCGCTCCTGCCCTCTCCCGCCAAGCAACAGACTCAGGTCCAGCACCGGCATGATGCTGCCGCGCAAATTAATGACTCCGGCCACATACGCAGGCGCGCTTTCAATATGCTCGATAGCAGGCAGACTGAAGGTCATATTGACGAAGACCGAATCAATCGCATACAGGGAGTTGCGCATACTGAATACAAAATAAAGATTTCTGGATGCTTCCATTCAACCCCCGTTGGATAATTTAGCTTTGTATTGATCCAGCACCTTCAGCAACTCGCTGACGCTATGCCCATCGTAAAATTCAATGCTGGTTTTTTCCGGCATGTTTCTGGCGATCTGTAGCGCGGCATCCAGCATTTTCTCGGCCTTCTTTTTATCCGACTCCTGCTTGTAAATATTGAACAGTTCAATATGGCCGGCCAGAAATTCATGATCGATATACAAGGCTTTATTCAACAGCTCTTTACTCTCCTGACGCTTGCCCAAAATTTCGGCAATCTGGGACAACACAAAATAAGGCAGAGGAGAATCATGGTTGAGCGCAATGGCTTTGTGACAATCGGCAACGGCAAGATCGTAATTGCCTTGCCCGGCGTGCTTTTTCGCATGCTTAAGCAGCAAGGTGAAATCTGCAATCGGTTCTGATGAAGGATGCGGGGACGGATGCGGGGACGCCTGCGCTATTTTTTTTTGCGCCTGTTGTGGCGGCGAAACAAGCGTTGAAGAGGGGGTAAAAGAAGAAATAGCGACTGAATCAACAACAGGGGTAGATGATAATTTGGGATGTCTTCTGTTGCCGACTACCGGGGCTGTCACTGGTCTGGCGTCCGGTTGCGTGTTCGCTGCCACCTCTTTCCGATAAATGATCAGTTGATCTATCCATTCGACTTTCAAATCATGATTGTGAAACATGCCGAACTCGCTGTGTCCGGTCATGAGATAGCCATGCTCGGTTAAACAAGCGGCCATTTTTTTGGCGATCAGATTGATTGTCTTCGGCAAAAAATAAATGAATACGTTGCGGCAAATGATGAAATCGAAGGAGTAGAGCCCGGAGTAGAGATTGGGAAATTCATCCTCCACCAGGTTGCCATACGCAAACGTCACCATGTCCTGTATGTCCTGGTTAATTTTCCAGCCTTCCGCTTGCCGGGTGAAATAGCGGCTCTGCAAACCCGGATCAACCTGCCGGAATGACCAGTCGCTGTAAATGCCGGTTCTGGCCCGATTCAGAATGCTTTGATTGACATCGGTTGCCATGATGCAGATGTCCCATTTCTGGTTCGGGTCCAACAAAGACAGCAATTGACTGAGCAAAATAGCGATGGAATACGCTTCCTCGCCTGAGGCGCAAGCAGCGCTCCAGATGCGTAATTTGCGCATGGATTTATTTTGACTGATCAGCGTTGGAAGAATATGGTCCCGGAGTAAATCGCATTGCCCCTTGTCACGGAAAAAATACGACTCGCCCACCGTCAACAAGGCCATCAATTCATTCCACACCGGTGTTGACCCAGTATTTCCCTGCTGCAAACCAGTCAGAAAGGTGTCGGTATCCATCCCTAGTTTCACCCGGCTCATCTCCTCAATTTCTTTAGCCAGGCCGGTACGCGCTTCGGCACGCACAATCAACCCTGTGCGCCTCTCAATTAACCGGACAAGCTGACTGAACCAATCATTCACGCTTAACCTCTGACCTAGTTATCGAGCAATGAAATCAGGTACATCTGAAAAGGTATGGCGAAACTTGTAAGCTGCAGTGAAGAAGCGCAACCGTACTTGAGTACGATGAGCATTGTGAATCCTTGCAGCCCTAAGATTGCACCGCGCAGTAGCTTAATCAGCGGTTCTTAGGGAAGAGCGGCTTTATCGTCCGAATACATTTCTTTTATTTTGAGAATCTCAGGAAGTGCCCGTTCCAGCGCATCAATCAAGCTCGGATCGAAATGAGTGCCGGCTCCTTTTTTTATTTCTACGATTGCCGCGTCTACCGCCCAGCCTTCTTTATAGGGCCGCTTGCTGGTGAGTGCGTCAAATACATCGGAAATCGCCACGATGCGACCCGATAGCGGAATTTCTTCGTCTTTGAGTTGTTTTGGATAACCGCTACCGTCCCATTTCTCATGGTGGGTCAGGGCAACGACGCTGGCAAGCGCGAGCAGAGGGTTGACGGCGTCGCCTAAAATATCGGCACCGATTTCAGGATGCTTACGCATGATGGCCCATTCATCTGCATCCAACTTTCCATTCTTTTGCAGAATGCGGTCGGGGATGCCAATTTTTCCTACGTCATGCATGGGCGCGACGGTCAATAACATGTCGGCAGAAATATCATCGACACCGTAGGCCAGGGCAATCAGACGAGAATAGTGACTCATCCTGAGAATATGGTTGCCGGTATATTCGTCTTTATATTCGGAGGCGCACGCCAGTCGGAGGATGATCAGTTTTTGGGTTTGCTCCAGCTCAATTGTGCGTTGACGTACTTGCACTTCGAGTTCGCGCTTCTGGTCATACAGAGCTAGATGGGTACTGATCCGCGCCAGCACTACGGCAGGACTGATGGGTTTGGTGATGTAATCCACACCACCGACATCGAAGCCTTTTTTTTCGTCTGCCACATCGTTCATGGCAGTCACGAAAATAATAGGGATTTTTGCCAACCGAAAATCTTTTTTGAGTTCGACGCAGACCTCATAACCGTCCATGCCGGGCATCATGATGTCGAGCAAGATGATATCGGGAGGATTGGTTCTTGCCTCCTGCAGCGCCATCGCTCCATCAATAGCAATACGGACATCGTAAAAAGGCTCGAGCACATACCGCATTAACTCAAGATTGATTTCCGTATCATCAACAACCAGGACGCTCTGCTTTTCAAGCATGACAACCTCTTTTACGGTTATAGCATAAATGGAGCGGCGATGTTCCGTTTCTCACAGAGCAGATATAAACTCGGATAGGCTGTTTAAATAATTACATTTGAGACAATATATTATTATCTTTTATTAACTTGTTCGAACCAATTATATCCGCTAAAAACAAAATTTCAATAAAATAATATTTAAAAAAAATAAACAACTATTAAATTCATTTTAGAAATATTTATAATAAAGAAATATTTTTTATTGATAATATTTATAAAAATTAAATTAATTTTAATTGGTATCTGCATAGCAATATTTTACGAATAATATTAAATGACGTAGCGCCAGCTAAAGGTGCGAGACACCAATAATAAATTCCTGAAAAAGTGTGATGCGTTTCGTCAGATCAACGCAAGGAACGCAACCGTGCTCGCTAAAATACGGCAAAAAAAACCGCCATAAGATGGCGGCGCGCAGCGATAGGAGTGGCGAATCCTTGAATCAGGACTCACCAATCCGATTTAGTTATAAATCACTTCAATGCCACCAGTGCCGCCAGCAAAGGCTGCACTGCATCGGCAATCTGATCCAGACTCCGTTCACGCAAGGCCGCCAGATCGAGCGGTGCGGCCGTTTCCAGTCCCGCCCATACCAGCAGAGTTTGCAAAGCAGCCGGGGTATCGAATACGCCGTGCAGATACGTCCCCATCACTTGATCGTCAGCCGAACGCGCTCCCTCAGAACGACCATCAATATGCATCAATGGCCTTGCCATAGCCGCTCCGTGCGAAGTCCCCATGTGAATTTCGTAGCCGCTAATTTCAGCCTCGGCAAAAGCGCAGGGACCGCTGACTTGCGCCAGCCGCTTGGTCTGCGTCATTTCGGTGTCGATATCGAGCAAGCCGAAACCGGCGCTATCGCCCGCCGGGCCTTCCACGCCATGCGGATCGGCAACGCGATTTCCCAGCATTTGAAACCCGCCGCAGATCCCCATCACTTTCCCGCCATAACGCAAATGCTTTAGTAAAGCGGCATCCCAGCCATGCTTCTTGAGCCAGGCCAGATCAGCGCGTGTATTTTTACTGCCCGGCAAGATAATCAGATCGGCGGCTGGCACCGTCTGCCCGGCGGCAACAAAACGCAGATCGATTTGCGGATGCGCACGCAGAGCGTCGAAATCGGTGTGATTGCTGATGCGCGGCAATTGCGGCACGACGATGCGGAACGCCCCATGTCCAGACTGCCCTCCCTGCACCGTATCTTCCGCATCGAGTACCAGTCCTTGCAAATACGGCAGCACCGCCAGCACCGGTTTCCCGGTACGCTGCTCCAGCCAGTCCAGCCCCGATTGCAGCAAGCCGATATCGCCGCGAAAACGATTGATGACGAAGCCGATAATCCGCGCCTGTTCGCTTTCTGACAGGCAATCCAGCGTGCCGACGATATGCGCGAACACGCCGCCGCGATCAATATCGGCCACCAGAATCACCGGGCAATCCACGGCCTCGGCAAAACCCATGTTGGCGATATCGTGCTGACGCAAATTGATTTCAGCAGGACTGCCTGCGCCCTCCACCACAATGGTCTGGTACTGCTGTTGCAAGCGGTGATAAGAAGCCAGCACCGCCACCATTGCCTCTTTTTTATAGTGGTGATAATCGCGTGCATGCATGTCGGCCCGCACCTTGCCATGCACGATGACTTGCGCTCCGGTATCGCTGGAAGGTTTGAGCAAAATCGGATTCATGTCGCTGTGCGGCGGCACACCGGCGGCCAATGCCTGCAAGGCCTGACCGCGCCCGATTTCTCCACCGTCCACCGTCACTGCGCTATTGAGCGCCATGTTTTGCGGTTTGAACGGCACCACGGACACGCCCTGCCGCGCCAGCAAGCGACACAACGCCGCTACCAGCGTAGTCTTGCCGGCATCCGAAGTCGTGCCCTGCACCATCAATGTTGGGTAAGGAAAACTCATGCGGCCTCCTGCCATGTCGCCAGCGCGTGGTGCAAACGCTGCCAGGCGTTCTCATGGGGCGGCAAGCCCAGACGTACGCCGGTATCGCCGAAGCGTCGCACCCAGATCGCCTGTCGCGCCATGTGTGATTGAAACGCGACTGCCCGCGGCTCCGGCCACCACTGGAACAGCGCAGTGCCGCTGGAGGCAATCGCATACTGTGCCAGCAAGTCTTGCAAACGCTGTCCAGCTGCCAGCAATTGCGCGCGCATGGTCTGCTGCCAATCGGCATCGGCCAGGGCCGCGCAGCCTATGCTTTGCGCCGGCCCGCTGACCGTCCACGGCCCCAGCAGTTCGGACAAGGCCGTCAGTATGTCTTCATGCGCACCGACAAAGCCCAAGCGCAAACCAGCCAGCCCGAAAAATTTACCGACCGAGCGCAATACGATCAGCCCCGGCTGCCCGATATGCTGCGCCACGCTGATTTCCGGCGTCATGTCGCCGAAAGCTTCATCGACAATCAGCCAGCCGCCGCGCATCGCAAGTTGCTGCGCCCAGTCCAGCAACTGCGCGGGGGCGACGGTTTCGCCGGTCGGATTATTCGGGTTGCACACCACCACCACATCGCTATCCGCAATCGCCGCGCCCAGATCGGCATACGCCACGCGGCACAAGGTATGGCCCGCTGCAGCCCAGCAATGGCCGTGTTCGGCATAGGCCGGTGCCGCTACGCTGACCAGTCCCTGCGGTCGCAGACGCGGCAAAGCCTGAATCGCGGCCTGCGTGCCAGCCACCGGTAACAAATGCGGTGCGCCGTAATAGCGCATGGCGGCAAGCACCAGCGCCGGATCGTTTTCCGGCAGCCTATGCCAGGCATCCGGTTCCAGTGCCGGTGCCGGGTAAGCATGCGGGTTAATACCGGTAGACAAATCCAGCCATGCGCTGCGCGGCTGGCCGTAATAGGCCACCGCCGCTAATAAATTGCCGCCATGTTCAAGCATTCACAATCCCATCCAATTCGTTATTCCAATTACTTTTCAAGTTGCTTTTTAAATGATCCAGCCAAGCATGGCTAACGCCGCCAGCCACAACGCGGTAGTGCGCGCCACCAGCGTCCAGGCGCGGACGATATCCGCTGCGCACGCTACAGGTCCACTGCCCAGCGGCGGACGCACTTCCGCTTCGCCGTCGTACACCGCGCTGCCGCCCAGAGCCAGACCCAGCGCACCCGCGCCGGAGGCCATGACCGGCCCGGCGTTAGGACTAGGCCATGCCGGGGCTTGCGTGCGCCAGCAGTGCAGCGCCAGCCGCGTCTGGCCCAGTACGGCATAGGACAAGGCCGTCAGCCGTGCAGGAATCCAGTTCAGTACATCGTCGATGCGTGCGGCGACGCGTCCGAACAGGTCGTAACGTGCATTGCGATAACCCCACATTGCATCCAAGGTATTCACCAAACGGAACAACACCGCCCCCGGCGCACCCGCCACAACAAACCAGAACAGCGTGCCGAACACGGCGTCGTTACCGTTTTCCAGCAGCGATTCCACTGCGGCTTTGCTGAGGTCGGCGGCATCGGCAGCAGCCGTGTCGCGACTGACGATACGTGCCGTCAGTCGTCGCGCCTCGTCCATATCTCCGGCTTGCAGAGCGGCAAAGATAGGTTGCGTATGATCGCGCAAGCTGCGCAGACCCAGACATACATACAACAGCAAGGCCTGCAAACTCCACGACAGCCACGTTGGCAAAGTCGCACACAGCCATGTCGTGACAGCCACCGGTGGAAGCACTGCCAGCATCCATGCAAACATACCGCGCAGCACCCGTATCAGCGGCCTGCCTTGCTGGTTCAGACGATTTTCCAGCAGATTGGCGCAACGACCGAATCCGACCAAGGGGTGCCAGCGGCGCGTCTCGCCGAGCAAGGCGTCGAGCAGCACGCCGCCCAGCGCCAGCCACGCCAGCAGCGACAAACTCAGACCACTCAACATGCTGCACCCTTCATGAGCAGCGGCAGACCGGCAGCGACAAACACCGCCCGTTCGCAAATCGCCGCCACGTCCTGATTAAGTCGGCCCGCTTCATCGACAAACCAGCGCGACAGCGCCCCTTGCGGCACGATCCCCATACCGACTTCGCCGGATACCAGAATCACCTCGCCTTTGGCTGATGCCAGCGCGTGCAAAAAAGCCGCGCGTTGTTCTGCAAACGCCGCTGGCGGCTCAATCGCGCCAATCTCGGGATAATCGCGGATTTCGGAAAACAATAAATTGGATAGCCATACAGTCAGGCAATCGATCAGCAGCACACGCTGCGGCGCGCTCCATTCCGTGATGGCCGCACCCAATGCCAGCGGCGATTCCACCGTACGCCACACAGCCGGACGACGGGCGCGATGCTGTTCGATGCGCGTCTGCATTTCGCTGTCTCCGGCTTGCGCTGTAGCGAGATAAATCACTTCGCGGCCAGTGACGGCAGCCAACTGTTCGGCATGCGCGCTCTTGCCGCTGCGGTTGCCGCCGAACACCAACGTGCGGATGAGGGGAATCTGATTCATTCGGCGATCTCAATAAGATGACGGTGGGGAAAACAATTGCGCCGCTGCCTGCGGAGCGGAGGGGAAATAGGCATGCAAATACGTGGCGGTAATACGGCCCTGCCGATATAGCCCTTCCCCGGCTGAAGTGTTGTGCAGACGCTCGCCATGCGCGACTGCGGTCAGCGGCGTGGTCAGTGTCGAATGATGGAAGGTGTGCGTGCGCAGCGTGCCGCCCGGCAGTGACAAGGATTGATAACCCAAGCCTTGCAGTCGCGATTGCAAAGTGGCGTGACCGGGCAGCAGGCCAGTCATTGCGGCGCGTTGACCGGCGCGGTCGGTCAGGCTTTCCAGCAAATACAAAAGGCCACCGCATTCGGCATACAGCGTTTTTCCCTGAGCGATGTGCTGCTGCAAGGCGGCGTGCATGGCACGATTATTTTGTAGCGTTTGCAAATGCAATTCGGGATATCCGCCCGGTAAATAAACCGCGTCCACGTCGGGCAAGTGCTGGTCGGTCAGCGGCGAGAAATAATGCAGTTGCGCGCCCATCGCTTGCAGCCAGTCGATATTGGCCGGATACAAAAAAGAAAACGCTGCATCACGCGCAATGCCAATGCGCAGGCCCGCTAACAGCGGTTTCCTTGCTGGCGAAGGTGCGGCGGAAAACGCCACCGTATCAGGCAAGGCGGCCAGCGCAGTCGTCGACAATGCTGCGGCAACAGCATCGATGCGGGTATCGATGTCTTCGATCTCTGCTGCCTGCACTAATCCCAGGTGACGTTCCGGTAAAACAAAATCGGTGCTGCGCGGCAAGCCGCCGCAATACGGCAAACCGGCACCGCGCATGCCCTGCGCCAGCATTTCCGCATGACGCGGACTGGCAACGGAATTGGCCAGCGCCCCGGCAAAGCGCAATCCAGATCGATGCCGCGCCAGTCCGGCGGCAATCGCGCCGAAGGTCTGCGCCATGCCACGCGCATCAATCACGGCCAGCACCGGCACATCAAGCAGCAAGGCCAGATCGGCGCTGCTCGGTTGGCCGTCGTGCAGCCCCATCACGCCTTCGATCAGAATCAGATCGGCATCGGCGGCAGCCTGGTACACCATGTGGCGACAGGCATCGGCACCAGCCAGCCACAGATCAAGCTGATACGCGGGATGATCGCCAGCGGCAGCGCGCGCCAGCAACATGGGATCGAGAAAATCGGGGCCGGTTTTGAATACGCGCACCCGTCGTCCCTGCGCCGCATGATGACGTGCCAGCGCCGCCGTGACGGTGGTCTTGCCCTGATGCGAAGCCGGTGCGCTGACCAACAGGGCCGGCACATGGCGAACAGGATGCTGCTCGCTCAAAACTCGACACCCTTTTGCGCTTTGATGCCCTGCTCCTTGTACGGGTGTTTGAGCGGACGGATTTCACTGACCAGATCGGCGGCGTCAATCAGCGCCTGCGGTGCATGGCGGCCGGTCACAACAATATGCAGCATGGTGCGACGGGCGGCGAAAGCGGCCAGCACTTGTTCGATATCCAGATATCCGTATTTCAGCACGATGTTGAGTTCGTCCAGAATCACCATGTCGACGCTGGGATCGGCAATCATGCGCAGTGCGTGTTCCCAACCGGTCGCGGCAGTGCGCATGTCGGCCTGACGATCCTGTGTGTCCCAGGTATAGCCTTCGCCGACGACGTGAAATTCACAGTTGGCGTGCCCGCCCAGAATAGTGCGTTCAGCACTGTGCAAAGCACCCTTGATGAATTGCACTACGCCCAGTTTCATGTCGTGCCCGAGAATGCGCATGCCCATGCCGAACGCTGCGGTCGATTTACCCTTGCCGGTGCCGGTATAGACGATCAACAATCCTTTTTCATTTTGCGCGGCAGCTTTCTTTTTTTCGAAGCCTTCCTTGTGCCGTTGCGTCATACGTTGATGCGATGCGTCGTCGGTTTTCATGCACACACTCCAGAAAAAAGTTGTTTCATAACATGTCCGCTTGCGGGGCTTAATTAAGATGGCTATCCCATCCATCTCTGACGGGGAAATCTCCGCCTATCCCATGCCCAAAATACCTGCCTCTATTCCTGCCATGCCGCCCTTGAGCCGCGCATCTGCACTCCCGCTTGATACTGCACCCTCTGCATCTTCTTCTGCTCCTGTCGCGAAAGAAAGAAGAGGACCGTCGCATAGACCGCTGTTTTTCCACGCCAGACACTATGGCTATAGCGGGTCACTGCCACTTACACGGAAGACCGTAATCGTGACGCCACCGTTTCGCGGCTTGACCAGCGCCTCGCCGGTAGCCGCGGCCAGCCCCTCGGCTGTTCCGGCTTCTGTTTCACCTGCTATTTCAACGACTATTTCACTTTCTCTTTCGCGCTCGGCTCCAGGTTCCACGCCCCCCTCCATCCCAGCGACAATGTCAATGACAGCGCCCTCAACGAGCCAGTTGCCGCCTCCCGATGTGCGGGCCTCTTCATCGACGCAGGCAGCGAAAAAGCCTCAACTCTACGTCTCTATCCTCAAAAAAAGCCCGCGCCAGGAAATCGCTCACCAGCAACAACTCAAACGGCTGGCGAAGCAAGAAGTGTTAAACCATCCCAATAAATACAAATGGCGGATAGCCGCCAGAAACTATAAGGTAGATGGAAAATTTCCGTTTGTGAAACAGGACGGCAGCGTCGATTTGCTGGCTTATCACTGTCATGTCAATCAACTCTCACCGATGGAAATTAACGCCATACAGAATCGGTTAGCCCGGACAACAACAGCGCAATCTGGGCCCGTTGCAAGTGGTAGCCAATCAACACCAGCTCGCTGCCCTGACCCGGCTCCTGTCGCGGATCGGGAGTAAGCGTGATGCGGGCGCGCACGCCTTGCAGCAAGAGCGCCTGACCGGTATCGCGACAGCGCAGAAAGCCCTTGCTACGTAACAGCGGTGCGCTGCGCGCAATAGTGGTGAGGGCTTCCTGCACTTGCGCTGCCGATTGCGGTGCATCGCTGCGCAGCGTGAAAGAAAGCCAGCCGGGGTCTTGTTCATGGAAGTGGCGGTGCGTACTCAGACCATGCGTGTGCGCCGCCATGCCGGAATGGGCGTGTCCGTTAAAGCGCGTCTGGTTTGCCAGCGGTGTGCCATCTGCGGCCGACACCGGTATGTAAGTGTGCGGATGGGTGCGCTGCGTCGCCTGATGCAAGCGCAAACCCATCGCCAGCCGCACTTCCAGCTTGGCCTGATACGCCAACTCAAGAAAACGCACGTTGGGTGCCAGCTCACGCACTTGCGCTTCCGCCGCCAGCAAAGCGCTTTCGTCGAGATCGTCGATTTTATTGAGAACTACGACATCGGCGTATTCCAGCTGCCGGGCGAACAATGCCGTCACTGCCGCATCGGCCTCCATCTGCGCACCGTCAACGGATGCGCCGAAATGCCCGGCCAGCAACAAGGGCGTGTCGACCACCGCCAGCGTGGCATCCAGCACAAAGAAATCGGCCAGCGCCGGGCCTTGTAACAATTCCATTACTGCCGTCGGCAAGGCCAGTCCAGAGGTTTCAATCAGCACATGATCGATACCGGCACGGCGCGCCGCAATGGCCTGCATCGCGGGAATGAAGTGTTCATCGCCACCGTAAGCTATCAGGCCATCGGCGAAATCCTGAATCTGCACATGCGCATCGCCGGCCGCCTGCTCGCGCATCAGGATGCCGTCAATCGCCACATCGCCGAATTCATTGATTAGCAGCGCTAGTCTGCGCGTCTGGCGGCGTTGCACCAGACCACTGAGCAAGGTGGTTTTTCCCGAACCGAGAAAGCCGGTGATGACCGTCACCGGAATCGGTTGCAGCGGCGCGGGGGTCGGCAGGGATGTCGGTGTGACTGTCATTGTGCTGTGCTCACGCGGCCAGCCAGTGCGCCAGCTGCGCTCTGACTGCGGCAAAATCGGCTACTGCCAGCGGGTAATCGAGCGGCGGCCGACGCACGACCAGCAGCGGAATACCCAGCGCTGCGGCAGCGGCGGCTTTCGCTTCAAAACCACCGGCGGTGCCGGAGTCCTTGGTAACCACGCAATCGATGCGCCAGTCGCGCCACAATGCCTCATTGAAAGCCTTTGAAAACGGCCCCTGCATGGCACACAAATGGCTGCGCGGCAGGCCGAGGTCAATGGCGCGCTGAATAAATTCAGGTGCTGCCGTGACGCGCGCAAACCAGTCGCGGTCCTCGGCACCGGGCGCTTGCAGGAAGCTCTGCAAATCCTTGGAGCCGGTCGCCAGAAAGATGCGGCGGCCAGCGGCGATAGCGGCTTGCGCGGCAGCGGGCATATCAGCGCAAGGCCGCAACAGTTCATTGCCCACCTGCGTCTGCAAGCCGGTTAATTGGGTATCCGATTCCAATGCGCTGGGACGTTCATAACGCAAATAAGGAATGCCAAGTTCTTTCGACAACGCGATCAATTGCGTCGATATGACATTCGCAAAGGGATGCGTGGCATCGAGCAATACCCGCGCCCGACTCGCCGCCAGCGCTTGCCGGCGCGCTTCCACGCCCTGCCGTCCGGCCCAGACGTGTAAACCAGGACTATCTTGCGCCGCCAGTTCGCCGCCGTATTCGGTTGCCGCGGAAACCACGATAGGAATGCCATCGGCTGCCAGTTCCCGCGCCAGCGCATTGCCGTCGCCGGTACCGGAAAAGACCCACACGGCTTGCTGCGGAAATTCAGGAACAGCGGCAACCGAAGCAGCAGGAATAGCCTCGTCTGCCTGCCAGTCGTTATAGCCACGCGGGGTGAACATCCAGCCGCGTTTGCGTTGCGTGAATCGATTGCCGATCACAATCGTGGTCAGCATGTCGAATTTGAGCGTGAGCAATTCCTGCAAGGTATGGATGGCCACCGCCTGTTCCGGCCGGTAGGCGTTTCTGACCACGCCGCACAAGGTACCGGGGGCTTTCGATTCCAGCATGATGTTGAGGATGCGATACACGCCCTCTTGTCGTCCGGCGCTTTGCACGTTGTAGAACACGCAGGCCAGATCGGCTTGCGCAATATGTCGCGCGCGCTGTTCTATCCAGTCCCACGGACACAGCAGATCGGACAAACTGAGCGTGGCGAAATCATGCGACAGCGGCGACCCCAGCAGCGAGGCGCAGGCATTGGCCGAGGTGATGCCGGGTATGACGTTGACGCTGAAAGTGTCGCCTTCGCGCATGTCGTCGAAAGCCAGCGCCGCCATTGCATAGACGCCGATATCGCCGCTGGAAATTAAGGCCACCGTCGCGCCGGCGCGTGCTTTTTCCAGCGCCAGCAGCGCCCGTTCGCGCTCTTGCGTCAGCGGCGGGGTATGGATTTCCTTGCCTTCTATCCACGGCGCAATCCAGCGCAAATACAAATCGTAAGCGACGATCACATCGCTCTGACGCAGCGCTTCGATAGCGCGCGGCGCGATCATGTCGGAAAAGCCGGGACCGACCGACACCAGATTCAAGACTCCACTCATGCTTATTGCTCCTGCAGATTCGATGAAATGTTCGATGGAATATTCGTTGGAATATCCGATGAAATATTTGATGAAATATTCGATGAAATATTCGATGAAATATTCGATGAAGCAAATAGGGACGGCGCGGCGCCTGCGGCGCGGAAACCGTCCTCGACGATGGCAACGGCCACTCCGTTGAGCGCCGTCTTAGTCACGACCAAAACACCACGCGGCGCCGCCAGCAGGGCGCAAGGTTCGCACACACCGTCCAGACCCACATTGCTGCGCACCCATTCGGACGCCTGCCCGACCCAGCCGCGACCGGCAATCGAGGCATGCGAGAACACCCGCAGCGGTACATCGTGTTGCGCGCACAATGCCAGCAAGCCCGGCTCTTGCGCTTTCAGATCGACAGTGGCGATTTCTCGCACGTCGGCCATTGTTCTCCCGTCCAATTTTTCCAACGCGGCTTGCACAGCAGCGGCAATGCGTTCGGCTGACACCTCCTTGCGACAACCAATCCCCACCACCAGCGACTTGAGCGCCTCGGTTGCGGTCGTCACGACCGGGGTGGCACCGATCAATGCCGCTGCCTGAGCGGCAAGTCGGTTGGCACCGCCTTCATGGCCGCCCAATAAGGAAATCGCAAAGCGCCCCGCTTCGTCGATGACGACCAGCGCAGGGTCGCTGTGTTTATCTTGCGTAAGGCCGTCCAGAAAGCGCACGGCAATGCCGGTCGCACCGAGCAGCAGCCAGTGACGATGGTGGGGATAGGCGGAGGCGAATTGTTGTTTCTGGCTGCGCGTTGTATCAAGCCAGGGCCGGTAAAGCGTACCGCCCAGTCCTGACTGCAACACCGCTGCCAGCGGTTCGGCTTCGGTACGCACTAACCAGATGCCGATTCCGTCCTCGGAAGGAGTCGGCTTAAGAGTCGGCTTAAGATTCGGATTAAGCATCGCCGGCAACGGCGGCGTTGTCTTGTGTTGCCAATTCAGTTGCAGATTCGGTTGCAGATTCGTTGGCGGATTCCGTGACATCGGTAACGCCGGCGGCAAGGTCGGCTACAAGGTCGGCGCCAGCTTCAGTCGCTTCGACGCCACGGCGTTTTTTGGTTTTTTTGACTACGCGGAACAGGTGGGTGTAGTCCTTGGAATACAGGCTGGATTCGACTTGCTCGCCATGTCCGAGCGCTTCGCCCACCAGCATCATGGTCGTCAGGTTCCAGCTGCCGCGTTTGGTTTCAGCCAGGACCGTCGCCAGCGTGCCCTCATAGATGCGCTCTTCAGGCCAGGTAGCGCGATAGACCAGCTTGACCGGGGTATCGTCGGGATAATGCAGGCGCAGATCGGTCACGATTTGCTTCAGATGCGGGCCGGACAGAAAAATGCACATGGTGGCGCGGTGGGCGGCGAGTCCGGCGATCGCTTCACTTTCCGGCACAGCGGAGGCGCGCCCCGATACGCGGGTCAGGATGATCGTTTGCGATACCGTCGGCTTGGTCAGTTCGGACTTCACCACGGCGGCAGCGGCGCTGAAGGAAGAAACCCCCGGCACGATTTCATACGGAATGGCCAGCGCTTCAAGCCGCCGCATCTGTTCGGCCGTCGCGCCATAAATGGCAGGATCGCCGGAATGCAGCCGCGCCACATCGCAACCGGCGGCCTGTGCGCGTACGTAACAGGCTTGCTGCTGTTCCAGGTCGAGCTGGGCGGTGTCAATCAGTTCAGCGCTGGCGGAGCAATGCTCCAGCATGGCGGTCGGCACCAGAGACCCTGCATACAACACCATGCCAACACTGCCCAGCAAACGCGCACCGCGCAAGGTAATCAGGTCGGAAGCGCCGGGGCCAGCGCCGATGAAATAGACTTTCATGTGCGAATCATTTTCTTGTTGGTGGGACAGAATAGTCGCAGGATAGCGAGCAGAGAAATCTGCATGTCGACATTCTACCCTTCCCCTATGAAAAACCTAGGGCGCTGGCGATAAAACAGGCTTGTTGCAGGGACTTTTATTCAGGGACTCGACTGCTGCGCTGTTATTGCGAAGAGGAAGGCGTCTGTTACGGAGTCTGTTACGGAGTCTGTTACGGAGTCTGTTACGGAGTCTGATGCGGGGGAATTGCGCGGGAAAATTTCGAATTTCTGGCGGATTTTTCTAGAGATATTGTGAGATACCACTTTGTTATTGGCATCGAACGGAGCGGCCTGCGTCGTCCCATCGTCGAAATGGGCAATGCATTGGGTGCCTGCCCAACTGACGGTGTCCGGCTAGCCTGGCGCATGAAATGTGCGATTTACAGCGGCTTTTCCGGGGAGGCCTCCGATTCCTCTTGCAACTTGGCCTCCAACTCTAGCCAGGACGATCGATAAAAGAGTCTAAAAAATAAAATGCAAAACTCATTCACGAGTCGATAAAAAAATGATTTCTTTCGCTTTTCCAGCATTGTATAAATATCTGCACGTACTTCCTCCTCGTTAAAACAACCCCACACTGGCGGCGCAACACACATTAAATTTCCACCACAAACTGGAGCGACCTCTCGAAATAAAATTTTTTTAATCTCTTTTATATCGAATCCTTTTAAATGGCGAGTAATGTAAATATATTCAATTTCGGTGTCTACAAATATATCAGATAAAGCATCCCATATTTTTTCACGTTCCAAATCTGTCATTGCATCTACCTCAATATAATAATTAAAAAAATAAAATATTTTAAAAAAATCAAAATAATAACTTGAAAAATTTATTTTTATATATGCCCGAATATATTTTTATCAAAGTTAAATTATCTTACATATATTTATATATTTTTTTACATCCATCACATAATTTATTTTTTTAGTGCAATCCCGATCGTATAAGTAAGATTTATAAAGAGGGCATGCATTTATCAAAACACCCCTGATAGCCTTGTCAATCTATTTAATGACGGCGATTTTTAATTGAAAATATTTAATTAAAAATCGCAATCAGATAATCATTAAATATTTCTTAATTCGACAATCAACTTCAGGGAGTCCGCATGGGCAAGAGGTATTTCATTCACGAAGGCGACAAAACCACCGTGGGCGGCGTTGTGCTGCCGAGCAGTCTGACCACAATCAACTGGCATGGCATCAAACATTCCTACATCGGCGATCAAATCGACTGCCAGAAGTGCAATTCGACAGGGACAATCGAAGCCTCCGGCACACGGCACACCATCGCCTTGATGGGACGGATACCGGCCCTCAATGGCGATCTTTGCATCTGCAAATGCCACCCTGCCCCGCTTCTGGTCGCCTCACAAACCACCGAAAAATGTTCCGGCGAACCGGATTTGGCCACCGCCGCCCACACGGAAACAGAGGGGCATGACCGTCGCGTGCAGATGACCGACGCACTCACCGGCGTACCGCTGGCTCACCATCCTTACCGGCTGGAACACGAGGGCGGCTATATCGACGGACATACCGACGCCGACGGCATGACCCTGCCCGTACACACCGGCGACGCCAGCCGCAAAGTTCAGGCGCACATCATCGGCATCGACAACGAGGAGGACGCCAATGGCTAAGTCGGCACAATACGAGGCATTCAGAAGAAATGAAGAGTGCAGCTACACCAGCATTCAAACCAGCGAGTTCCCCTCTACCCCGGTGACGGACAAAACGCCGCACACCATGGCCAGCAACGAACTGGCAGACGCCATCAAATATATGGAAGGCACGGCAGCGGCATTTGCCGAGAGTTTTATCAAAGATCCCAAGGCGCGGGTTGAATACAACCAAAGAACGAAAGCGGCTTCCGATGAAATCGTAAAGCTCGTGAAGGAAAGGAAAATTACGCCGTTTGAAGGGGCGTTGAGTGCTCATCGAATACGTAAAGACTTAAAGAACATTATCCGTAAAAAATCTACTTATTTAGGAGAGCATGTTGCTATAAACATCAAAAAAGATGGGCCTTCTTTTTATGAACTAGAGTCAAAATATGCTGAAAAACTCTTCCATAAATCCTTCGACCAGCTATCCCAATCCGAGAGGGAAGCGGTATGGGTGAGAATCGTTGAAGGCTCAGGCACTCCGCAGGCCAAGGCTAACCTTGAAGCGAAAATATGGGGCATTGCCGGCCGCACGCTCATGGTCATGGCGGTGTTTTCTGCCGCCTATAATATTTACGAAGCCAAAGATAAAACAAGACAGGCCAGCAAAGAAGCGGTCACCTTTGGTTCAGGAATCGTGGGCGGGGCGGCAGGTGGCGCATTGAGCGCTTTTTTATTAACAAGCAACCCTATTGGCTGGGTTACTGGCCTGGCAATGCTTCTTGCCGGTGCTGTCAGCGTAGCTGCGAGCAGCGAAGCCTTTGACATGTACTGGATTGAAAAACGATGAGCACCTCCACTGAGCTGTTAGTCGAGTGTGGTCGCATCGCATTTAATGATGACGGAATTGAAATTAATTTAACCCGAAAATTATTAATGCTGGCACGAGTAAAAATAAGGATCCCATGGAAAAGTGTCAGCTTTGTCTGCCCCACCCCTTATGTGATGAGAAGTGACAATGATTGGGCCACTTACAGGGGAGAAAAACTAACAGCAGACGCCATTTCAAAAGGACTTTCTTTTTATAGTTTTGAGATTGCACTGGTAGATAGAAATGAAATTTTGGAAGGAAAATCTCGTTACATGAAAGCCTGGATTAAACATACCTTATATTTAAGTGCTTTTGAAAAATTAGATTTCCCTCCTTTTAATGACATTGATTATCAAAAAAGAGGGTACATAAACTTATATCTCAAAGAAAAATGGATCCGAAATAACGGGGATAAAATATTAATTGCACTAGATTTAATTGAGCGCCATTCTAGATTTGAACTCATTTGCTGCAATGATTAATTCCACTGAACTATTAGCCGAGTGTGGTCGCATCACATTTAATGACGACGGCATTGAAATTAATTTAAGCCGAAAATTATTAATGCTGGCACGAGTAAAAATAAGTATCCCATGGGAAAGTGTCAGCTTTGTCTGCCCCACCCCTTACGTGAAGAGAGGTGATCATGGATGGCTTACTTTCGAGAATGAAGCGATAACAACAGAGGCCATCTTAAAAGGACTTTCTTTTTATAGTTTTGATATTGCTCTGATAGATCGAAATACGATTCTAGAAGGCAAATCTCGTTACATGAAAGCCTGGATTAAACATACCTTATATTTATGTGCTTTTGAAAAATTAGATTTTCCTCCTTTTAATGATATTGATTATCAAAAAAGAGGGTACATAGATTTAAATCTTAAAAAAAAATGGGTCCGTAATAACGGGGATAAAATATTAATTGCGCTTGATTTAATTGAGCGTTATTCTAGATTTGAACTCATTTGCTGTAATGATTAATTCTACTGAACTATTAGTCGAGTGTGGTCGCATCACATTTAATGACGATGGCATTGAAATTAATTTAACCCGAAAATTATTAATGCTGGCACGGATAAAAATAAATATCCCATGGAAAAGTGTCAGCTTTGTCTCCCCCACCCCTTACGTGAAGAGAGGTGATCATGGCTGGCTTACTTTCGAGAATGAAGCGATAACAACAGAGGCCATTTTAAAAGGACTTTCTTTTTATGGTTTTGAGATTGCACTGGTAGATAGAAATGAAATTTTGGAAGGCAAATCTCGTTACATGAAAGCCTGGATTAAACATACCTTATATTTAAGTGCTTTTGAAAAATTAGATTTCCCTACTGATGATGACATTGCTTATCAAAAAAGCGGCTACATAAACTTATATCTCAAAAAAAAATGGGTCCGCAATAACGGGGATAGAATATTAATTGCACTAGATTTAATTGAGCGTCATTCTAGATTTGAACTCATTTGCTGCAATGATTAATTCCACTGAACTATTAGTCGAATGTGGTCGCATCACATTTAATGACGACGGCATTGAAATTAATTTAACCCGAAAATTATTAATGTTGGCACGGATAAAAATAAATATCCCATGGAAAAGTGTCAGCTTTGTCTGCCCCACCCCTTATGTGATGAGAAGTGACAATGATTGGGCTACTCACAGGGGAGAAAAACTAACAGCAGACGCCATTTCAAAAGGACTTTCTTTTTATAGTTTTGAGATTGCTCTGATAGATCGAAATACGATTCTAGAAGGCAAATCTCGTTACATGAAAGCCTGGATTAAACATACCTTATATTTAAGTGCTTTTGAAAAATTAGATTTCCCTCCTTTTAATAACATTGATTATCAAAAAAGAGGATACATAAACTTATATCTCAAAGAAAAATGGGTCCGTAATAACGGGGATAAAATATTAATTGCACTAGATTTAATTGAGCGTCATTCCCGTTTTGACCTTATTTGTTTTGAATATCAATCGAATTATTTGATAGGAAATAGATTAAAAGTCTGCGGACGACTAAGCCAATCTATTATCCGAAGGTGCCTGGGATGGGAAGTCATCTCCCCCATTCCCGGCCACAACGCAGGCAATTTTTAACAATCCCGCTCTCCACGCAACAAGGGCCCGTGATTCACATCACAGGCCCCGACACAAACAGCTTACGAACAACGAATTAACCAAGACAACTCAAGCAACTGAGGCAACTGAGGCAACTAAGGCAACTGAGGCACCTAAAGTACCTAAGCCAACTAAGCCATCACCCCATCGCCACCGCATTTTTAGCAATCACGCCAGCCAGCGGCAGTTGCTCGATTTTCCAGCACAGGTCCATCAGTCGTTTCGATTGCGCTTTTGGCAAAATGCCGTCGATCAGATCAGCGAATTTCACTTCCAGTTGCGCGTCCGTCATCGGCACTTCCACGCTGCCAATGGCATGTTCAATGAAACGATGCAGCTTGCGTCCATCGGTAGTGGTGATGGTCATGTCGACTTGTTCGGGCTTGATCTTCGGGTCGATGATGGCGTTGACCTTGTCGCGCAGCGCAATGATCTTGGGATTGCGCACCGCCGCGTCGCTGTACTGTTTTTCACCGGCGGCACCGTCAATGAGGGCGGCAGCAACGGAATGGAACACGCTGAACTTGCCTTCGAGTCCGATCTGCGGCGTCTTCTTGCCGGTCAGTTCGATAACCAGAGGATGGACGCGTATTTCGATGCCGGCAACCTGCTCCGCCGTGAGGTGGTACTCATTGCGTAACTGAATCGCCGCATCAATCGCCGGGTGGATCACAATTCCGCAGGCAAACGGTTTGTAGGTATTCAAGGCAGACTCATAGCGGGTACCGAGACCCTCGGTGATTTCGCGATAGTCTTGTTTGGTGCTGATGGTGTTAGCCCAGCCGCGTTTGGCTTCGATCATGCCTTCGGAGCTGGTGAAATTTTTCTCTGCCAGCAAAGCGGCAAACAAACCATTGCTCGCGGCCCGGCCAGGATTGAAACTCTTGTTCATCGAGCCGAACGATTCGCGCAAACCAACCGGTTGCGACGCCGCCAGTCCAAGCGCCCACACCATTTGCTGTTCGTTCAGGCCGAGAATTTTTCCGACCGCCGCTGCCGCGCCAAACACACCGGCAGTGCCGGTGATATGCCAGCCCACGTCGTAGTGATTCGGATAAACCGAATTACCAATGCGGCATTCCGTTTCGACGCCAAGAATCAGCGCATTGAGGAAATCTTTGCCCGTGATCGGCCGATATTCCGACAGCGCAATCAAGGCCGAAATGACGGGTCCACCCGGATGGATAATGGTTTTGAGATGCGTGTCGTCGTAATCAAAAATATGGCTGCTGACGCCATTGATAAAGGCGGCATTCATGATATCGAAGCGCTCGCGACGTCCGAACAAACCGGCTTGCCGTGGGCCTGAAAACGGGCCAAGCGCCGCAACTGCGCGCTCTATCGTTTCGTGATGCGAACCACCGACGGCGACACCAACCCAGTTCAGCAGCGTGCGCGTGCCTTCCTTGCGCACGTTGGCGGGCAAGTCCTCGTAACGCGCTTTCACGATATAGCTGGCAAGGGTATGCGTTACGCCATGCACTTCCGCTGCAGCAAGGGGTTTGATTGTTGTACTGGCAGCAACATCGGCCGCCTGAGCAGTACTCGCCATCGGGGGTACCACGACGGCGGCGGCGCTCATGGCGCTGACTTTTAAGAATTGACGACGATCCAGATCACTCATGCATATCTCCGATTTTATTTTTTTATCAAGGTCCAGACTAATACTCTGGTGCGGCGAGTATAACCAGTGATACAAGAGTCTGCTGAGGGCGATTAAAAGCGGCCAGCGCGCCTATTCAGAGGGACACAAAAATTACTTCACCGCCACCTCAGGCACGTCGTTTTTCTCGCGGCGTTTTACGGATCAGCATGGTCGCCAGATAACCGCTGGCATCCTCCGCCGACAGCTCGCTCACATCCGTCGCCAGCAGCTCGCCGGACAGTCCGATACGGCGTGCAAACGCGCAGTGACCGGCAATGCCCATCTCTTGCAGCAGTTCCAGCACCCACGATAAACGCGGGCCGATCTTCATCAGTACCACGATGTCGTGCGTCAGAATATCCTCGCGCAGCGCGGCGGAATCGTCGGGGCAAGGCAGGATCAGCGTGCGCTCCTTGCCCTCGCCCAGCGGCCAGCCAAGCGCGGAAGCCGCCGCGGCGTAACTGGTAATGCCGGGGAAAGTCCGGTGCGGCAAATGCGGCAGGCGTTCCAGAAGCGCCGCCAGCAAATAGCCATAGGTTGAATAGGTCAGCGAATCGCCGATGGTCAGGTAAGCCACATGCCGACCGGCGCTGAGCTCGGCGGCGATCACATCGGCCAGATGCGCGTAATGACCGGCCAGCACGCGGCGGTCGGGGTCCATATTGAATTCGATTTCGCGCAGCTTGAGCGGATCGAGAGGAATGCCTTCCAGACATTGCAGCGCGACCGAAGCGTCGGCGCCTCGCGCGCGCGGCGCATAAATCAGATCGGCTTTCTGCAAGGCTTCCAGCGCGGCCACCGGCAAATAACCGGCCGGCCCGGGACCAACGCCAAGACCCCACAGGGTGCCGCAGGGAATGTTGTTTTCAGCTTGATTCTTTTCAGCTCGGCTCATGCGCTTGCTTTCTGCTTTGATAGTGTCATTTGTTTTATGCCATTTGCTTCATGCGATTTGCTTCATGCGATTCGAGTGATGCAATCCGAGTGAGGCAATTCGGGTGATGCAATCCGATTAATACAGGTGGATTAATACAGGTGGATTAATACAGGTGGATTAATGCAAGTAAATTAATGCAGGTAGATTAATGCCGATGGATTACTGTGAGCGACGGCTTATGCCACCGACTCGCCCGCCCGCTCCAGTCCCAGCACATTACCGGCCATGTCGAACAAGCGCACCCGCACACAGTCCACTGCCGGTACGCGTTGATGCACACGTTGCGCAATGCGATGTTCGATGTCGCTCCACAACGCCGGGCCGTCCGCTTCGTTTTTCAGTAACTCAACCGCCGCTTCCACGGTATTGGCCGCGACCAGCGCATCGACCAGCGCCGCGCTATGACCGCGACCGGCAGCAACCCGCGCCACCGCGCCCATCGCCATATCGCTGCGGCTGGAATGGGTGTCCCAGACATCGTCGAGCACCTTGGCTAATTTTCCCGGATGACCGGCCAGCCACAGTTGCGGCAAACGCCGCTGCCGTTCGGCCAGCGCGGTTTGCGTGAAGTCCAGCGCGTCGCCGAGAAAATTGGCAATCTGCACTGCTCGCCGCTCCGGCAAACCGAGCACGTCACGGGCAAAGTCGCGGCCGATTTTTCCGGGCAGATACGCCACGCATTCGGCTCCGCTGTCTGCCGCGCTGTCTGCCGCGCTGTTTTGTGCGCTGTTTTGTGCGCTATCTGCCGCGCCGTCGCCGCCATCGGCCAGCGCCACCCGCACATACACTTCAATCGAGGCAATCCACGAAGCCATCGACATCGGTTCCACGATGCCCGAGGTCCCCAGAATCGAAATGCCGCCGACGATGCCCAGTCGCGGGTTGAAAGTTTTACGGGCAATCGCTTCGCCGCCTTCGCAACCGATGGCGAGATCGAAACCCTGCGCATCGCCTGCCAGCGCGGCAACAGCTTGGCGCATCATGCGGCGCGGTACCGGGTTGATGGCCGGCTCACCGACCGCCACGCGCAAGCCGGGTCGGGTCGCAGTGCCGACGCCTTGTGCCGCAAAAAATCGCAGCATGCCTAGCGTGTTGCGTCGCACTTCGGCAAAAATGGTCGCGCCGTGGGTGCTGTCGGGATCGTCGCCGCCATCCTTGAGTACTTCCGCCCGCACCGTCTGCGCATCCTGCCAGCGGACGTGCTGAATAGGCACCACTAAATAGTGCTGCTGGTCGGGCAGCATGACTTCCGCTTCCGTCACCGTTTCATTGCGCAACATCAAATGCAGCGCGGCACTGACTGCCGCCGTAGCGCAACTGCCGGTGGTGCGACCGCGCCGCAAGCCGTTGAGTGCCAGTACGCGCAGATCGAATTCGGCGCGCATCGGTTCTGGAGCGGCATCCATTTCAGGCACTGGCACCATCGGCACTATCGGCACTATCGACACTATCAGCCAGTTGATTTTGCGCATCGATCATCATGCCGTTGACCACGCTGGCCGCCCACGGCGAACCGCCGCGTGTGCCGCTGTTCGTGATGCGCGGCACTTGCAGGCAGCGACGCAAATCTTCCTTGCTTTCACGCGTGCCGACAAAACCCACCGGCAGGCCGATCACCAGTTGCGGTCGCCAGCCTTGTTCGCGAATCAGGCGGGTGGTTTCGGCAATCGCAGTGGGCGCGTCGCCGATAGCCAGCACGATGTCGTTACCGAATTTTTCAAACGCACGACGGATGCCAGCGGCGGAGCGCGTGATGCCGTGACTGGCGGCCATCAGATGCGTTTCGCGGTCATGCACGCCGCACCAGGTTTCAATCTCCAACTGTTCCAGCAAGGCGCGTTTGAGTCCGGTCTGCACCATCGTTACATCGGTGACGATGCGCTTGCAGCGCAGCAAGGCGCGAATGCCGGTTTCCACCGCACCGGGCGAGAGGTAAATATCGTCCACTGCGCCAAAGTCGCCGCTGGTATGCACCAGTCTTTGCAGGACAGTCAGGTGAGCGGCGGGGAACATCGACCAGTCGCGTCCGGCGGCGATAATGCGAAAACTTTCGGCTTCGATAGGATGCGGAACATAGCGCGGCAATGCGCCTATGCCGTCCGATGTGGCGGGCAGCGAGGCATCAGCCGCCTCTTTTTGCAGCAGGCCGCGCACCTGCAAATGATGGGCGCGTTGCGGTTCGCCGACCTGCTCTTCAAAACCGACGATCTGCACCCGGTATTTGCACAGCGTGCAATTCATGTCGGCGCGACCCAGCACCGCTTCGCGGGCACGGTCGATCAGTACGTCGGCCACCAGCGGATCGGGGCCGAAGTAGCCGGCATCGACGATATCGAGTTCCGGTTCGCGCTGACGGGCATCCTCGGAGGCGGCATAAATGCGCTTGACCAGTACGCCGTCGAACAGAAAAAACGGCAACACGATCAGCCTTGCAAAGCCTAGCTGCGCGGCGGCACGCAAGCCATCGGCCACCAGCGGTTTGGCGCTGCCGGAATAGCAGGTCAGCGAAGCGCCGAAACCCATGCCCTCCTCCAACATGCGCGCCAGTTTGGCCACTTCGCCGTTGGCGTCGGGATCGGTGGTGCCGCGGCCGACCAGCACCAGCAGCGTATCGGCACGGCTGATGCCGGGACGGCCTTTGGCTTCGGCGGTGACGATGCGTTCTTGTGCCAGTTGCAGTAATTGCGGATGCAATTTGAGCGGCGCGCCGAAATGGAAATCGATGCCGGGCCAGGTTTGCGCGGCGGTCAGCAATTCCGCCGGCATGTCGTTCTTGGCGTGACGCGCCGCCAGCAGCACACCCGGCACCATGGCGATTTGTTTGCTGCCGGCGGCGAGATTGGCGGCGATCGCTTCGGCGATGGTAGGACTGGAAAACTCCAGATAGCCATGCGTCACCACTTGCTGCGGCGCGCGCGCCCGAATCAGTTCCACCAGGGTTTCGAATTCACGGACGGCATCGGCGTCGCGACTGCCGTGGCCAGCAACCACGATGCCGAAATGCTCAGCGGGGGCGCTCAGACTCATACGGACTCCGGCGCGGCTTCGATCTGGCTGGCCATCGGCGTCTGGGTGCGGATCAGCATGATGCTCATGTCGCTAAAAATTTTCTGCGCGCATTCGGCCAGCGTGCCGTGCCATTCGGCTTCGGCGCGGGTCAGGTTTTCCCAGACTTCGGTCGGATGGTCGGGGGCGATGCCCTGTTCCAGCAAATAGGTGGCGATATGCGGCGGCATGAAGGAACGCGCGGCATCCCACGGACAGGGAATGACGATGGCATTGCGGCCGTCGTTGAGCACATGCACCAGATGCCGCTTGAACGGCGTGAGGTCGCCGCGCCGGTGGAAAGTGATGAAAGTGGTTTCGTCGAAACACACCTTGGCGCGGGAGGCCAGTACCTGCGCCGAAGAAATGCCCGGCAGGGTATCGACCGGATGACCGCAGGCGCGCTCGACCCGTTCCAGATATTGAAAGCCGCTGAAGTGGATATCGCCCATGAATACCACCACGCAACGCTTGCCGGCGTGGTGCGCCTTGGCAACCAGATCGAGCTGCGCCACCTGATCGCGGTAATTCATCAGCACCACTTCAGCGCTGGCCGGAATCAGGGTTTGCACCACGTTGACGACCGCATCGAAGCCGGCGATGAGGTCGGCTTCGCGCAGCAATTGCGCGCCGCGTTGGGTCAGGTAACCTGGGTCGCCGGGGCCGGCGCCGATGCAGATGATCATGGAAAACTTCCTTCGGGTTAAATCAGTTAAACGAGTCAGTGAGTCGGCTAAATAAGTCAGCTAAACAAGTCGGCTAAATAAGCAGCCAAATGCGTCAGCTAAATACGTCACTCCAGTGAAACAGTTCAGTGCATCCGGGCGCGGATGGCCAGCGCCAGATTATCCGCTGTTAATTGCTCCAGGGTGAGACAAGTCGCGCCCAGGGCTGTGGCGAGACTTGCGGCGCGGCCGAGTCGCAACATGCCCTGTTCGGTGTCGAGCACCAAAGCCGGTGTGCCGCGCGCGGCCAGTTGCTCTGCCAGCGCCAGCGTTTGCTGCCACGGATCGCCATCGGCTTGCAGCGCGACATTGGCCTTGCCGTCGCTGAGCAGCACCAGCAGCGGTGGTGCGCTATCGCGGGTGCGCCGCTGGAGCATCTCTAGCGCCAGTTGCAGCGCATGCGGCAGCGGCGTACGACCGCCGGTCGGCAAGCTGTGCAGACCTTGTTCGGCCAGATCGACGCTGCGGGTCGGCGCCAGCAACACGCCCGCCGTGGCACCGCCGAAAGAGATCACGGCGACTTCATCGCGTCGCTGATAGGCATCTGTCAGCAGCGCCAGCACCGCGCCCTTGACTGCTTCCATGCGACGCTGCGCGGCCATCGAACCGGAGGCATCCACTACGAACAGAATCAGATTGGCGCTGCCGGCCACCCGCACTTGTTGATGCAGATCGGCCGTCGTGACCTGGAATTGGCTGGCGTCGCGCAAAGCGGCGCTGCGCAAGGTGGCGGCGATGGCCAGACTGGTCGGAGCGGGATCTGGCACGCTGCGCAGGGTGCGGCCACGCGAGGTGGAATCGACTTCGCTGCGGCGACCAGCGGCAAAGGCGGCATCGGGCGCGGTGAGCGATTCGACGGAAATGGCGCGGGCTGCGCCGATTGCTGCGCCGACGAAAATTTGTTGCGGCGGGGCTGGGCGCTGGCTGATGTCCTGATCGTTGTGTTGATCGTTGTGTTGATCGTTGTGTTGATCGTTGCGCGGGTCATTATTTTGATCGTGGCCTGGGTCATTGCCTGGGTCATTGCCTGGGTCATTGCCTGGGTCATTGCTTTCGTCACTGCTACCGTCATTGCTTTGATCCTTGCCTTCTGCCTCGCCATTTGCGCCCGTCCTCTGATCGTTCTCCTTGCCCGGCGGCGCGGCGGCTTGCTGCATCAGTTCATCCAGCTTGTCCTGATCCAGCCCCGGCTGTTCAAACGGAGTACGACGACGACGATGCGGCAGCACCAGTTCGGCGGCGGCGCGCACGTCGCTGGCGGTGGCGCGGGAACGGCCGTCCAGCGCGGCCAGCGCACGCGCGGCCTTGTGCATGACGATGTCGGCGCGCAGGCTGGCGACTTCGAATTCGCAACACAGGTGGCTGATCAGTTCCAGCAACGTATCGTCCAGCACCACCAAGGGATGCAGGCGCTGGGCGTGTTGCAATTGCTCGCGCAGCACCGATTGCGCAGCGCACCAGCGTTGGGCGAACGCGGCCGGATCGGCTTCGTAGGCGATGCGGCGACGCACGACTTCGGCGCGTTGGGTTTTATCTCGCGGCGCGCCGACGTCCACCATCAGGCCGAAACGATCCAGCAACTGCGGCCGCAATTCGCCCTCTTCCTGATTCATGGTGCCGATCAGGGTGAAGCGCGCCGGATGGCTGACCGAAAGTCCTTCGCGCTGCACGACATTGACTCCCATGGCAGCGGCGTCCAGCAAGACATCGACCAGATGGTCGGCCAGCAAGTTGACTTCGTCGATATACAACATGCCGCGATGGGCGCTGGCCAGCAGGCCGGGCTGAAAACTGCGCGCTGCACCTTGCAGGGCGCGTTGCAAATCGAGCGTGCCGAGTACGCGATCTTCGGTTGCGCCCAGCGGCAGTGTGACGAAAGGTACGCTGACGTGTTGCACGCGCCGTGCCGGATCGGCGCAGGCAACGCATTGGGCGTAGGGTGCAGCCGGGTCGCAGTTGTAGGCGCAACCGACAATCCTTTGCAGCAGCGGCAGCAACACCGGCAAGGCGCGCGCGGCAGTGCTTTTGGCGCTGCCCTTGTCGCCGCGAATGAGGACGCCGCCCAGCGTGGGGTCGATGGCGCACAAGAGCAAGGCGGTTTTCAGTTGCGGCTGGCCGACGATGGCGGCGAAGGGGAACAGCGCTGTGCGGCTGTCGCTGCCGCTGTCGTTATCGTTGTTGGTAGGGATGTCGGGAGTCATGAGACGCTGCGCGGGGTTTCGCCACGCGCTTCCAGTAAGGTTTCGCTATCGAGATAAAGCTGGCGCAGCGCTTCCAGCGTGGCCGGGTCGGGCGCGGCCCACATGCCGCGACTGGCCGCTTCCAGCAAGCGTTCGGCAATCGCGTTTTGCGCCCAGGGGTTGGCGTCCTGCAAGAAGGCCTGCATCACTGGCTCGAAGGCATAGGTGCGGGCGACTTCTTCGTACATCCAGTCTTCCATGACTTGCGCGGTGGCGTCGTAGCCAAACAGGTAATCGACGGTGGCGGTCAGTTCCAGGCCGCCTTTGTAGCCATGTCGCTGGATGCCGGTCAGCCATTTCGGATTGACCACGCGGGAGCGGAAGACGCGCAAGGTTTCTTCTTTCAGGTCGCGCACCTGCGCCCGCGCCGGGTCGTGACTGTCGCCGAAATAATGGCGCGGCTGATTGCCGGTGAGTGCGCGGATGGTGGCAATCATGCCGCCGTGAAATTGCAGGTAATCATCGCTATCGAAAATGTCGTGTTCGCGGTTGTCCTGATTGTGCAGCGCGACTTCGACCCCGGACAGGCGCTGACGGAAGGCGGCGCGTTGATCGATGCCGTGGGTGTCGCGACCATAGGCGTAGCCGCCCCAGTTGACGTAGGCTTCGGCGAAATCGGTATCGGTGCTCCAGTTTTTTTCCTGAATCAGCGGCAGGATGCCGGCTCCGTAGCTGCCCGGTTTGGCACCGAACAGCCGCCAGCCGGCACGCTGCTGCGCTTCTTTGGCCGGCACGCCCTGCTCCAGCCATTTGTCGAGGTCTTCCAGATAATGCTTGCGCACGAAGTTCGATTCCGGCGGTTCGTCCAGCGCCAGCACGGCGTGGACGGCATCGTCGATCAGTTCGATCAATTGCGGGAAGGCGTCGCGGAAAAAGCCGCTGATGCGGGTGGTGACGTCGATGCGCGGTCGTTTGAGTTCAGCCAGCGGCACCACTTCGATGCCGGTCAGTTGCCGGTTTTCAGGACGCCAGAGCGGACGCACGCCGAGCAGCGCCAGAATTTGCGCAACGTCGTCGCCGTGAGTGCGCATGGCGCTGGTGCCCCAGACGCTGATGGCGACGCTTTCGGGATAGCGGCCGGTTTCGCGCAGATGTCGGGTGAGGACTTCGGTGGCCAGTTGGCGACCGACGCGCCACGCCGATTGCGACGGAACGCTGCGCGGATCGACCGAATAGAAATTGCGTCCGGTCGGCAGGATGTGCGCCATGCCGCGAGTCGGCGCGCCGCTCGGCCCGGCCGGGATGTAGCCGCCCGCAAGTCCGTTGAGCAGATTGTCGATTTCATCGGTGGCGCGCGCCAGATTGGGAACCAGTGTGGCGCAGGCGAAATGCAGCACGCGGCGCAGGGCGACGAAGCGGTCGGCGGCAGTGGCGGGGGTGGAGCTGCTTGCCGCTGTTGCCTGCGCTGTTGCCTGCGCTATAGCCCTCACTGTCGCTGCCGGGGGGGTGGATTTGATCGGTGCGGCAGGCATAGTCCGCTGCGTGGGTTTGCCCGTTGACGATAACAAACTCCCCAGACTACCACCGGCCCGTCGCGCCGCCGGTTGCAGCAAAGTCCGCGCGGCGCTGAGGTCGGTCGCGCCGAACAGTTGCACCAGCACCGTATCGATGGCCGTCGGTGCGTAGTCGGCCTCAGCCAGTTGTTGCATCAGCTTGCGGCACAACAGGTCGATGGCGTCCAGCGCATCGGCGCGGGTGACGATGGCGCACGCGCTCAGTTGCGCCAGTGCCGGATCGGCATTCAGACGGCGACCTTTCTGATCGAGCAGCATGGTGGTGTCGAGACCGAACAGGCGGGCGACTTCTTGTTGCAGGCCGGGGATGTCCTGATTCGGCAGACGCAGCAGCGACACCAGCATATCGACCAGTTGTTCCCCCTGCGGACTGCCGCCGAGGATGTGCAGGCCGTCGCGGATTTGCGCCGCGCCCAGTTCGCACAGATAGCCGTCCAGGTCTTCGATCAGATGGGCGACGCCGGCACCGTCCAGGGTGCTGAGGGCATCGGGCAAGCCTTCGTCGTGGGCGTGGTGGTCGTGGTCGTGATGATCGTGACCGTGGTGGTCGTGACCCTCGTGCGCGTGGGGATGGCCGCGATCGTGCGGGTGATCGTGCGGGTGATCGTGTCCATGATCGTGGCCTTCGCCATGCGCATGGTCGTGATGCAATAAGCGCGCCTGCAAGTCGCTGTCGAGATTGGTTTTCTTGACCAGATCCCAGATTTGCTGTTGCAGCAGCGGCAGTTTGCCGGGATCCAGCACTTCGACCTGATAGTACTCATCGACCAGTTGCGTCAGTTGCGCCAGTTCGCCGTAGGTATCGGCGGTGGTCATCGGTGGCGTCAGGTGATCGACCACGACAGCGTGGGCGCGGCGCTTGGCTTGCGCGCCTTCGCCGGGGTCGTTGATGATGAAGGGATAAAACAGGGGCATGTCGCCCATCAGCGCATCGGGGAAACAGTTTTCAGACAGGCCGACGCCTTTGCCGGGCAGCCATTCCAATGTGCCGTGTTTGCCGACGTGAACAATCGCGTCGGCGCGCCATTCGTCGCGCAGCCAGCGGTACAGCGCGTAGTAGTGATGGGTGGGCGGCAGATCGGGCTGGTGGTAGATGGCGTCGGGGTCCATGCCGTAGCCGCGCGGCGGTTGCAGCACGACCAGCGCGTTGCCGAGTTCCAGTCCGGCGAAGACCAGCTGGTCGTCATGCACATAGGCCGCGCCGGGGGCGGCGCCCCATTGCTGCGTCATGCGCGCTTGCATGGCCGGTGGTAAATCGGCCAGCCAGCCGGCGTATTGCGCGGCCGAGACATGGCCGACGGCGTTGTTCAGTTGCTCGGCGGTGAGGTAAATCTCGTCGTAGGAACAGCGGTCGATGAGCTGGTGAATCAGGGCGCTGCCGCTGTCCGGCAGTTTTCCCTGTGCGTCACCGACTTGATAGCCGGCCGCTTGCAGCGCTTCCAGGATGTGCATCAGCGAGGCTGGGGCATCAAGGCCGACCGCGTTGCCGATCTGCGAGGCTTTGCTGTTGGAATTGGTGAAGATGAAGGCGATCCGCTTGTCGCTGGCCGGGGTGCGGCGCAAGCGCGTCATTTTATGCGCCAGTCCGGCGACGCGGGCGGCGCGGTCGGGTACGGGTTGGTATTCGACGGCGCTGGCGGCGTTATCGGCCTGCGTTTTGAAGGAGATGGGGACGGTGATGATGCGGCCGTCGAATTCGGGCAGCACCACGTTCATGGCGGCGTCGAGCGGATTCATGCCGCGTGCCGATTGCTCCCAGGCGGCCTGCGTCATGCCGCTGGCGATGGCTTGCAGTACCGGCAGGTTGAGTTGTTCCAGCAAGGCGACCGACCAGCCGGGAGTAGTGGTACCGCCAGCGTTGATGTCGCCCATGGCGAAAGCAGTGGTGTTGATGAGGACGTCGATCAGCGGCTGTGATGCGTCGTCGCTGTCGAGGAAGTAGCGCAGCGCGGTCGGTACGCCGCTGTCGGCACCGTGGCGCAACGAGGAAGTAAATACCGGGAGGGCGTTCATGCCGCGCTGTTCCAGGGCGTCGATCAGGACGTCGATGAAGCGGGTGTTGCCGCTGATCCAGTGGGCGCGATAAAACACGATGCCGACGGCGGGACGCTGGCTTTTTCCTTGTTCGGCATGGGCGGCGCGCCAGTCGGCGCTGCTGGCGCCCTGCTCCAGATCGGGATGGTAAATGCCGTGATCCGGTAGAGGCTGCGCGGGCAGGTAGCCGAGGCCGCTCAGAAGCAGATGATCGGACAGGTAGCGCAGCAGTTGCGCCAGATTGACGCTGCCGCCTGCCTGAAAATACGCGGCGGCCTGATCGGCGACGGCGGCGGAGACGGTGGAGACCGCGGCCAGTTCGGGATCGGGTTCGCCGGTGCCGCTGATGGCGATCAGGTGACAGCCTTGCTGACGGACGTGACGCAGCAGTTCGCCGAAACCGGGAATGCTGCCCAGCCGACCCAGTACGCGCACGATGAGGATACGGGCGGTGGCGAGTTCGGTGCGCAGCAATTCGGCCATGCGGCTGTCGCTTTCCAGCGCTTGCAGGTCGATGCCGCGAATGGCGGCGGCGAATTCGACGGGCAACTGGCGGCGCGCATTGTGCAGTACGGCCAGGTCGTTGGCGGTGTGGGTCAGCAGGGCGAGGTCGCAGGGCATCAGCGCAGATTCAGGGGCAGTGGGCGTCATGCTAGTGGCTCCGGGGGAATGGACACATCCTGATCTTCCGGCGGATCGACGTCGCCGCTGCCGAGCCGGTGAAATACCAGATCGCTGACTTCGCGGCCGTGTTCCAGGTGTTCTTCGACGATGCGTTCCAGCGCCTCACCGTCGTGGCAGCGGTACCAGATTCCTTCGGGGTACACCACCAGCAGCGGTCCCTGATTTTTGCAGGCGACCATGCATTGCGTGCGGGTGCGTTTGACGCGCAACTGCGGGCGGGCGTCAATCGCGGCACCGAGTCGGGCGAACATGGCTTCCGAGTGAACGCCGTCTTCGGTGCAACGGGGGCCGGTACACATCAGGACGTGGCGGGTGTGAGTGCGCATGGGGATTTCTTCAGGCCGACCGGGTTGTATGGTCAGCGGTCAGGGGTAACAAATGAGGGCGAAGCGACGCGCCGCAGGCTGCTGGCAGGCGCGGCGACATCTGACTCGCCCTCCGCGAGACAAACTGCATGACTGTTTCAGGCCGGTATCCGGGCTTGCGAGGGGAATGGGGTCGCCCATTCCGGGAGGGTGCGCCTTCCCGGAGGTGGCTTGCGCCGAATCCAGTGGCTGGTTGCATCTCCCTGATTGCATTTCCATGCAACGCCGAGCGCTTGCGCCCTGCGTTTTCACTCGCTTACCGTTGCGGGGGCAGCATCGGCATGGTGGAACTAAGCACTCAGTTCCCTGCACCGATTTCCCGTTTAATTTCACGCCTTCTGGACGTGGAACACCTGAAACGATTAGCTGCGCAGTATAGCTGGTTCGTGACCAGGTCTGCTGTCTGCCGCCTGTCGTCGGTATAAGGATCGGGCAGGTAGGGCTAATTCAGCTCCAGCGTCGTCAATTCGCCATAGGCAATGCTGTGCGGTGTACTGGCAGCGTGCAGCGCGGTTTCCGGCAAGCTCAGTCCCAACTGACAGGCTGCCAGCAGGCGGATAGTGCCGGCATGGCACACGACGATCGTTTCGCCGTCGGCGCGCGTCAGTACATCGTCGTAGAACGCGCGTACCCGCGTCGCCATTTGCAGCACGCTTTCGCCGCCGCCGGGTTGGTAGCGCACCATATCCTGCGCCCAGGCGTCGACGGCGTCCTTGCCGATGACATCCCAGTGGCGCATTTCCCATGTCCCGAAATGCATTTCGAGGAGTCGCGCATCGGGGGTGGGAGTGGCGTTACCGAGTGCAGCCGCCAGCGGCAGAGCCAGTAGACGGCAACGCTGCAAGGGGCTGTAAAACATCGATGCCTTGGGCGGCAAACGTTGTATCAACGCGGCAATGAGCGTGGCGAGCGGTTCCGGCTTGAGCGGCAGGTCGCTGCTGCCATAGCAAATGCCGCTTTCCACTTGCGGCGGCGGGTGACGGATCAGATGGAGGCGTTGTCGCATGGCATCAAATAAGCGTTTTATGAAAGTCAAATAATGCCAAGAGGCTACTTTGTGGAACTTATCTTATTTTTACAAAGGTGAAATCCATGAACATCCAGCCCACAGCACCCTCGCCTCCGGTAAAGACTGAAAACAAGACGGTCAAAACAACGCTGTCCAACCTGATGAAATCGGCATTCCAGGTCAAGCACCCGGCCGCAATGGCTCCACTCAGTCAACAGTTTGTGCGGGCGGGCAATTCCACGGCCACCATGCATAAGGTCCGCCCCGGCGACATCGCCCATCCACGCAAATCGATTGAAGTGCGCTATACCAAGGACGTGAAGCAGCATCTGACCGGGGTGCGCATGCATCAGAGGACGAACTCAATCGGTGAAACCAGCTTCATCGAACAGCCCTTACCTTTACCGCGAATCACGCTCACCGATGTTTCACAATCCACGAGTGACCTCTTTACGGAAGCAGGGAACACGGCCAAGCTCCCTGCAAAACGAAACAAGCTGGATATCGACCCACGCTGACATCGCCGGAGCGCGCTGCCCCCGGCCTTAAAACCGGGGCTTCTTTTCTTAATAGTGAGGGAGATTAAGCAGCAGACAGAGATAGCAGGCCACCTCGGTCAGTTGCTGCACCGCCCCCAGACAATCGCCGGTGTAACCGCCAAGACGACGACGAAACAGCCGCATCAGCCACAGCGTCACACCGGCCACCGCGATACACATCAGCGCTATACGCGGCCATGACAACCCGCCTCCCACTCCTGCCAGCAGCAACGGCAACACGCCCCCCACGATAGCGACCATCCATGCAGCGGGAGGCATTTTCTGCACCATGCCATGCGCCTTGCCCTCTGTTCTGGCATAGGGCAATCGCGCCGTCAGCATCATGCTGGCCAGCCGGGATAAAGGATGCGCCACGAATAAACCGACGACGGCCTGTGGCAGAGGCAGCGACATCAGCGTGACGCACTTTAATGCCAATAACAGCAGCAAACCGAGCACGCCATAGGTGCCTAGCCGCGAATCGCGCATGATGTCCAGCGCCCGTTCGCGGCTCACGCTACCGCCCAGTCCGTCGCAGACATCCGCCCAGCCATCTTCATGCAGCGCGCCGGTCAGAACAATGCCGAGTGCGCTTGCCAGCAAAACCGCGACGACTGGCGGCCAGATGTGCAACAGCAAGGCATACGCCAATGCCGTTAAACCGCCTACCAGGATGCCGACTATCGGAAAATACGCCAGCGAAGGACTACGCCAGGCAGGATCGAAACCGACCCAGCGCGGAACAGGCAGACGGGTAAAGAATTGCAGCGCCGTAAAAAACAGCCTTAGCTGATACATGACGGTGGATGTCGCGATCTTGATCACTGCGCGGGACTATCGACCAGTTTTCCACTGACCTGCGCCGACGAAAACGTCGCCATTTGCGTCAGGAAGTTGACCGCCGAGTGCAGCAGCGGCATCGCCAGCGCGCAACCGCTGCCCTCGCCCAGCCGCAAGTCGAGATGCAACAGCGGCCGCGCGTGCAGATACTCCAGCAGGAGCCGGTGTCCCTGCTCTTGGGAGCAATGTGAAAACACGCAGTAATCGAGTATTGCCGGTTGCATCCTTGCCGCTACCAGCAAGGCGGCGGAGACGATGAAACCATCGATCAGCAACACCATGCGACGTTCGGCGGCGCGCAGCATGGCACCGACCATCATGGCGATTTCAAAACCGCCGTAGGTGGCCAGCACGGCCAGCGGTTCGGTCACTTCAGCGTGAAGTCGGTGCGCGGCCTCAATCGCCTGCTGTTTGCGCTGCACGCCGTCGGCATCCAGACCGGTGCCGGTGCCGACGCACTGAGCCGCTGCCAAGCCGGTCAGCACATGCATCAAGGCGGCGGCAGAGGTGGTATTGCCGATGCCCATTTCACCGAAACCGACGACATTGCCGTTCAGTTCATCGACCAGCGACGCACCATGTTGTAAAGCGAGCTCGCATTCGGCCGCACTCATGGCTGGTTCGCGCACAAAATTGCGTGTGCCGGGAGCGACTTTACGGTCGACTAAACCGGGGCGGGTGCCGAATTCATGATTGACGCCGGCGTCGATAATTTTCAGCGCGCAGCCGTTTTGTCGCGCAAATACATTAATTGCCGCGCCTCCCTGCAAAAAATTTTCCATCATTTGCCAGGTGACACTTTGCGGAAACGCGGAAATATTTTCCGCAGTGACACCATGATCGCCGGCAAATATCAGAATGACCGGTTCGATTAATTGTGGCGCGCAACTTTTCTGGATCAGACCGATGCGGGCGGCAAGCCCTTCCAGCAGCCCCAAACTGCCGCGTGGTTTGGTTTTATTGTCTATGGCGAGGTGCAGAGAAGTGGCCAGGGCGGCGTCTGCGGTCGGAACGATGGTGGGTGCGAACATTACCGGAAAGAACCTTATCAGGAAGTGAAAATAAATGCCCCGGCAGAAACTGAATACCTTCGAGCAAAACGCGCCATTGTACGAGCCGCCACGTTGAATCACAATGCGGGTGCAGATTCACCGCACTGTCCTAATTTAGACTGCTATGATACGGATCAAGGAAGGAAATGCGCCTTATAATTAATCAATTCCAAGCGTATTGAACGTAAGCACTGGGGGTGCTTACAAAAACAAAGATGAAAACGACGAGGGCGTAACTGCATAAAGATACTGTTTTAACAGATATGCGCTTTACATTGCTCATCGCAGTCATCTTATTCATCCGCGGCACCTGACGTAAAAACAGGCAAGAAAAAAAAGGAGCGCCGCTACAAGGCCGGCGCGCCGAAACTGAAATTATCAAAGCAAAGAGAGGCCAGATTATGAGTGATGCAGATGTTGATTTAGAGGCCTTGTTCGATGAAATTTCCTCGCAAGGCGCTGCAGAATCTGCCGCGACAAGCAACGCTCCAGACGCCGCAGCAGAAACCACCGCAGACCCCGTCCCGGAAGTTGCAGAACACACCGCCTCTGCCCACGACACTTCTGACGCGCCGCCAGATACAGGCGAAACCGAAGCTGGCGCCGACGCCGGCAACATGTTCGGGCGACTGGGCGGTATCGTTCGACTGCTGCATGACTCCATGCGCGAACTCGGCTATGACCGCTCACTGACAGATGCCGCCTCGCAGATAGGCGATGCGCAAAGCCGCCTCGAATACATTGCCACGCTGACCGAGCAAGCCGCCAACAAAGTACTCAACGCCATTGATGAAGGCATGCCTGCGCAAGACAAACTCGCTGCGCACGCCAAGGACATCGACACCCGTTGGAGTGAATTGTTTGCCGGCCAGATGGATATGGAACAGTTCAAAACTCTGGCTAACGACTCCCGCACTTTCTCCTCCGCTGTGACACTATCGACCGAACTTGAAAAAGCACGGATGATGGAAATCATGATGGCGCAGGACTTTCAGGACATCACCGGCCAGCTGATCAAGAAAATCGTCAACATCACCGTTCTGGTTGAACAGCAACTAGCCATGCTGTTGCGCGACAATGCACCGCCGTCCGTGATCGCCGCCATCGATGCAGACAAGCCGGAAACACTGGCAAATGGACCCTCCCTTGCCGGATCGGGCCTGGAACAAGACGATGTAGATAACTTACTTGACAGCCTGGGGTTCTGATGGATGATGACATGCTCAAGGATTTTGTTGTCGAAGCTCTGGAGCTGGCAACAAGCGTCGAGTCACATTTACTGACGCTGGAGCGCCAACCGGAAGACAAAGAAGTCATCAATGCCGTGTTCCGAGCGTTCCACACAATCAAGGGCGGCGCAGGCTTCGTCAATTTGCCTGCGATGGTTTCCGCATGTCATCTGACTGAAAACCTGTTTGATGCACTGCGCACCGGCAAAGCCAAAGTCACCCCGCTGGCCATCGAAGCCGCACTGCAAGCCAGCGGCTTTGTTGCCGATCAGCTGGAACAATTATCGAACGGTGAAAATCCGGCCAGCCTGGCTCCCATGCCACAAGAGCTGGAAGATATCCTGACCCACGCCATCGAAGGCGAATCCGAAGTCGCCCCGGTCAGCGCGCCAATGAGCGCACCGGCGGCAGCCACACCAGTCGCCAGCGAGCAGAACACCGATGCAGACGCAAGCTCCGACGAAGATCTCAGCGGCGTCAGTACCGTCGACGCCAATGGCGAACTCAACTGGGCAGCCATGCATCAGGCGGTGTCGGGTAAAGGCGGTTCGGCAGAAGCATCTGCCGACGCCGAAAGCAGCGAAGCGGCAGCAGTCAGTCTGCATCCGAAATCACTGCCCTCTGCAACACCGAAGCCCGTAGCAGATGCCGTTGCTGCGCCCGCTACTGCCGCACCGGATGCCGTTCGCGCGAACCGCCGCGCCAGTGACGGTCCGGCCAAGGAAGAAAGTATCCGCATCGACGCTGGCAAGCTCGACGCCTTGCTGGAAGTCGCCGGCGAATCGGTGCAGGCGGCCAATCAGGCCACCGTCCTGCTGGAAAAACTCCAGCAATTCAAGTTCGAAGGTTCCGCTGCGGCACTCATGAGCACCCTGGCAGAAACGCTCAGCCGCGCTTCACGCTACTCCAGCGAACTGCAAAGAGCCACGCTGTCGACACGCATGCAACCGGTCGGTCGTCTGTTTCAGAAATTCCCTCGCCTGATCCGCGAACTTGCAAAAGACTTGGGCAAAGACGTTGACCTGGCCATTTCCGGTGCCGAAACCGAAGTCGACCGCGTGGTCGTTGACAGTCTCTACGATCCGCTGGTGCACATGCTGCGCAACTCGCTCGATCACGGCATCGAAAGCGCAGCCGATCGCGCCAAGAGCGGCAAACCAGCACGCGCCACGATTTCCCTCAACGCCTGGCAGGAAGCCAGCAGCGTGATGATAGAAATTTTCGACGATGGCAAGGGCATGGACCCTGACTTTCTGCGGCAGAAAGCACGCAGCAAGGGCCTGATCGGTGAAAACGATGCCCAAAGCGTGAATGAAGCGCTGCAACTGGTGTTCCTGCCAGGGTTTTCGACTAAGGAAGTCGCCTCCAGCGTATCGGGCCGCGGCGTCGGCATGGACGTGGTCAAAACTGCCGTAGAAAAACACCGCGGCAGCATCCACATCGACTCCACCATGGGCGTAGGCACACGATTCTCAATCCGCCTGCCGATTGAACTGTCGATCATCCCCACCATGCTGGTCCGCACTTCGGCTGCCGCGCTCGCGCTGCCGATGTCGTCGGTCCAGCGTGTGGTCGAGTTGCCGGCTGAATTTGAAAAAGTCGGCGGTGCGCCAGTCATGCGCGATCAGGGTCGGCCATTGCCGGTGCATTCCCTGGCCGGTGTGCTCGGTTATGAACCCGGCAGTGAACGGGTCGGAATCGTCATGGCTGTGCCACAGCCCTACATCTTGAGTGTGGAAGCGGTAGAAGGAACAGCCGATCTGGTGATCAAGCCACTGACTGCCATCCGCACCAACGGCGTGACCGGCACTGCCCGTTCTGCCGAAGGCGAACTGGTACTGGTGGTGGGACTTTCCTTCCTGCTGGACGGTTGCCGTACAGGTCTGGCCAAAATAGCGGCCTGATAAGGAAGAGGCCGGCGCACGCTACCGGCCTCTCCCGTTCGCCTTCCCTGCTAATGCAAGTCTGCACAAGCAACTCACTTCAATTCCCTCTCAAACCGCAACACAATATTCGTCTACGCCTGCGCGCGCCGATAACGCTCGGCCAGGGCGTCGTACAAAGGCGGGGCAAACAGACGCGATATCTGGCTGGCAATGAGCGCCGTCGCCATCAATGAAATCACCAGCGCGTGGCCATCGATCATTTCCATCACGATGACGAAAGCGGTAATCGGCGATTGCGTCACCGCGGCCAGATAACCGACCATCGCCAGCGCAATCAGCAAAGGCAGCGAGATATCGCCGCTCAGCATGTGCAGTAAATTGCCCAGCCCCGCGCCAATCGACAGAGACGGGGCGAAAATCCCACCCGGAATACCCGGCAGATACGAGCCCACCATCGAAGCCATTTTGAGCAGCGGATACCAGCCCGACAATTGCGCTGTTCCGCTCAGCAAGCCATTCGCTTCGGCATAGCCGCTGCCGAAGGTAACGCCGCCGGCAATCACGCCGATCACCGCCACCAACAAACCGCACAGCGCTGCGAACACCACAGGCCGGTTGGCGCGCAGATGCCGCAGCGGCGCGGGAATCCAGCGGTGGGTATTGAGCAGCAACCAGCAAAAAATGCCGCCGGCGATACCGCTCACAACTCCTGCCGCCAGCACTGCAATGACGATGCTGCGGCTGATGTCGCCGCTCATCCGCAAGATGCCGAAATAGGTGTAGTTGCCATTCATGCCCAGCGCCACCACCCCGGCGAACACAATGGTGGTAATGACCACGCCGCTGGCGCGCTGCTCAAAGCTGCGTGACAGCTCCTCGATGGCAAAGACAATCCCGGCCAACGGTGTATTGAACGCCGCCGCCAGACCCGCTGCCGCCCCGGCCAGAATCAGGCGTTTTTCCATCATCACGCTGGGTCGGGGAAACCAGCGGCGCATGTAATACATCAACACCGCGCCGATCTGCACCGTCGGCCCTTCGCGTCCGATAGTCAGACCGCCAACCACGCCCAGCGTCGACAGCACAATCTTGCCCACCATCACCCGCAGTGACAGCAACTGCGGCGCACGCCCGGCCGTTTCGTCTTCCAGAACCGCGATCACTTGCGGGATGCCGCTGCCTTCCGCGCCAGGGAAAAAACGCCGCGTCAGATAGACCGCCAGCGCACTGAGCGTCGGCGTCAACAGCAAGGGCAACCAGAAATAGCTGCTCTGCATCCAGCGAAACAAGTGAAAACCGGCGTCAATCAAGCGCGCATACAGCACCGCGATCAGCCCGGTCACGATGGCCCCCACCCAAAGAATCCCGTAGTGCAACCAGAATCGTCGTATGTGTCGCAGATTTTTGTGGATTAGCCGGGAAAACAGTGCTGTCATCTTGATCGTTCATCCATTCTCAGGGTATGGACGGCGGGCAGGATGCGCCACCGCTTTGTTGCACTACAACTCGTAAAGGTCTTTCTCACCATCCATCACTTGCCCGATCAGTTTCCGGTTCAGCGTCGGCGCCATCAATTCGATGAAGGTATACACGTAGCTGCGCAGATACGCGCCCTGTTTGAGCGCCAGCCTTGAGACATTGGTGCCGAACAGATGACCGGCCGGCAGCGACCGCAAACCCTTGTCCCGTTCGGCATCGAAGGCCATGCCGGCAATAATCCCTATTCCCATGCCCAGTTCGACATAGGTCTTGATGACATCGGCATCGATCGCTTCCAGCACGATATCCGGCTTCAGATCGCGCAGCGCGAAGGCATGATCGATCCGGGTACGGCCGGCAAAAGCGGCGTCGTAAGTAATGAGCGGATAAGTCGCAATTTCTTCCAGCGACAGGTTTTTGGAGCGCAGCAAGGGATGGTCGGGCGGCGTCACGACCACATGCTCCCACTGATAACAAGGCAGCGAAATCAAGCCGTCCACCTCACCCAGCGATTCGGTGGCAATCGCCAGATCGGCCTGATCGTTACGTACCATCTCCATGATTTGCTTGGGATTGCCTTGCAGCAAGGACAGGCGCACCTTAGGAAATTTCTGGGTAAATGCCTGCACGACCTTGGGCAGGGAATAGCGCGCCTGGGTGTGCGTGGTGGCAATGGTCAGGCTACCGCTGTCGTGCGCGGCGAACTCCATGCCGATGCGCTTGAGGCCTTCGACTTCCAGCAAAATCGCTTCCACCGAATGCAACACCGCCCGCCCCGGCTCGGTCAGGCCGCGTATGCGTTTGCCGTGACGGGTGAAAATGTCCACGCCTAGCTCTTCTTCCAGTTCAATAATCGCCTTGGAAACACCAGGTTGCGAGGTGTACAGCGCTTTGGCGGCTTCGGTCAGGTTGAAATTTTGCCTGACAGCTTCCCTGACAAAGCGGAATTGATGGAGGTTCATCGAGGCACCCTTGAGAATGAAAAATGAGAGAACTCATTTGCATATATCAAATACGTATATAAGCAAATAAATACTCTGTAGTTTGGAATATAGACGAAGTTTATTACGATTCTGTCTATCTTGTTGGGAGTCTTATGACCGTTTCGTATGTAATTAGTGGATTTGCCGTCGGCTTATTGGTCGGATTGACCGGCGTAGGCGGCGGCTCACTGATGACGCCGCTGTTGACCTTGATGTTCGGCATCCACCCCAGTGTGGCCGTCGGGACCGACCTCGCCTTCGCTTCGCTGACCAAAACCGCCGGTACGATCGCACACCGCTCACGCGGCACGGTGCGCTGGGATATTGTGCGTCGACTATCGCTGGGGGCACTGCCGGCGGCCATCATCACGACGCTGCTGCTCAAGCATTTCGGCGCGGTGAGTCCGCAACTCAGCAGCATTATTCGCTATAGCATTGCCGGCTCGGTGATGCTGACCGTGATCGCTTTGCTATTCAAGAGTAAACTACAGGGCTGGCTGAACGCACATCCAGAACGGCATCTGCAAGGCCGGTCACTGGCGGGTGCCACGATCGCCTCCGGCGTCTTGCTTGGCACGCTGGTCACTATTTCTTCCATCGGCGCGGGTGCAGTGGGTGCAACTTTGCTGGTTGTCCTCTATCCTCGCCTGTCACCGGCTGAAATCGCCGGTACCGACATTGCCTATGCCGTACCCCTGACCGCCATCGCCGCATTCGGCCACTGGTGGCTGGGATCAATAGACTGGGCTTTGCTGGGTGCGCTGCTGTTGGGTTCCATCCCCGGCATCACGCTAGGCTCGCTGGCAGCCAAAGGCGTATCGGAAAAATTGCTGCGCGGTTTGTTAGCCGTCACGCTGACAACCGTGGCGCTGAAGCTGGTGTGGTAAGTTCATGCCCCTGTCAATGACAGCGGCATGAAAATCGTAGACGAATTTTATAAGGGAAGCTCTGATCAAGCACTGTGCAGTCGCTTAATCAGAGGCTCCCAATACCTTTTTAAAGGACACGAGAGATGTACCGCTACGATCAATACGATCATCAGATCGTCAAAGAACGCATTACCCAATACCGCGACCAGGTCCGCCGCCGCCTGAGCGACGAATTGGCAGAAGACGAATTCCGCATCCTGCGCCTGCAAAACGGCCTGTACATGCAGCGCCATGCCTACATGCTGCGCGTTGCTGTCCCCTATGGCTTGCTGGCAGCGCAACAGGTGCGCATGTTTGCCCATATCGCCCGCAAATATGACCGCGGCTATGGCCACTTCACTACCCGTCAAAATATCCAGTTCAACTGGATCAAGCTGGAAGAGTCGCCGGACATTCTGGCCGATCTGGCGACCGTCGAAATGCACGCCATCCAGACTTCCGGCAATTGCATCCGCAACACCACCTCGGACGAGCTGGCCGGTGTGGCGCAGGATGAAATCATCGATCCGCGTCCCTACGCCGAGCTGATCCGGGAATGGAGCACTTTCCATCCTGAATTTGCCTATCTGCCGCGCAAATTCAAGATCGCTATTACCGGTGCCGAACAAGATCGCGCCGCAACAGCCGTGCATGATGTCGGCCTGCATGTGATCCGTAATGCCGAAGGCGAAATCGGTTTCCGTGTGCTGGTCGGCGGCGGCATGGGTCGCACCCCGATTCTGGGCAGCGTCATCCGCGATTTCCTGCCGTGGCAGCACACCATGTCCTATCTGGAAGCAGTGCTGCGCGTCTATAACCAGTACGGTCGGCGCGACAACATTTACAAGGCCCGCATCAAAATTCTGGTCAAAGCGATTGGTCCCGAGGAATTCGCCCGTCAGGTCGAACTGGAATGGCAGTCGATCAAGGACGGCCCTTCCACCCTGACGGTCGAGGAACTGGAACGCGTCGCGCAGTTTTTCACTGCGCCCGCCTATGCCACGCTGCCCGCAGTCGATGCCGAATTCGAGCGTCTGAAAGCGGAAGAAAAAGGCTTTGCCAACTGGCTCAAGCGCAATGTCAAACCGCACAAAGTGCCCGGTTACGCCGCCGTCATCCTGTCGCTGAAGAAAACCGGCGTACCGCCGGGCGACATCACCGCCGACCAGATGGACTTCGTCGCCGATCTGTCGGATCGCTACAGCTTTTCCGAATTGCGCGTCACGCATGAGCAAAATCTGGTGCTGGCCGATGTCGAACAGTCGAAACTCCATGCCCTGTGGCTGGAAGCCAAGTCGCAAGGTCTGGCGACGCCGAATATCGGTCTGCTGACCGATATCATTTGCTGCCCCGGCGGCGATTTCTGCTCGCTGGCCAATGCCAAGTCGATTCCGATTGCGCAAGCGATTGCCGAAAAATTCGACAATATCGATTACCAGCATGACATCGGTGAAATCGAACTCAATATCTCGGGCTGTATCAACGCCTGCGGCCACCACCATGTCGGCAACATCGGCATTCTGGGCGTCGATAAGGATGGTGCCGAGTGGTATCAGGTCTCCATCGGCGGCGCGCAGGGCAATGAATCGAGCATAGGCAAAATCATCGGGCCTTCGTTCTCCGCGCATCAGATGCCAACCGTGGTCGATCGTCTGCTGCAGGTCTACGTCAAGCAACGCAACGGGGAAGAGTTGTTTATCGATACCGTGCGCCGCCTGGGTGTTGCCCCCTTCAAGGAGCATGTGTACGCCACACCGATCAAAACCAGCGCCACACGCGGAGAAGACAATGCCTAATAAAATCATCAAAGACCGGCTCGTCGTCAGCGATGACTGGACTGTTCTGCGCCTGAGCGAAGGCGAAACCGCCGCCGACATCGTCGTCCCCGAAGGCAAGGTCATCGTGCCGCTGACCGTCTGGCAGGCGCAAACCGAGAAACTGAAACTACGCCCGCAACTGGGCGTGTGGCTGGCCAGCAATGAGCGGCCGGAAGAGCTGGCGGATCAATTAGCCTCGTTTCAGGTCATTGCCGTGGACTTCCCCAAGTTCGTCGATGGCCGTGGCTATTCAAGCGCCTACAACCTGCGCGCGCGACTGGGTTACACCGGCGAACTGCGCGCCATTGGCGATGTGCTGCGCGACCAGTTGTTTTATCTGCAGCGGGTTGGCTTCAACGCCTTCGCGGTGCGGGCCGACAAGAATATCGACGATGCGCTCAAGGGCCTGACCGACTTCTCTGAAAAATACCAGACCTCCTGGGATGAGAAAAATCCCTTGTTCCGCCGTGGCCGCAGTGCTGCTGCGGCGGGTAATGCTGGCACTGCAGCGACTAAGGAGTAATCCAGCCATGACGACTGACCTCAACACCCTGATCGCCGAGACCCTGACGACCCTGCGCAAAATCGCCAGCGACTTCTCGCCGGCGGTGATGGCCTCCAGTCTGGCAGCCGAAGACATGGTGCTGACCGACATGATCCTGCGCGACGGTCTGCCTATCGGCATCTTTACGCTGGAAACCGGACGTCTGCATTCCGAGACCCTGGGCATGCTCGACCGTATTCGTGAAACTTACGCTTACGACGTCACGCCCTACCGCCCGGAACCGGCGGCAATCGACACGTTTGTGGCCGATCATGGCCTCAACGGTTTTTACGACAGCATCGACCTGCGCAAGGAATGCTGCCGTATCCGCAAGATGGAACCGCTGAACCGCGCTCTGGCTGGCAATGCCGCCTGGGTCACCGGTCAACGCCGTGCGCAATCGGTCACCCGTACTGCGCTCGATGTGCAGGAGCAGGATGCCGCGCACAACATGGTCAAGTTCAATCCGCTGGCCGACTGGTCGGAAGAACAGGTCTGGCAATATCTGCGCGAGCGTCAGGTGCCGTACAACCCGCTGCATGACAAGGGCTATCCCTCCATCGGTTGCGCGCCCTGCACCCGTGCGATCCAGCCCGGCGAAGACGTGCGCGCCGGTCGCTGGTGGTGGGAAAACCCCGACTCCAAGGAATGCGGCCTGCATGTGGTCGACGGCAAACTGGTGCGCATGAAGCCGGTTCAGGCCACGGTCACCGGCAGTTAAGCACTGCGCTTGGCGCGTACTTATCAGCACTTATCAGCACTTATCAGCACTTATTAGCACTTATTAGCACGATTTGATCTCGCTTCGCCCTTATTGATTATTCGCCGCCTATTCACTATCTATTCACCGCCGTTTTGCGCTGCTTTCTCCTTACAGAGCAAGCTCGCCCAACCGCAGACCTCCACAGGACTACCGAATGAACACCGCCGTACAGAACTCCCTCCCTGAGCGCGCCAGCAACCGCCATCTGGACTGGCTGGAATCCGAAGCCATCCACATCATGCGTGAAGTCGCCGCCGAATGCGGCAATCCGGCCCTGCTGTTTTCCGGCGGCAAAGATTCCGTCGTGCTGCTGCGTCTGGCCGAAAAAGCCTTCCGTCCGGGCAAATTCCCGTTTCCACTGGTGCATATCGATACCGGCCATAATTTTGCCGAAGTCATCACCTTCCGCGACCAGCGCGCGGCTGAACTGGGCGAAAGACTGATCGTCGGTTCGGTGGAAGACTCCATCGCCCGCGGCACGGTGCGGCTGCGCAATCCCCTGACCGATTCCCGCAACGCGGCGCAAGCCGTGACGCTGCTGGAAACGATTGCCCAATACAAATTCGACGCCTGCATAGGCGGCGCTCGTCGCGATGAAGAAAAAGCACGCGCCAAGGAACGTATTTTTTCTTTCCGCGATGAATTCGGTCAGTGGAACCCGAAGGCGCAACGGCCTGAGCTGTGGGATTTGTATAACACCCGCGTCCATCCCGGCGAAAACATGCGCGTATTCCCGATTTCCAACTGGACTGAGCTGGACGTCTGGCAGTACATCGAGCGCGAACAGCTGGCTTTGCCGCCGATTTATTTCGCCCATCAGCGCCAGGTGATCCCGCGCAACGGCCTGCTGGTGCCGCTGACCGATCTGACCCCTGCCCTCGAAGGCGAAAAGGTGGAAACGATGTCGGTGCGCTTCCGTACGGTCGGTGATATTTCCTGCACCTGCCCGGTAGCATCCGACGCCAGCGATCTGGCCGCGATCATCGCCGAAACGGCCGTAACGCAAATTACCGAACGCGGCGCGACCCGGATGGATGATCAAACCTCCGAAGCCTCGATGGAAAAACGTAAAAAAGAAGGATATTTCTGATGACCGCCGCACTGAGCACCGCACCGACCACCCACCGCGCCGACACGGCTGACCACGACTCGCAGGAACGCGGCATGCTGCGCTTCATTACGGCCGGTTCGGTGGACGATGGCAAAAGCACGCTGATCGGCCGCCTGCTGTTCGACAGCAAGGGCATTTTCGCCGACCAGCTCGACGCCATGTCACGCGCCAAACACAAGCGCACCGTGGGCGATACCATCGACCTGTCGCTGCTGACCGATGGACTGGAAGCCGAGCGCGAACAAGGCATCACCATCGACGTCGCCTACCGCTACTTCGCCACGCCGAAACGCAAGTTCATCATTGCCGATACGCCGGGCCATGAGCAGTACACCCGCAACATGGTCACTGGCGCATCGACGGCCGATGCGGTCATCATTCTGATCGATGTGTCCAAGGTCAAGCTGGGCGATGACGGCAGCGTTGAGTTGCTGACGCAAACCAAGCGCCATTCGATCATCGCGCATCTGCTGCAAATCGAGCATGTGGTGGTAGCAGTCAACAAGATGGATCTGGTCAACTACGACCAATCGGTATACGACCGCATCGTTGCTGCCTACGGCGAGTTTGCCGCCCAGCTCGGATTGAAGGACGTGCATCCGCTGCCGCTGTCCGCACTGGCGGGCGACAACGTGGTTGTGGCCGGCGACCGCATGCCGTGGTATCAGGGCCCGACGCTGATCGAGCTGCTGGAATCGCTCAAGGTCTACGACAATGCGCATACCGCGCCGCTGCGCTTTCCGGTGCAACTGGTGGCGCGTCACAACGGTCACGCGGCGGAAGATTTCCGCGGCTACATGGGTCGCATCGAAGCAGGCCGTGTCAGCAAGGGCGACAAACTGGTGGTGCAACCGGGTGGCCAGAGCGCAACGGTCAAAGATATCCGGGTGATCGACACCTCGCTGGAATCGGCCGGTGCCGGGCAATCGGTGACCTTGCTGCTGGAAGAGTATCTCGATATTTCTCGCGGCGACATGCTGGCATCTGCCTCGCAGCCGCCGACGCTGCTGAAAACGCTGAAGGCCGATCTGTGCTGGCTGTCGGAAGATGCGCTCGATCTGCGCCGCAAATACTGGCTCAAGCACACCACGCGCCAGGTCACTGCACGCATGAGCAGCATTGAAAGCCTGCTCGACATCAATACTCAGGAGCGCCGTCCTTCGGCGCTGCCCTTGCAGCTCAATGACATTGCCCGTGTCACGCTGAACCTGCAACAACCGGTCGCTGCCGATAGCTACGATGACAGCCGGACTACAGGTTCTTTCATTCTGATCGATGAAGTGACGCACCAGACGGTGGCGGCCGGTATGATACGGCTGGATTAATACGGCTGGATTAAGACTCACCCACAAGGCATGGCAATGACAACAGCGTCCTCAGCGGCAGCGGCAGCTTCAGCAGTAGCTTCAATGGCAGCTTCAGTGGCTACCGCCGCTCCGGTATTCGGCAAAGTCTATCTGGTAGGGGCCGGCCCCGGCGCAGCGGATCTGATTACGCTGCGCGGCGCACGCATTCTGGCGCTGGCCGATGTGGTGTTGCACGATGCCCTGTCCGGCGCCGACATGTTGGCGCTCTGCCCGCAGGCGCGTCTGATTCCGGTGGGCAAACGCAGTGGTCAGCGTTCGACCGCGCAAGTCGATATCAATGAGCGTCTGGTTGAATGCGCCCGTCAGTATCAGCATGTCGTGCGACTCAAAGGCGGTGACCCTATGCTGTTCGGTCGCGCCGATGAAGAATTGCGGATGCTGGAAAGCCACGGTATTGCCTATGAAATCGTGCCCGGCATTACTGCCGCGCTGGCCGCCGCAGCGGCCGCTCATCAGCCTTTGACCAAGCGCGGCGTGGCACGCAGCGTGTCGCTATTCACTTCCAGTACCGGCGCCGATGAGCCGCACGATGTCAGCATGCCGAATGGCGATACGCTGGTTCAGTACATGGGTGGCCGGGAGGCCGCAGCTACCGCGCTTCGTTTGCTGGAGGCGGGACATGCTGCCGATACGCCGGTCGTAGTGGTCGAAAACTGCAGCCGCAGCGATCAGCGCATCCTGCGCTTGCCGCTGGCCGCCCTGGAGCAGGGCCTGACGTCTTGTCTGGGGCCGGTGCTGGTCATGATAGGCGAGGCGCTGAGGCGGCGGGAGAATGGCTTGGCGGGGGATGGGGAGGAGGCACATCCAGCGTCTATGACGGCACAGGCACGCTGAGCAACACCACAGCACTTGCCGGGATTTCCTCCGCGCTATCCGGCTTGCTCAGTACCAACCCCACTCTTGCATCGGTCGCTGTGAGCGATTCGATCAATCAAGGCATTGTCAGCAACTTGTAAACGGCGGCGAATCGCACCGCCCCAATGATCGTTGATCGTTGATCGTTGATCGTTGATCGTTGATCGCTGATCGTTGATCGTTGATCGTTGATCGTTGATCGTTGATCGCTGATCGTTGATCGTTGATCGTTGATCGTTGATCGTTGATCGCTGATCGTTGATCGTTGATCGATCAGGCGGCGATAAAAAAACCAGAACTGCTTGCGCGGTTCCGGTTTTTTTATGCAGAGGGAAATGGCATTGCGCATTTCCCTCGGTTACTGCATTTGCTGCATTTGCCTCATTTACTCGACTACTACTCGACTATTACTCAACTTCCACCTTTTCCAGCGGCTCGGCCGGTGGACGTGTCAGATCGACGATGGCGGGGAATTCCAGTACGACCTGATCCTTGTCATCCAGATCCACATTCACCCGTCCGCCACTGACCAGTTTGCCGAACAGCAGCTCGTCGGCCAGCGCCTTGCGGATCATGTCTTGTATCAGACGTGCCATCGGCCGTGCGCCCATGAGTGGATCGAAGCCCTTCTTGCCGAGGAATTGACGGAGCTTGTCGCTGAAGACGGCTTCCACTTTTTTCTCGTGCAATTGCTCTTCCAGCTCCATCAGGAACTTGTCCACCACGCGCAGGATGATTTCTTCGTCCAGTGCGCGGAAGCTGATGATCGAATCCAGACGGTTGCGGAACTCGGGAGTGAACATCCGCTTGATGTCGATCATTTCGTCGCCGGCTTCTTTCTTTTCAGTAAAGCCGATGGTGCGTTTTTGCAGGCTTTCCGCGCCGGCATTGGTCGTCATGATGATGATCACATTGCGGAAATCCGCTTTGCGGCCGTTGTTGTCGGTCAGCGTGCCGTGGTCCATGACCTGCAACAGGATGTTGAAGATGTCCGGATGGGCTTTTTCGATTTCATCGAGCAGCAGTACGGAATGCGGCTTCTTGGTAATCGCCTCCGTCAGCAATCCGCCCTGTTCGAAACCGACATAGCCCGGCGGTGCGCCTATCAGACGGCTCACTGCATGACGTTCCATGTACTCGGACATGTCGAAACGGATTACTTCGATGCCGAGAATGAAGGCAAGCTGCTTCGCCACTTCGGTCTTGCCGACGCCGGTCGGGCCGGAGAACAGGAAGGAGCCGATAGGTTTGTCGGTCTTGCCCAAACCTGCGCGCGCCATTTTGATGGCCGATGCCAGCGCTTCAATGGCCGGCTCTTGTCCGAACACGACATTTTTGAGGTCGCGTTCAATGGTTTGCAGCTTGGAGCGATCATCCTGATTGACCGATTGCGTCGGGATGCGCGCAATACGGGCGATGATCTCTTCGATTTCGTTCTTGCCGATGGTCTTCTTCTGCTTCGATTTTGGCAGGATACGTTGTGCTGCACCCGCTTCGTCGATCACGTCGATGGCCTTGTCGGGCAGATGACGATCATTAATGAAACGCGCTGCCAGCTCGGCGGCAGAGGTCAGTGCAGAGGCAGAATACTTGACGCCATGATGCTCTTCGAAGCGCGACTTGAGTCCGCGCAAAATCTGCACGGTTTGTTCGACGGTCGGTTCGATAACATCGATCTTCTGGAAGCGCCTTGCCAGTGCCTGGTCTTTTTCAAACACGCCGCGGTATTCAGCGTACGTGGTCGCACCGATGCACTTGAGCTGACCGCTGGACAGTGCCGGCTTGAGCAGGTTGGAGGCATCCAAGGTGCCGCCGGAGGCAGAACCGGCACCGATGATGGTATGGATTTCATCAATGAACAGGATGCCGTTCGGGCTGTCCTTCAATTGCTTGAGCACTGCTTTCAGACGTTGCTCGAAGTCGCCGCGGTATTTGGTGCCGGCCAGCAGCGCGCCCATATCGAGCGAGTAGACGATGCCGTTGCGCAGGATTTCAGGCACATCGTTTTGCGTGATGCGCCAGGCCAGCCCCTCGGCGATGGCGGTCTTGCCAACACCTGCTTCGCCTACCAGCAAGGGGTTGTTTTTCCGACGGCGGCACAAGGTCTGAATGACGCGCTCGACTTCGAAATCGCGTCCGATCAAGGGGTCGATCTTGCCTTCGAGAGCGGCCTTGTTCAGGTTTTGCGTGAACTGATCGAGAGGACTTTCTTTTTGCTGGCCTTCTGCTTGCACGTCTTCCACTCCTTCCGGGGCTTTTTGCGGATCGGCCTGCTGGTCCTTGCGTACGCCATGGGAAATGAAATTGACGACATCCAGACGTGTGACGCCCTGCTGATGCAGGTAGTACACGGCGTGAGAATCTTTTTCGCCAAAGATCGCTACCAGCACGTTGGCACCGGTGACTTCTTTTTTACCGTTCGAGGCCGACTGTACGTGCATGATCGCACGCTGGATCACGCGCTGGAAACCCAGCGTCGGCTGTGTATCGACTTCGCTGGTGCCGGGCACCATGGGCGTGTTGTCGTTGATGAAATTGGTCAGCGTCTTCCGCAGATCATCAATGTTGACCGCGCAGGCGCGCATTACTTCGGCTGCAGACGGATTGTCCAGCAGCGCCAGCAACAGGTGCTCCACGGTGATGAATTCATGACGCGATTGTCGGGCTTCGACAAAGGCCATGTGCAAACTGACTTCTAATTCCTGCGCAATCATACTTCCTCCATCACACACTGCAGGGGATGTCCTGCTTTTCGAGCGTGGCTCAACACGAGTTCAACTTTTGTGGAGGCGACATCTTTCGAATACACCCCGCACATCCCTTTTCCATCTCGGTGAACTTTGAGCATAATCTGCATCGCCGTTTCACGATCCTTGCTGAAATACTCCTGGATGATCGCCACGACGAATTCCATGGGCGTGTAATCATCATTGAGTAAGAATACCTGGTACATCGATGGCGGCTTGAGCTTTTGCTCCTGCCGGGTCAGAACCGTACCATCATCGTAATCGCGCTTAGTGGCCATGCGTTTAATCTACAACTTTCAGATGCGTAGGCATTGCACAAATATTGTGAGGTAAACCCATTACTGGATATTACGCGTTTTCAGAATAATTCGCAGATGGCGTTGATTCACGCCAAAACAAGGCTTTGCTGGATTTGAATAAAATTTAGCTATGGAAATAAAATAAAATAGCCTCAAAAAATACGCCTTGACTTTCCTTTTTTTTGCGAGAAGAATGGAATTCGTTGATTGGCGTCACCGCTTTTCAATAAGAAGGGGCCGGAGTTTCAGGGGGGCTGCGATGCGTTTTATTTGCTTGCATGCTCATACGATTGGTTTTTATTGAAAGATGCATTTATGTCTACAGGTACAGTCAAGTGGTTCAACGATTCTAAAGGCTTCGGCTTTATCACTCCCGATGATGGCGGTGAAGATTTGTTTGCACACTTCTCAGCAATCCAGATGAACGGCTTCAAAACATTGAAAGAAGGTCAAAAGGTCCAGTTTGAAGTGACGCAAGGCCCCAAAGGCAAGCAAGCTTCCAACATCCAAGCTCCGTAACCCCTTCTGCGTTCAACCCTCCTGGTAAACAATCCGGCAATCGGGTATTTTCACCCCGACATCACTTCTGAAGTGGCAAGGTAACATTTCCAGGTTTAACTTGACGGCCCGCAAGCATCTGCCTACGGGCCGTTTTGTTTTACCAAGCGCTCGCGTTTCCCCGTATCCCCCATCCCTAGCGTCATCAATTCTGACTTGGTAATTCTGGCTTAGTAAACGAACAAGCCCCGGCATAGGCCGAGGCTTGTTCGCAACAAAGCAGAAGGATCAGCGTTAACCGATACCCTCCTATTTTGCCTGCATCATTTACATATTTTCTACCATCACATCACCGAAGCCGGAGCATGACACTTGCGTAGCGCCTTCCATCAATCGGGCAAAATCGTAGGTGACTTTTTTCGATGAAATCGATTTTTGCATGGACCCGATGATTAAATCTGCCGCCTCTGTCCAACCCATGTGGCGCAACATCATTTCAGCGGACAAGATCAAGGAACCCGGATTCACATAGTCCTTACCTGCGTATTTCGGTGCTGTCCCGTGAGTGGCCTCGAACATCGCGATCGAATCCGACAAATTAGCCCCCGGTGCAATACCGATACCGCCGACTTGCGCGGCGAGCGCATCGGAAATGTAATCACCGTTCAGATTCAGCGTAGCAATCACGCTGTACTCAGCGGGACGCAGCAGGATCTGTTGCAAGAACGCATCGGCAATAGAATCCTTGACGATGATGTCTTTACCTGTCTTAGGATTCTTGAATTTGGCCCATGGCCCACCATCGATCAGCTCTGCACCGAATTCTTTTTCCGCCAGTGCATAGGACCAGTCGCGGAATCCACCTTCGGTGAATTTCATGATGTTGCCCTTGTGTACGATGGTCACGGACGGCTTGTCATTGTCGATGGCATACTGAATCGCCTTGCGGACCAGACGTTCGGTGCCTTCGCGCGAAACAGGCTTGATGCCGATACCAGAGGATTCTGGGAAACGGATTTTAGTGACGCCCATTTCCTTGATCAGGAAATTGATCAGTTTTTTGGCGTCGTCGCTACCCTCTTGCCATTCGATACCGGCATAGATGTCTTCCGAGTTTTCACGGAAAATCACCATGTCCGTCTTTTCCGGCGCACGCACCGGCGAAGGCACGCCAGTAAAATACCGCACAGGGCGCAGGCACACGTACAAATCAAGCTGCTGGCGCATCGCCACGTTCAGCGAGCGGATACCGCCACCGACCGGCGTTGTGAGCGGGCCCTTGATCGACACCACATAATCTTTCACTGCAGCCAGCGTTTCTTCTGGCAGCCATACGTCGGGACCATAGACCTTGGTCGATTTCTCACCCGCAAATACTTCCATCCAGCTGATTTTGCGTTTGCCGGCATAAGCCTTGGCAACCGCCGCATCCACCACCTTCATCATCACCGGAGTGATATCGACGCCAGTACCATCACCTTCGATGAAGGGAATGATGGGATTGACCGGAACATTCAGTGAAAAATCGCTATTGACGGTAATTTGCTTACCTTCTGCTGGTACTTTGATATGTTGATACATAGTAGTCTCCGAATTGTGCGGAAAAAAGGAAAGACGATCGTGCTGCGTTTAGCCTGCGTCAAACCGCGGCAGTAAGCTCTCGCACTTAGTCTTTCAGACAAGTCTTATATAAGACATAAGACAATTGCGTTCCATTATGCACTACTATTTTGCAGCACGCTATGTTTGTGCGATAACGTCAGTACTTGCATAAACGAAGTCAATTGGCGCAACATACGACACCTTAATGAAACCGGCAAGACACCATCGCAGCGCCCGACTCTGAAAACACCTCTGTCCATGCCCCTGATTTTATTTAACAAACCATTCCAGACCATGTGTCAGTTCTCCCCCCAGGAAGGGCGGGAAACACTGGCAGACTATCTGGACATTCCCGACATCTACCCTGCGGGACGCCTGGACGCCGATAGCGAAGGACTGCTACTGCTGACCGATGACGGCAAGCTCCAGCACAGAATCAGCCACCCCCGTCGCAAGCAGCCCAAAACCTATCTGGTACAGGTCGAAGGGATTCCCGATGAGCAGCAGTTGCAGCGCTTGCGGCAGCCGCTGCAACTCAACGATTTCCTGACTCAGCCCTGTCAGGCGAAGCAAGTGCAAACACCGGATTGGCTTTGGCCAAGAGAGCCGCCGGTACGGATACGACTTGAAATTCCCACCAGTTGGCTGGCACTGACGATCAGCGAAGGAAAAAACCGACAGGTCAGACGAATGACAGCGGCGGTCGGCTTGCCGACACTACGCCTGATCAGAACCGCAATCGGTCCTTTTTCACTGCAAACTCATCCCTTATGGCCCGGACAATGGCAAACAGTTGATCCCGGCGCGATGGACGGCTCGGTATAATCATTCACTTATTTTTCTTTTCACCGGATACCCAACAATGCGCCAACTGCCTGCCGTTCTGATTGCTTTTGCCTCCTGCATTTTCTTAGCAGCTTCGCCAGTGGCACTATCGCAAACGCTGGCAAAATTTCCGGTAGCTTCGCTCAATGCAGGCATTCACCTGATCAAGGCGGAAGTCGCGGCAAACGAAGCGCAAAGAGAACAAGGTCTGATGTTCCGCAAACAACTCGGCCCGAATGAAGGAATGGTTTTTTTGTTTGGCGAGCCGGCCGGGATTTGCATGTGGATGAAAAATACGCTGATTCCCTTGTCGGTGGCCTTTCTCGACAGCAGCGGCAAGATCATCAACATCGAAGACATGGAGGCGCAGACCACGAATTCGCACTGTGCGACCAAGCCGGCCTTTTATGCGCTGGAAATGAGTCTGGGATGGTTCCGGCAAAAAAATATCAAACCCGGCATGATGATAGAAGGAATCCCCCACCGATAAGACTGAAGCCGACACGGCGGGTAAAAGGGCAAGTGAGATGCCCTCTTGCCACTACGCTTTAACCAAATTGTGCGCCGCTAGGGCCTTGTTGACGTCTGATATGGGAGCGGGAGCGGGCCATTGCGATGACCGGGGAAGCCGCGCTGGCCCAGGGCTTAGTCAAGAATTAAACAAACAACTAAGCAACAACTAAGCAGCAATTCAGCAGCAATTCAGCAATCCACAGCACCAACAAATAAAACCCGCCTGACTGAGTCAGGCGGGTTTTATTTGATTTGCAACTGTCCCGCAAAATTAACTTAATTTAATTTTGCTTAACTGATTCCACAAGCTATGCCCTAAAGCCACACCTGTAAATTAGTATCGGCACCGGAAAGATTCTCTCCGGAAAACAAGGCGCTTACTATCGCTTAATATTATCTACTGCTTAATATTATATTAAGCAGCCAATGCCTTCAGCGCAGCAGACAGACGGCTCTTATGGCGCGCTGCTTTATTCTTGTGAATGATTTTCTTGTCAGCGATGCAGTCGATAGTAGAAATCGACGATTGGAACACAGCAGTCGCTTTCTCTTTATCGCCGGCTTCGATCGCCTTACGAACAGCCTTGATGGCGGTACGCAGAGTCGAGCGTTGGCTCGAGTTATGCAAGTTTTGTTTGACTGCTTGACGAGCACGCTTGCGCGCTTGTGCTGTATTTGCCATGAATATATATCCTAGATCGGTCAAAGCCTCATCGTGTACGGCATATAAACCTGCCTAGCGATGCGGAATTCTGTAAAGCCTAAGATTATAGCCGCTTTTCTACAAACTAGCAATCCGCACGCAGCATTACTCGAAGTTACCCTAAAAACACTGGCGCCTGTTGATAATTCGCTTACGGCTGCGAAGGGCTACACCCCCAGCAAGTACCTTGGCAAACGTTCAAGGAAGGGGCCAGCTCAGGCGAGCATAGCAGTTATAATCCACCCCCATGAATCTGCACAAAACGCTTGCCACCATCTCTGGCATGACGATGTTGTCCCGCATTACAGGACTCGTTCGAGAGATATTGTTCGCCCGTGCATTCGGCGCATCGGCTTTTACCGATGCCTTTAATGTCGCATTCCGCATCCCCAACCTGTTGCGTCGCCTGTTCGCGGAAGGTGCCTTTTCCCAGGCCTTCGTCCCCATCCTCGCTGAATACAAAAACCAGAAGGGTACGGAAGCGACCAAGGAACTGATCGACCATGTCGCCACTGTCCTCACCTGGACCATGCTGCTGACCTGCGTAATCGGCATCCTGTGCACTCCCCTGCTTGTGTTTTTCATAGCCACTGGCCTGAAATACAACCCGCAGGCATTCGATGCCTCGGTGCTGATGACGCGCATCATGTTCCCTTACATCGGATTCATGTCCTTCGTCGCCCTGTCGGGCGGCATTCTGAACACCTGGAGCGAATTCAAAGTACCCGCATTCACCTCGGTGCTATTAAATGTGGCCTTTATCATCGCCTCCCTGTTCGTCGCTCCCTACATGGCGCAACCGATCTATGCCATGGCCGGCGCTGTATTTGTCGGCGGCATATTGCAAGTCGCCTTCCAGATCCCGGCGCTGCTCAAAATCGGCATGTTGCCGCATCTTTACCTCAATCCTGCATTCGGATTACGCGACCCCGGCGTCAAGCGCGTACTGAAAAAAATGGGCCCGGCGGTGTTCGCCGTCTCTGCCGCGCAAATCAGCCTGATGATTAATACCAATATCGCCTCGCGCCTGCCGCATGGCAGCGTGTCCTGGCTCTCGTATGCCGACCGTCTGATGGAATTCCCGACAGCCCTACTCGGCGTGGCGCTGGGCACCATCTTGCTCCCCAGCCTGGCCAGCGCCCACACTCGTGGCGACCATAAAGAGTATTCCGCCTTGCTCGACTGGGGTCTGCGTCTCACGTTTCTGCTGGCCTTGCCCTGCGCCGTCTGTCTGGCGACGATGTCGCAAGCGTTGACGGCCACCCTGTTCCACTACGGAAAATTCGATGCACTGGCAGTAGCCATGACCAGCCGCGCGCTGGTCGCTTACGGCGTCGGACTTATTGGACTGATTCTGGTCAAGATACTGGCGCCGGGCTTTTACGCCAAGCAAGATATCCGCACTCCGGTGCGCATCGCGATAGGCGTGCTGATTGCTACACAGTTGATGAATTATCTGTTTGTACCCTGGATTGCCCATGCCGGACTGGCCTTATCGATAGGTATCGGTGCCAGCCTGAATGCCGCGTTTCTGTTCACCGGTTTGCGCAAACGCAATATTTATGTCCCCTTGCCCGGATGGGGCTGGTTTTTCCTCAAACAAGCGACCGCTCTGCTCTTGCTGGCAGGCGTCAGTTTCTACGCAGCACGCCAGGTCGATTGGATAGGTTTGCACAGCCAGCCGCTCGTGCGCGTAGGAGCCCTGTTTGTCGTCATTCTGTTGTCAGGGGGCGTCTATTTTTCAGCACTGTTCCTGATGGGATTCCGGCTCAGCCAATTCAAACGTAGCGCAAGGTAATGTGTAATAAGCAATATGTCTTCCGGCATGAGGCCGCCAATTGCATCCGTCGTTTCGTTTAACAAAATAGTTTGGTAGGATGGCTGACATATGCCGCTAAAATCCCTCGAATATTTTGAATCACTGGTTAAACAAGACGACTCCATTCCCTTGTTTGAAACCGCGCTGGCGATCGCACAGGATGTTTATCCTCAGCTCGATCTGGAAGCGTGCGAACTCGAAATCGATACCCTGGCGCTCAAATTGCAACAACGGCTACCGGCAGATGCCTCGCATATCCAGAAATTGCGCACGCTGAACCATTTCTTCTTCAAGGAAATGGCCTTCGCCGGCAACGTCAATAATTACTACGATCCCGACAACAGCTATCTGCACCGCGTACTGGCAACCCGGCGCGGCATCCCGATTTCGCTGGCCATCGTCTATATGGAACTGGGGTTGCAAATCGGCCTGAGCATGAAAGGGGTGTCCTTCCCCGGCCATTTCCTGATGAAACTGACGGTGCAATCGGGCGATATCGTGCTTGACCCTATGGACGGAGCCAGTCTGTCGCGCGAGGAGCTGGAAGAACGCCTGGAACCCTACCTGGAGCAACAGGATTACGGCGACGAATTACCGCTAGGCGCTTACCTGAGAGCCGCCCATCCGCGTGAAATTCTGGCGCGCATGCTGCGCAATCTGAAGGCGATTTTTCTCGATGCACAACGCTGGCAGCGTGTGCTGGACGTACAGGAAAGACTGGTGATTTTATTGCCGGATGAAATTACTGAACGGCGCGACCGCGGACTGGCCTATGCCAATCTGGCCTACCCACAGGAAGCGCTGGACGACCTGGAGGCCTATCTGAATCTGCGTCCCGACGCCGAGGATGCCCCCGAGCTGGAACGACGGCTACCGCGCCTGCGGGCAGACAGCGGCCGATAAAAAACAAGGCTGGCTTCCTATGCAGATAAGCCAGCCTTCTTCCCGCTCTTTGGAATTACCCGAGTATTACCCGCGCGCCTCGATCTGCTCCCACTTCTCAAGACTGATCAGTAATTGCGCATCGATTTCGGCAAAACGTGCATTGAGACGCACGGCTTCGTCGGGTTGACGCTGATAGACGCTGCCATCGGCCAGTTTCTCAGTGATCGCTTTTTGCTCCGCTTCGAGCTGCGCAATCAATACCGGCAACTCATCCAGTTCGCGCTGTTCCTTGTAGCTGAGTTTTTTCTGCTTGGCAGCAGGTGCTACGGCCGCTGTAACTGACTTCACATCAGAAACAGTGTCTGCCTTGGCCCGGGCCGTTGCTGCCACCGGACGCACACGCTCCCAGTCGCTATAACCGCCGACGTATTCGCGCCACAAACCATCACCTTCGGCGGCGATCACTTGCGTGACTACATTGTCGAGGAAAGTCCGGTCATGGCTGACCAGGAACACGGTGCCGGTATATTCTTCCAGCAATTCTTCCAACAATTCCAGCGTATCGATATCCAGATCGTTGGTCGGCTCATCCAGCACCAGCACATTGGCCGGCTTGGCAAACAAACGCGCCAGCAACAGCCGGTTGCGTTCGCCACCGGACAGCGACTTGACCGGCGATCTGGCGCGCTCAGGCGCAAACAGGAAGTCTGCCAGATACGTCATCACATGCTTGCGCTGGCCGTTGACTTCCACCCAGTCGCTACCCGGCGCAATGGTATCGGCCAGACTGGCTTCATCATCGAGCTGACCGCGCATCTGATCGAAATACGCCACCTGCAACTTGGTGCCCTGCTTCACAGTACCGCTATCCGGCTGAATTTCACCCAGAATCAGCTTGAGCAGCGTAGTTTTACCTGCGCCGTTATGACCGATCAGACCGACCTTATCGCCGCGCAGAATCGTGCCTGTAAAGTCGTTGACGATACGTCTGTCGCCATACGATTTATTCACATTGGTCAGTTCCGCGACGATCTTGCCGGAGCGTTCGCCGGAAGAGACTTCCAGCTTGACCTGACCTTGACGGTCACGACGCGCAACGCGTTCGCCGCGCAAAGATTCGAGACGCCGCACACGACCTTCGTCGCGGGTACGACGCGCCTGCACGCCCTTGCGGATCCAGATTTCTTCCTGCGCCAGAAATTTATCGAACTTGGCATTTTCCACTTCTTCATTGGCGAGCAAGTCGGCCTTGCGCGTCTGATAGGTGGTGAAATTACCGGGAAACGACAGCAACTTGCCGCGATCGAGTTCGATAATCCGGGTCGCCACATTGTCCAGAAAACTCCGGTCATGGGTGATGAACAGCACGCTGCCCTTGTAGTCGCGCAGCAGACCTTCGAGCCAGAGGATGGAGCTGAAATCCAGATGGTTGGTCGGCTCATCGAGCAGCAGCACATCGGGTGCGCCCACCAGTCCGCGCGCCAGCGCCACGCGCTTTTGCATACCGCCTGACAAAGCGCCCATCAGCGAACTGCGATCCAGGTTGAGGCGATCCAGAGTCGTTTCGACCTTGTTGCCCAGATTCCAGGCATCCGCCGCATCCAGCTTGACCTGAATGACGTGCATGCGCTCCATGATGGCATCGTCGTCGCCGTTGCCGAATTGTCCGGTCAGCGCATCGTATTCCGCCAGCAGACCGGGCATTTCACCCAATCCCAGCGCTACCGCATCGAACACGGTCATTTCAGGCTCAAAGTGCGGTTCCTGATCGACATACGCGATCTTGATGCCTTGCTGCATCACCAGCAAGCCATCGTCCAGACGCGATGCGCCGGCGATCGTCTTGAGCAAGGAAGATTTGCCCGTACCGTTACGGCCGATCAGGCCGACCCGTTCGCCGGCTTCCAGCGAAAATTCTGCACGATCGAGCAATGCGACGTGACCGAACGCCAGTTGGGCGTTGGAGAGAGAGATGACTGCCATAAATGAGTAGGTAATGCCGGGCGATGCCGCTCGGCGTAATAAGGAAATCAGGAAACCGGATTGCACCACCTGGCGCAGAACGGAAGAAAACGATCGCATGTCGCAGCATGGAGCTGCGAGCAACAGGTCATCAAGGCAAACAGGGAATACATTGCACTGGCTGGCCCGCACAATCGCGGTAAAAGTGGTTGGTGCCCCCGACACGGATCGAACGTGTGACCTATCCCTTCGTACCACTATGGCTTTCGCCACCGAAGCGTTTGTGGTCTGGACTATACCTTGACCATGAACCGCAGTTATCAAGAAACCTGCGGCCTGTAGGCCGGAGCCGTCTAGTCTCTACACCTTCCCGCCGACATCGTGGCGGGCTTGGCTCGGTATTGCCATCAGCATCCGGTAAGAGATTCTGGAAGGGTTCACCGACTTTGACTCCATTCACGCGGCGCCTTTCGAGGCCGGTGCCCAAATTTAGGAGGGGATCGCTCTATCCACTGAGCTACGGGGGCTCCAAGGGCGCTATTGTAACGGCTGGGGCCTGAGATGGAAAGCAAGATACAGACGCCGCACTGCCTCGCCCGGGCTCCTTTGCCGTTTCTTTTCAGGTTGTTGCGTCTTTGGCCTGCGGTCATGTCCGAAAAACAACGACTTGCGCCCTATAATGGGTCTCTGCTGAAATTCCCTCCCGTTCGCACTCCGGGTTCTCTCCCGAATCCAGCTCCCCCTCATTCCGTTTGCGACTGCGAATTCATTATGCTTTTTATCACCAGGCAATCGAAAGCCAGTACGGCAGTGCTACGCGCCGCCACTGCCACGCTACGGAAACCCCTGCGTCTGCTCATACTGCTGAGCGCCATCCTTGCCAGTGCCGCGCAGCCCGTCCGCGCCGACGACGCCTTACCCGACACCATGCAGCAGCGCATGGCCGCCTGTACCGCGTGCCATGGCAAACAAGGCAGTGCCGGCACCGATGGCTACTATCCGCGTATCGCCGGCAAGCCGGCCGGCTATCTGTACAACCAGTTACGCAATTTCCGCGATGGACGCCGGCAATACCCTTTGATGACCTACATGCTGGACCATATGTCGGATGCGTATTTGCATGAAATCGCGCAATACTTTTCCGAGCAGCATCCGCCCTACCCGCCGCCACAACCGATCACCGACTCCCCCGCTCTGCTGGAGCGCGGACGGACACTGGTGTTCAACGGCGACCCTGCCAAAAAAGTCCCCGCCTGTATCGCCTGCCACGGCCAGACATTGACCGGCGTCGCGCCCTTTATCCCGGGCCTGCTCGGCTTGCCGCGTGATTACGTGAATGCCCAATTCGGCGCATGGCGTAACGGCATCCGTCGGGCCAGCGCGCCCGATTGCATGGCGTTCATTACCGGTCGCCTGTCACTGGAAGACATCGGTGCCGTGAGCGCCTGGCTCGCCGCCCAGCCGGTCGCCGCCAATCCCTTGCCCCTACCCTCGGTGGCATCGCTACCCTCGCCCCCACCCGTGACTTGCGGCAGTCTGGCCCAGGAAAATAAATGAAACGCCTCTTAATCACTCTCCTTGCTCTGATCGTCCTGATACCCGCCGCCATCATAGTCTGGCAATTAAAGGATGCCGATGATGACACCTCGACCACGACCGTTCCGGCAGCAACAAGCTCTCCGGCAGATGCCGCCCGCCTGCTAGAAACCGGGCGCTATCTGGCCCGGGCCGGCGATTGCATGGCTTGCCACACCGCACGCAGCGGCAAAGAGTACGCTGGCGGACGCGCCGTCCCGACCCCATTCGGTACGATCTACACGCCCAACATCACCTCCGATGAGCAGACCGGCATCGGCAAGTGGAACGCCGGAGACTTCTGGCGCGCCCTGCATCACGGCAAATCCAAAGATGGCAGCTTCCTGTACCCGGCCTTTCCTTTTACCGAATACACCAAAATCAGCCGCGGCGATTCCGATGCACTATTCGCTTATATGAAAACCGTGGCCCCTGTGGCACAGGCCAACCGCGAAAATGCCTTGCGCTTTCCTTATAACCAGCGGATTTTGCTGGCGTTCTGGCGCGCGCTGTATTTCCGGCCCGGCGTGTTTCAGCCAGATACCAAGCAATCGATGGACTGGAACCGCGGGGCCTATCTGGTGCAGGGTCTGGGACATTGCGCAGCCTGCCACACGACGCGCAACGCACTCGGTGCCACGTCCAGTTACGCCCCACTGGCGGGTGGACTGATCCCGGTGCTGAACTGGTACGCTCCATCACTCACCTCCGACGCCGAAGCCGGCCTCGGCAATTGGGAGCTGCAATCGATTCATGATTTATTGCGCACCGGCGTTTCGACACGCAGCACAGTGTTCGGCCCGATGGCGGAAGTAGTCGGTGCCAGTCTGCAATATTTGAGCGACAGTGACATCAAGGCGATGGCGCTTTACCTCAAATCCCTGCCGCAGAATGAACGCGCACCGGTCATCGAAACGCCGCAACCCTCAGAGCGTGAAGCGGAACGGATAATGGCTTCCGGCGCAATCCTCTACAAAAACAATTGTGCTGAATGCCATAAAGCCTCAGGAGCAGGTATCCCACTGGCCTATCCGCCGCTGTCGGGCAACCGGGCTATCACCATGGGCTCTGCGATCAATCCCATCCGCATCGTCCTCAATGGCGGCTTCCCGCCCACCACGACCGGCAATCCCCGTCCGTACGGCATGCCGCCGTTCAGTCAGTTACTGAGCGATCAGGAAATTGCCGATGTGGTGTCGTATATTCGGAATAGCTGGGAAAACAAGGCGGGTTACGTCAGCCCGGCGGAAGTGAACCGTTCAAGGGCGGTACCGCTGGACGATTGATCGGGTGGGCGAGGAGTTCTCCTGCCCGAGAGCCTCTTTAAGAGACGTGCTTCATGCGGGGACAGACCGGCTAAGGCTGCTGAGCTGGTACCCCACTCCGCGCACCGTCTTGATGTAGTCGTGCGCAGGGCCGAGCGATTTACGCAAGCGCATGATGTGCACGTCGACGGTCCGCTCTTCTATGAAGGCATGGTCGCCCCATACTTTGTCGAGCAATTGCGCACGCGAGTACACCCGTTCCGGGTGTGCCACCAGATAGCGCAGCAATTTGAATTCGGCCTGATCCAGCATCACCGGCATGTCCCCGACAGTCACTTCCAACCGCTCGAGATCGATTTTAATCAATCCATAAATCTGAATTTGTTGGCCGATTTCAGGCATTTTCCGGCGTAACAAAGCCAGAATTCGGGCAACCAGTTCCTTCGGAGAAAATGGTTTGGTGACATAGTCATCCGCGCCCTCGTTCAAACCTTTGACCTTGTCTTCTTCCATCCCTTTTGCGGTCAGCATGATGACCGGCAAAATGGCAGTGCGGGGATTCCTGCGCCATTCTTTCAACAAACTCAGACCAGGCATATCCGGCAACATCCAGTCCAGCAACACCAGATGCGGCAAGCTCTGCGCCACCGCTTCGCGCGCTTGCGCTGCGCTAGGAACAATGACGACGGAAAAACCGGCATTTTCCAAGGAAAATTTCAATAATTCGGCAATACTCGGTTCGTCTTCCACTACCAGAAGATCGGTCTGTGGCTTTTGCATGCTATGCCTCTCAGACAAAGAACGTGAAATGATCGTAATCAGGCGGCAACGACAGTCGCGGCAATGCGCTGGGCAAGTGACTGCGCCACCTCGGCATCTTCCGCTTCTACCATGACACGAATCAGCGGCTCAGTGCCGGAGGGCCGGATCAGGACGCGTCCACGCTCGCCCAGCAGTTCTTCGACTGCCGCTTTTTCAGCCTGCATGGCAGGATTTTTTTGCCAGTCAAAGCCGGGAGCGATCCTGACGTTGATCAAGGATTGCGGATACATTCGAATATCGGCGGTGCTTTGTTCCAGTGTCAGGCCGCTTTGCTTCAATGCCGACAAGACTTGCAAGGCCGAGACGATGCCATCGCCGGTCGTATGCTTATCCAGGCATAGCAAGTGACCAGAACCTTCACCACCGAGAATCCAGCCGCGCTGTTGCAGCGTTTCCAGCACATAGCGGTCGCCGACTCTGGCGCGGGCGAAGCCAATACCGAGCTTCTTGAAAGCGACTTCCAGCGCCATATTCGTCATCAGCGTGCCGACTGCGCCAGCGACCGGGCCCAAAGCGAGACGATCCTTGACAATGACATACAACAATTCGTCGCCATTGTAGATGCGCCCGGCGGCATCGACCATCACCAGACGGTCGGCATCCCCATCGAGCGCAATACCGATATCGGCATGATTGGCGCGCACGGCCATGGCCAGCGCTTCCGGGGCTGTCGCACCAAAACCGGCATTGATGTTCAGGCCATTAGGCTGATTGCCGATTGTGATGACCTCCGCACCCAGTTCGTGCAGCACATCCGGCGCGATATGGTAAGCCGCACCATTGGCGCAATCGACCACGATGGTCATGCCCTTCAGGTCGAGCGCATTAGGGAAAGTGCTTTTGCAAAATTCGATATAACGGCCTCGGGCATCGTCGAGCCGTCGGGCTTTGCCCAATTTATCCGATGCCACACATTGCATCGGTTGTTCCAGCGCCGCTTCGATTTCGGCCTCTACCGAATCCGGCAGTTTATTGCCGGAACCGGAGAAAAATTTAATGCCGTTATCGTGATAAGGATTGTGTGAGGCTGAAATGACCACCCCGGCGGCCAGCCGCAAAGTCCGCGTCAGGTAGGCGACGGCCGGCGTGGGAATCGGCCCAGCCAGCATCACATCGACGCCGGCTGCCGCAAAACCGGCTTCCAATGCGGCTTCCAGCATATAACCAGAAATGCGCGTGTCCTTGCCAATGAGCACAGTCGGCTTCCCGGTTTTTGCCGCCGCACTGGTCAGCACCACTCCCGCCGCGTAGCCCAGCCGCATGACGAAATCAGGCGTAATCGGCGCTTTGCCGACCAGACCGCGCACTCCATCGGTACCGAAATATTTAGATGCCATAGTTCCCACTTTTTTAATTTTCTATTTGTTTATACGTTGTTTGGCTGCCATACCTTGGGCTTAATGCAGAAGTGCCTCGATACCCGTCCCTCAGCTCATGCCAGCCTGCCACACCCGCAAGGCATCCACAGTCGCCGCGACATCATGCACGCGCACGATTGCCGCACCTTGCGCAGCGGCAACCAGCGCTGCACCCACACTACCGGCAAGACGGTTTTCAATACCTCTGCCGGTCAGATCGCCAATCATTCTTTTGCGGGACATGCCTGCCAATAAAGGCAGATCAAGTGTCCTGGCAATATGCCCTATATTTTTTAACAGGGTCCGATTGTGTTCGCTGTTTTTGCCGAAGCCGAAGCCGGGATCGATGCTCAAGCGCGGGCGTTCGATGCCAGCTTCCAGCAATACATCGACACGCTGGCGAAGGAAGTCGCTGACTTCCTGAACGACATCGGCATACTGCGGTTCCTCCTGCATAGTTTGCGGCACACCTTGCATGTGCATGATGCACAAACCGCAATCACTGTCGCGAACGACGTCGATTGCGCCATCGCTCCGAAAACCGAAAATGTCATTGATCATATCGGCACCGGCCGCCAGCGTTTCCCGCATGACGGCGGGTTTGTAGGTATCGATGGACAGGGGTTTGCCGCAATCGCGCAAAGCGTAGACCACCGGCATCAGGCGACGCAATTCTTCTTCCAGTGCCAGCGGAGGGGAACCGGGCCGTGTCGATTCGCCACCGATATCGATGATATCGACGCCATCCGCAATCATCTGCTCCGCATGGGACAGTGCCAGATCCAGCGAATGAAAACTCCCACCGTCGGAAAATGAGTCAGGCGTGATGTTCAATATGCCCATCACCAGCGGACGGGGTCCGCGATCAAGCGGAAATCGGTAACGTCCACAGTGAAAATAATGTTGCTTCATGGGTTTTTGGAATACTGAAGTACCGGGACAAGTCAAAAATAACAATCGCCCCAAATGAAAAAAGGTGAGGATTTCTCCTCACCCCTAGGCCTGGATACTACCTTCGCTTAGGCCGGAGCCGTTGCGCTTGGTGAGACATCGCTTGGCGGATTATCTGGCGGTGGCGTTTTCTTAGTCTGCGGATACTTAGGCTGACGTGGCTCGTTGCCGCTCATGATGTCGTTGACCTGATCTGCATCGATGGTTTCCCATTCCAGCAGCGTCTTGGCCATCAATTCCACTTTTTCACGATTTTCCTCCAGCAGTTTGCGCGAGAGAGCATATTGCGCATCCAGTATCCGGCGGATTTCAGCGTCGACCTTTTGTTGCGTCGCTTCAGACACCGTCTTGGAAGACATGCGGCCAAAATAAGCATCCTGCTCGGTATCTTCATAGACCATGGTGCCGAGGCTTTCCGACATACCGTAGCGCGTGACCATCGCCCGAGCCAGTTTAGTAGCGCGCTCGAAGTCGTTGGAAGCGCCGGTCGACATCTGATGCATGAAAATTTCTTCTGAAATACGACCGCCAAAAAGGATGGCGATTTCTTCCAGCATCTTGTCTTTGTACATATTGACGCGGTCATGCTCAGGCAATTGCCATGTCAGACCCAGCGCGAAACCGCGAGGCATGATGGTGACTTTGTGAACCGGATCGGCCTTGGGCAACAATTTTGCAACGACTGCATGGCCAGATTCATGGAAAGCCGTATTGCGACGTTCTTCTTCGCGCATGACGGCGGATTTGCGTTCCGGCCCCATGACGATTTTGTCCTTGGCATCTTCGAAATCCTGCATTTCGACGACGCGCTTGCTGCGGCGTGCAGCAAACAACGCCGCTTCATTCACTAAGTTGGCCAGATCAGCACCGGAAAAACCTGGAGTACCACGCGCCAGGATATCTGCCTTAACGTCTGTCGCGATAGGCACCTTGCGCATGTGAACATACAAGATCTGTTCGCGGCCACGGATATCGGGCAGGCCCACCGACACTTGACGATCGAAACGACCTGGACGCAGCAGCGCCTTGTCGAGTACGTCGGCACGGTTAGTTGCGGCAATCACGATGACGCCGGAATTTGCTTCAAAGCCGTCCATTTCAACCAGCATCTGGTTGAGCGTTTGTTCCCGTTCGTCGTTCCCGCCGCCCATGCCTGCGCCGCGATGACGACCGACCGCATCAATTTCATCGATGAAAATAATGCAGGGCGCGTGTTTCTTGGCGTTTTCAAACATGTCGCGCACACGGGATGCGCCGACACCGACAAACATTTCAACGAAATCAGAACCGGAAATAGTGAAAAACGGGACCTTCGCTTCGCCGGCAATCGCTCTCGCCAGCAGCGTTTTACCGGTACCAGGAGGGCCGACCATCAGCACGCCGTGAGGAATGCGTCCGCCGAGTTTCTGGAATTTAGTAGGATCGCGCAGAAATTCGACCAGCTCCTGCACTTCTTCTTTGGCTTCGTCGCAACCGGCGACGTCGGCAAAGGTGATGGTATTGCTGTTTTCATCCATCATGCGCGCTTTGGACTTGCCGAATGAAAAGGCACCGCCCTTGCCGCCACCTTGCATCTGGCGCATGAAGAACACCCAGACGCCGATCAGCAACAGCATCGGGAACCAGGAAATGAATATCTGAGACAGGAAAGATGGCTCTTCAGGCTGTTTGACGTCGAATTTGACACCATTGGCCAGCAAGTCGCCGACTAAGCCGCGATCCAGGAAAGTAGCTGCCGTCTTGAGTTTCTTACCATCTTGCGTGGTCGCAAGAATAGTCCGGTCCTCAATCGTCGCGTCCTTGATGTGCCCCGCCTTGACCTCGCTGATGAAATCCGAATAGGCGATTGGCGCCGCTACCGCAGCTTGGCCGCGATTGTCGAACTGTTTGAATACCATAAACAGTACCAGGGCGATAACTACCCATATGGCGGCTTTGGAA